>NZ_CP045335.1:0-300000 GCF_009363335.1 Labrenzia sp. THAF191a
CCGGCAGCGACAACGGGTGCCGGCCGGCAGACAAGGCGATGCCGTTCGCCGAAACGCATTCCGGCGGCGGGTGAACGCAACTGCGATGGGTGGGACCTCCTCCCAGGTCCGTTAAAAATCACGGCAGGACTTGCCTGTCAATAGTTATTCATATTGAATGATTAATTGGAAAGCTTGTCAGATCCCGCGAGCGATGCAATGTATGGCAACAGAGATTTCGGCCAACCTTCGGGACAACCGACTGTTTTCAATAACCAAATCAGGACGCTGCCAGCATGCGCACGATCTTGTGTTACGGCGACTCGAACACGCACGGACAAATTCCAGGGGGGACACCACTGGATCGCTACACTCTGCTGCAGCGGTGGCCGGGTGTGCTTGCGCGTGAACTCGGCAAGGGCTGGCACATCATCGAGGAAGGCCTCAGCGGTCGGACAACGGTGCATGACGACCCCATCGAAGGCGCGCTGAAGAATGGCCGCACCTATCTGCGCCCCTGCCTCATGAGCCATGCTCCTCTGGACCTTGTCATCATAATGCTGGGCACGAACGACCTGAAGGCCCGGTTTGGCCAGCCGGCGTCGGAAGTGGCAATGGGCATCGGTTGCCTGATCCACGACATCAAGGAACTCTCGCCCGGCCCTGACGGAACGGTACCCGAGATCATGGTGATCTCGCCGCCGCCGATGCTGGACGACATCAAGGAATGGGAGAACATCTTCAAGGCCGCCCAGCAGAAGTCCCATGAACTTGCCCTGCAGTTCGAGATCATGTCGGATTCGCTTGAGGTGCATTTCTTCGACGCTGGGTCCGTCTCGACCTGTGATCCGCTGGACGGGTTCCACATCAACGCACAGGCACATGAGAATCTCGGTGTCGCCCTGGCGCGGGAAGTGGAGGCGATCGGGTGGAAATGAGTTCGCTGCGCGCACAGCTGCCGGCAGGAATTTATGCGGCACGGCAACGGAGGGCCTTCCATGCCTGACATGAGATTTGCTCCGCCCAATCCGCTGCGCATAGCCGACCGTGCGTCAGGCCTGAATGCCGTCAGTGTGCGAAGCTACAACGAGCGCCTGGTGCTTTCGCTGCTTCTGCAGAACTCCTCGACGACACGGCTGGAGATCGGCGAACAGACGGGCCTTTCGGCGCAGACCGTGTCCGTACTCGTCAGGTCGCTGGAGCAGGAAGGACTGGTGGCGAAGGGGGAAGCGCAAAAGGGCCGTGTCGGCCCGCCAACGGTGCCTCTGACCCTCAACCCTGAAGGCGCTTATTCCATCGGCATCAGCGTCGGCAACCGGCACACCGATATCGTTCTCATCGATTTTGTCGGCAAGATCCGCTTTCACAAGACCTTGCCCAATCCGCAGCTTGCCCATGGCAGCAACCATTCGGAATTTCTGGAGACGATTGCGAGCGCGGTGAAGCTGCTGCCGGATGCGGAACGCGAACGCCTGGCTGGCGTCGGTCTTGCCCTGCCTCGCCGACTGTCGGGCGGCATGGACGAAGAAGCCTATTTCAAGGCCTTGCAGGCGGAGATCGAGGAACAGCTCGGCATTGCCGTTTTTGTCCAGAACGACATCACCGCAGCGGCCAGCGGTGAGAGCATGTTCGGCGCTGCCAAGACACTTTCGGACTATATGTTCTTCTACCTCGGCGCCGACCTGCACGGCCGCCTTGTCCTCAATCACCAGATCTATAACGGCAATTCCGAAGTCAGCTTCGATGTCGGCATTGCGGCGCTGGAGAGAGATCTGTCGGCGCAGGGCAAGGAAGTCGACCCGCTCTGGGACCGTTCAGGATCCTGGCCAGACTACGGTGCTCTGGTGAGTGATTGGGAAGAACGGCTGATTGCCCAGATGCGCGCCTCCCTGCATGGGGTCGGTCAATTCGTGGAAATCGAAACAGTCATCCTGTCGTCTTATGCGCCTGAAAGCATTTGCCAGGACATCTGCCGGAAACTGGAAGCAGCAGCCCCGCAGATCAAGGCAATCGCCGGCAACATCGTGCCGGCACCGAAGGCGATCGGCGCTGCCAGTCTGCCGTTCAGTTCCAGGTTCATGGTCAGTGGAAACTGACCCGCTGAGGTCTATACCCTCCCGACAACCGCCTGATCTTTTCCGCGGTCGGAAATTGCTTGATTTAAAATGTTCATAATTATAATAAACATAAAATCATTCGGGAGAGAGCCATGTCGACGTCAGCGATCGTTCAATTCGGGACCAGCCGCTTCCTGCAAGCGCATGCAGACCTTTTCGTTTCCGAAGCCATTGCCGAAGGGCAGGACGTCGGACCGATCACAGTGGTTCAAACTAGTGGCGACGCGTCCCGGGCACATCGCCTGAAGGCGCTTGCAGACCCTTCCGGCTACGAAGTCCGGATCAAGGGCATCGACAACGGTACCCTGGTGGACACAAGCAAGACCGTCAGCAGCATCAAACGTGCCTTGTCCTTGCCGGAAGACCTTGCCGAGGTCGCGAAAGCCGTGGCCGGCGAGGCAAGGATTATCCTCTCCAACACCGCTGATGCGGGCTATCGGCCAAGTGAGGCAGACAAGAGCACCGACTTTTCCATCGACATGTCCTATCCGGCCAAGTTGACGTGGTTCCTGTTCCAAAGGTTCGGCATGGGCGGCGCTCCGGTGCAGGTCATGCCGGCCGAACTCATTCCCGAAAACGGCAATGTTCTGAGAGATCTTGTCCTTTCCATTGCAGCTCTTTACCCGCCTGAATTTGCAGACTGGCTCCGCTCAAACGTGACCTGGGTGAATTCCCTGGTCGACAGGATCGTCTCCGAGCCGCTGGAACCCGCCGGAGCTGTGGCCGAACCCTATGCGCTTTGGGCAATCGAGAAACAACCCGGCCTCATTCTGCCCTGCGTGCACCCATGCGTGCAGGTGGTCGAGGATCTGGAACAGGTCGAGACCCTGAAGCTATTCATCTTGAACCTTGGACACACCTACCTGGTGTCACGATGGCTGGCTGCAGGCGGTTCGTCCCTGCAGTTTGTCCGGGAACTGATTGACAGTCCCGACTATGGCCCCGACCTTACAGATCTCTATCGACGTGAAGTCATCCCTGCCTTCGAGGCTCATGGCCGCAAGAACGAAGCGGAAGTGTATGCCGCCACGACAATCGACAGGTTCAAGAACCCGTTTCTGGACCACAAGCTTGCCGACATCGCACAGAACCACGGGGAAAAGATAGAGCGACGTATTTCATCTTTCCTGTCCTGGGCACGGAAAGCCGACGCGTCACTTCAGATGCCCCGGCTGGATGCAGTGGCGGCTGGTGCCGAGGCAGCACGCGCATGAGGGCACGCAGACAGATCGGCAACACAGGTGTTCTGGTAACGGATATCTCCTTCGGAGCCTCCGCCATCGGAAACATGGCTCGGGTAGTGCCGGAACCAGAGGCAAACGAGGTTCTTCAGTCTGCCTGGGACGCCGGGATCCGGTACTTCGACACCGCACCTCATTATGGCCGTGGCCGGTCGGAAGAACGGTTAGGCAGGTTCTTGAAATCCAGGCGGCGTGAAGACTACGTCCTGTCCACCAAGGTTGGGCGCGTTCTGTCACCGGGAACTCCTCTGAAGGAGGCCGACGGTTTTTTCGACCCGCTTCCGAACGCTGTTCGCTACGACTATTCCGGTGACGGCATTGAAGCGTCGCTGGAAGGCAGTTTCGAGCGGCTGCAGACGCGCCATGTCGATATCGTCTACATCCACGACATCGGCACCTACACCCATGGCGCTTCAAACGAAACACATATGCAGGACTTGCTGGCGACCGGGCTCGACCGGTTGCAAAGGTTGAAAGCCAAGGGAAAAATCCGCGCCTTCGGCCTCGGCGTGAATGAAACCCGGGTTTGTCTCGACCTTCTGAACGAGACCGACCTGGACGCCATCCTGCTTGCAGGACGCCTGACCCTGCTCGACCGGGAAGCAGAAGACCAGCTCGTCGGGCGGTGCCGGGAAAAAGGCACAAGCCTGGTTCTCGGCGGGATCTTCAATTCCGGAATTCTGGCAACGGGACCGGTTGAGGGCGCCTGGTTCGATTACGCACCCGCGCCAGCGGAAATCCTGGCAAAGGTGACCGCACTCAAGGAACAGGCGAAAACACTGGGACTTTCGCTTGCCAGCGCGGCCCTTCACTTCGCCCACAGCTATCCCGGTGTCGCCTCTGTTCTGCTCGGCACATCGAAGGCCTCATCCCTGAAGCGCAATCTCGACTGCCTCGCCGAAGCACCGCCCGCCAGCTTTTCAAGAGTGTTTGGCACCCCTGCGCAAGAGGGCCTTCAGGCGAACTTGTGAACCCGCAGCGACTGCAGAAGCGTTTCCTTCGATCTCCGCAGATGCTTTAGCGCTGCGGCTTCCGACCTTGCGCCGTCCTTGTCGAGCATCGCGTCGATCCATTCCAGATGCTCCTCGATCGCGGCCGCATTGCGTTCCAGTTCGTCGCGTTTGTCCCACATGTAGTGGTAGTTGAAGATCAGCTTGATGAGCTTCTGTGCCTCGAGAACAAACCGGTTTTTGACCACGCTGTTGACGGCTGAATGAAACTTTTCGTCCAGCAGGGAAAAGTCGTGATACCGCTCCTCAAGGACCGACTTCAGGTCCTCATGTTCGCGCTTCAAGGCCTTGAGCTTTTTCCAGATCTCGTGCTCGGGCGGAAGGGTCAGCAGCTGCCGGACCGCATTCAGCTCGAGAACCATTCGAAACTCTGACAGTTCAACCGCAAATTCCGACGTGAACCCAAGGAGCGACCACCCTCCTCTTGGACGGCGCTCCACAAGACCGAGACGGCTCAGTCCGGCCAGAAATTCCTGCAGGTTGTGGACGGGAACACCGAATTGCCGCGACAGTTGCGCCACATTGAGCGACGTCCCCGCCGGAACGTCGAAACGCAGGATCCATTCAAAGAACCTGTGCTCCAGCTCCTCCGTGGACAGGGAACTTTCGGCAGGAACCAGGCGGTGCTCCGCTTGCGGTTTCCGGATCAGCGTCTTGGTACGGCCTTCCCAGCGAATGAGATTGTCGCTGTCCAGCTTTTGCAATGCGGTGCGAACGATGGTTCTGCTGACTTCCATCTTGTCCGCAAGCGCGGTCTCGGCGGGCAACTCGTCGCCAATCGCCATGGCGCTGCAGATGTCCAGCAACCTGTTGTATGCGCGCCTGAATCGTTCGTCCGTTCTTGCCATGGCAGCAACCTAACATATCCAAAACGCTGAACAATTCCGATTGTTTGTATTAAAAAATAAAAAACTGTTGACGCGCCACATTACCTGACCTCATATTGTTTTTAATAATTTTATTCAATATCCGGCCCGGGAGGATTTATGGCGGATCTTGATCGAGGCGCAGAGCCTGCTTCCTGGACTTTCAAACTGTCTGCCGGTTCTTTTCACAAGTTATCGGCGCTCCTGACCCTTGCCCTGCTGATCTTCGCGTTCTCCTTCGGAAATGCGGCCTTTTTCTCCATCAACAACGGACTGACGGTGCTGCTGCAGACGTCCGTCATCGGCTTGCTGGGCATCGGGATGACGATGGTGATCATTACCGGCGGCATCGACTTGAGCGTCGGCTCCGTACTTGCCCTTTCGGGAACCATCACCGGATTGAGCATCAAGGCAGGCGTGCCGGTCGGTCCCGCCATGGCGATCGGCGTGATGGCCGGCGCCGCTTGCGGTTTCGTCAACGGCTTCGTCATTACCAAAATGCGGATCACCCCGTTCGTGGCAACGCTCGGCATGATGCTGATCGCCCGCGGCGTTGCCCTCCAGCTGACGGGCGCAGCGCCGATTTCGCGCCTGGGTGAAAGTTTCGGTCTTCTGGGCAATGGCTCCTTGTTCCGCATCGTAGAGAAAACCGGCGGCATCTTCCCGAAAGTCGTCTTTCCCGGAATTCCCTATCCGGTCATTCTGCTCGCGGTTGTCGCACTTGCCGCAGCCTATCTTCTCAGGCGCCGCCAGATCGGCCGGCATATCTATGCCACAGGCTCGAACGAGGAAGCCGCGCGTCTCTCCGGTGTCCTGGTCGATCGCACCAAGATTTTTGCCTACGTCCTTTCAGGAGCGCTTGCCGGGCTCGCGGGCAACGTCCTGATGTCCCGTCTCGTGACAGTTCAGCCGAATGAAGGCGTCATGTACGAGCTCGACGCAATCGCCGCGGCCGTCATCGGCGGGGCTTCGCTCATGGGCGGTGTCGGCAATATTTCCGGAACGATGATCGGCGCAGCCATCATCGGCGTTCTGCGGAACGGCCTCAACATGGCCGGCGTGTCCGCATTCATCCAGCAAATCGTGATCGGGGTCATCGTCATTCTGGCGGTCTACGTCGATCAGATCAGAAACCGGCGCTGAGAAAGCCGGACGATTTCCAGAGCAACTTCAGACGGAGGAGAATGAAATGAAGAAGCTTTTGACAACAGCGATGATGGCAAGTGCCCTTGCGCTGTCCGCAGCAGCCGCGCAGGCCGGAGAAATTGCGGTCATCGTCAAGACGACGAATTCCAACTTCTGGCAGAACGTGAACAAGGGCGCCAGCGCAGCCATCGAAGGCCAGTCGGACCACACGATGACCTTCAACGGTCCGGCCTCGGAATCGGCCGTTGCCGATCAGGTCAGCCTTGTCGAGAACGCCATCAACCGCGGCGTATCCGGAATTGTCCTGGCACCATCCGATCCGGAAGCACTGATCCCGGCGGTGAAGAAAGCGTATGAATCCGAAATTCCTGTTGTCATTATCGACTCCGGTCTCGCCGACAACGGCAAGGAATTTTACCAGTCATTCCTGTCGACCGATAACTGTGCTGCTGGTCAACTGGTTGCCGACAAGATGATTTCGGAAGTCGGGACAGAGGGCAAGGTTGCCGTGATGTCCTATGTCGCGGGTGTCGGCTCCGAACTTGGCCGCGTCGGCTGCTTCGTCAAGCGGATCGAGGATCAGTCCAAGATCGAGATCGTCGGCCCCTATTACTCCCAGTCCCAGATGGCAACCGCCTTGAACCAGACCACCGACG
Organism: Labrenzia sp. THAF191a; assembly: GCF_009363335.1. Classification (GTDB taxonomy): domain Bacteria; phylum Pseudomonadota; class Alphaproteobacteria; order Rhizobiales; family Stappiaceae; genus Roseibium; species Roseibium algicola. The sequence continues at coordinate 7,016 of NZ_CP045335.1, forward strand.
TTCTGGCGGCAAATCCGGATCTTGTCGGCATTTTTGGCGCCAACGAACCGACGGCCATCGGCATGGGCCGGGCACTGGCACAAGCCGGAAAGGCGGGCAAGGTCACGGCGATCGGCTTTGACGGCAACACAGACCTTCAGGATTTCGTCCGCGATGGAACTTTGGCCGCGACTGCCGTTCAGGGCTCGTTCCAGATGGGCGAGATCGGCGTTCAGACCATTCTGAAGCTCTTGAACGGTGAACAGGTGCCGAACTTCATCGACACCGGCGTCGTGCTGGCCACCAAGGACAACATCGATCATCCGAGCGTTCAGAACGTCCTTTACTAACGCACCACAACGCGGCCGGAAGCCTTGCTGCTCAAAGGCTTCCGGTCTTTTCAATCGTCGATCGGGACACGGAATATGAAACCAGATGCACAATCCGCGGCACCGCTGGTGCAGATGGAGGCAATCGAAAAGCACTTTGGCGGCATCAGGGCGGTGAATGGTGTTTCTCTGGAGCTTTATCCAGGTGAAGTCGTTGGCGTTCTCGGCCACAACGGCGCCGGCAAATCGTGCCTGATGCGCATCTTGTCCGGAGCCATGATCCCCAATGAGGGGACGATCAAGGTCAACGGCGAAATCGCCGACATTCAATCGCCCCACGACGCCCGCGATCTGGGCATCGAAACCATCTACCAGACGCTTGCCCTGGCAGATCATCTGAACGCACCCGCCAACCTGTTTCTCGGCCGGGAACTGAAAACAAGGTTCGGCAATCTGGACGACAACAGAATGATGGCCGAGGCGGTCCGCGTTCTGAAAAGGCTCAACCCGAACTTCAAGAACCTGAACGATCCGGTGTCGAGCCTCTCGGGCGGCCAGCGGCAGGTTGTTGCCATTGCCAGAGCGATCTATTTTGACGTCAAGATCCTGATCATGGACGAGCCGACAGCCGCTCTCGGCCCTTCGGAAACGGCCATGGTCGGTGCCTTGATCAGACAATTGCGCGAAGAAGGAATAGGCATCCTCCTGGTGAGCCACGACATGCATGACGTGTTCGAACTCTGCGATCGTGTCATAGTGATGAACAAGGGCCGTAAGGTCGGCTCGCACCGGATTGAAGACGTCACCAAGGATGATGTTCTCAGCCTTATCATCAAGGGCGACCTTCCTCACGACTGGGCTCCCAGGAGCCGGAAAGCCGTTCAATGAATATTGAAAAGACCAAATCACCGGCAGTGGCCCGATCAATGGAATGCGGTACCGTCATCGAACCGGGTGTCTTCAGGCTCGAAACGCAGGCCCTGCCCGAAGACGCGCCGGACGGCTGGGTGCTTGTGGACATCGAGGCCGTCGGCATTTGCGGCACCGACTACCACATTCTGGAAGGCAAGCACCCTTTCCTGAACTACCCGCGTGTCATTGGTCATGAGCTTAGCGGCAGGGTCGCGGAAAGCGTCGGCCCGTGGACTGCCGGGGAACTGGTGGTGGTCAACCCGTATCTTTCGTGCAACGCCTGCCGGGCCTGCACGAAGGGCAAACCGAACTGCTGCAGCAGCATCGAGGTTCTCGGTGTTCACCGGGATGGCGGAATGTGTTCCCGCATCGCAGTCCCTCAGCAAAATCTCTATCCGGCGACCGGCTTGACGGAACTTCAGGCGGCGATGGTGGAGTTTCTTGCGATCGGGGCCCATGCCGTTCGCCGGGCGGCGCTATCCGCCGACGACAGGGTTCTGGTCACCGGGGCCGGTCCCATCGGCATCGGCACAGCTCTCTTTGCCCGGCTTTCGGGAGCCGAAGTCCATCTTCTGGACATGAGCCAAACGCGGCTGGCCCAGGCGACGGAAAAATTCGGCTTCAAGAACACGCATCTCGTCGGAACCGACATTCTGTCAGGTCCTCTGCAAGACGGCTTCGACGTGATTTTCGATGCAACGGGCAATGCGGCCGCCATCGAAGCCGGCTTTCCTCTTCTTGCGCATGGCAGCCGCTATGTGCTGGTGAGCGTCGTGAAGGAAACCATCAGCTTCAGCGACCCGGAGTTTCACAAACGCGAAACCCAGATCATCGGCAGCAGAAACGCCACGAGAGAAGACTTCGAGACCGTCATGTCGGCAATTCGCTCAGACCGGATCGACACGGATGCGCTGTGCACGCTGACCGTGCGCCTCGAGGACCTTCCGGCGAAGATCAAGGAGCTGGCGACAGACAGGGAAGCCTTGATCAAGGCCATCGTGACCTTGTAGTAACGATCGGGTCTGCCAGTTGAAGATTTCTCAAGGCTTCTGTGCGGCGATCTTCTCAGATCGCCGATCTTGCGTTGACCGCAATCTCATAAACCGACGTGGTTGCGGTGATCAGCAACCGGTTGCCGCGCACGCCACCGAAACACAGGTTGGAGACGACTTCCGGCACCAGGATCTTCCCGAGCCGGGTCCCGTCGGGGTGGAAACAGTGAATGCCGTCGGACGCCGAACTCCACAGATGGCCGGCAGCATCGACCCGCATTCCGTCGGGAAGTCCACGGTCTATTGTGGCAAACACCTCGTCCGACAGGATCCCACCGGTCTCGTCCAGCTTGAAAGCACGGATGATGGAGGGAACCTCGGCATCATGACTGGAGCCGGATTCCGCCACGTAGAGAACGCTCTCATCCGATGAAAAGGCCAGGCCGTTCGGCTGGGTGAAATCTGTGATCATCGCTTCGACCTCTCCGGTTACCGGATCCACGCGGAAGACATTACGGGCCGCCTGTTCCGGCTCTGAGGTGTAGCCTTCATAATCGCTCAGGATGCCGTAAGTCGGATCGGAGAACCAGATCGCGCCGGTCGACTGGACGATCACGTCATTCGGTGAATTGAGACGTTTTCCCTGGTAGCTGTCTGCAATCACGGTGCGGGTGCCGTCCAGTTCGGTCCGGGTAACAGAGCGGGTTCCGTGCTGACAGGACACCAGCCTGCCCTGACGATCCCGGGTGTTGCCGTTGGAATAATCCGCAGGCTGGCGATAGGTGCTGACCTGGCCATCAAGCGTCAGCCGCATCATCCGGTTTGCGGGAATATCGGAAAAAAACAGGTGCTGGTGATCGGCAAACCAGACGGGCCCTTCGGTCCATTCAAAGCCGGTCGCAAGTTGGCGCAACCTTGCGTTCTTCTGGATCAGGTTCCTGAAACGGGGATCGTCGATCTGATAGGGAGAAGAGAAACTGTTCATGTGGGTCTGCCCTTTCCGGATGCGGCAGCGACGATGCCAATGATGATGGCGCCGGTCATGATCAGGCGCACGCCTGCGCCGAAGCCGTAGGAATTCAACATCGAAACGACCAGGAACATCAGCAGCGCCCCGCCCCAGATGCCCGGAACATTCGAATTGCCGCCGGCAATGGAGCAGCCTCCGATCACGACAACGGCGATGGAAATCAGGAGATATTCCGTGCCCATGTTCAGTGCGGCACCTCCTGAAAAGCTCGCCAGAAGGTATCCGGTGAACGCCGCAAGCACGGCGGAGACGACATAGGTGACCGCGCGGACCGTCTCTACCGGGATCCCACTCAGCCGGGCGGCGCGCGTGTTCTGCCCGAAGGCGGACACCCAGCGTCCGAAGATCGAGCGTTCCAGAACCACCCAGCTCAACAGCGCAATCAGCACGCCGATGATCGTCAGGTTCGGCAGGCCGGCGATGGCGCCGGTCGAAAAATCTGCGAGCGCCTCCGGCGGCTTGATCCTGAGGCCGCGGTTCCACCAGATCGCCAGCGACTGATAAAGGAAAGATGCCGAAAGGGTCGCAATGATTGGCGGGATCCGCAAAAGCCGGATCAGCAGGTAATTGAATGTGCCCGCTCCGATACCGACGGCAAGCGCGACGGCGAGCCCCGGCAAGATGAGATTTGCCGCGCCATCCATGAACTTGAGCGACAGCGTGCCGGCCAGCGTCATCGTCGCGGGGATCGACAGATCGACATTGCCCGGCCCAAGGGTGATGACGAACATCTGACCCAGCCCGACAATGGCCGAGAAGGAGGCAAAGGTCAGCGCTGCGGAAAGAAGCTCCCCTCCACCGCGTCCTTCCGTCAGCGAAAGGGTTGCGAAATAGGCAAGGGCACTGGCTGCGAATGCCCAGAACCAGGGTCTTCTGGGGATGGCGAGAACGGTCGAAAGACGGGAGTTATCCATTTTCGGCTCCCTTCCATTTCCGGCTGCGGCGCGAGAAGATCAGCCGCACCGCAAGTACAAGGATGAGGATCGCGCCCTGAGCGCCGATCTGCCAGTCCGGCGACAGGCGCATGAACGAGAGGAAGCTTCCCGCGAGCGCGAGTGTCAACGCACCGAGCACCGCACCGACAGGCGAGACCCGACCGCCCGTGAACTCTCCTCCCCCCAGGATCACTCCGGCGATGGAGAGCAACGTGTAGCGCAAAGCGATGTTGGCATCGGCCGACGTTGTCAAGCCGACGAGGCAGATACCGGCCAGGACACCGAAGAAGCCGGCAAGCGCATAGGCACCCGCCTTCAGTTTCGTGACCGACCAGCCGGAGCGTGCAACCGCCTGGGCGTTGCCGCCGACTGCGCGCAACAGCGTGCCCGTCGAAGACCGCATGATCAAAAGATGCGTCAGACCGGCGATGAGGATGCAGGCCACCACCGCCATCGGCACCAGTGGCGGTTTGACGGTCATCACCGTTCGGATCCATGTCGGCGCCGCACCACCCGGCGATGGCAGCAGCAGAACCGCCAGGCCTCCCCAGACGAATGACATGCCGAGCGTGACCACAATCGCCGGAAGCTGGCGAATGTGAATGAGCGCGCCGATGGCCGCATACGCGAGGATCGATGCCAGCAGGATAGCCGCGCCGACGAGCGGCGCATCATTCAGGAAGGTTGCCGTGACACAGGCGACGAAGCTGACGAACGTCCCGACCGACAGGTCGATGTCGTTGACCATGATGATCATCATCTGCGCGATGGTTGCCAGCGCGATCGGTACCGCGAGATTGAAGAGCAGGTTCAGGCCGAAGTAGCTCATTGCCCGGGGTTGAAGGTAAAAGACGGCCGCCAGCAGCACAGTCAGGGACAGGACCGGAAGCAGAATGCGGTACTTGCCGTTCATGCGCCGGCCCCCTGCATCTGGAAAGAGGCGGCCAGAATGTTTTCTTCCGTGATGCCGTCTCCGGTCAACTCCGCTGATATCTGCCCGTTCCGGAACACAAACACCCGGTCACACTGGCAGACTTCATCCGTTTCCGTCGAATACCACAGGAAGGTGCGCCCGTTGGCGGCTTCCGTTCGGATCATGTCGTAAGCTTCCTGTTTGGTGCCGACATCGACACCGCGCATCGGGTCGTCCATCACCACGATCGGGGCCGATGAGGCCAGTGCACGGGCGAAAAGAACCTTCTGCTGATTGCCGCCGGACAGGGACAGGATGAGATTTCCCAGATTGTCGGTCCGAATGCCGATACGCTTCTTCCAGTCTGCGCCCAGCGCCTGCTCAGCAACCCTGTCGACCAACCCTCGCCGGGTCAGGCTTGGCAGGTGCGTCAGCGTGAGATTTCGAAGGATCGACCAGAGCGGCATGACCCCGTCCCGGCCGCGGTCACCGGCAACGAAGGCCGCTTCAGGATCCTTCACCCGCGCGAGTTTCCCCGACCGGGACATGAAGAACCGGGCCAAAGCTTCTGCCTGCCCATGCCCGGCAAGACCCGCCAGGCCAACGATTTCCCCTTTGCGGGCACTGAGCCCTTCCGGCGTCTTCAGCACTTCTTCGCCGATGCGTTGACTGCTTTCGACCGCCGCCCGGGCGGCGGCCTTCTCGTTTGCCACATGTCCCATGGCATCGATCAGGCCCTGCTGGGTAAATTCAGACGCCGGTCTGCTGGCGATGATCTTGCCGTCCTTCATCACGTCGATCCGTGATGCGACTTCGAAAACCTCTCCCAGCATGTGCGAAATGAAAATGACCGCACCGCCCTTGGCGCAGAAGCGACGGACATGTTCGAGCAGTTGCCGGGCAATCGAGGCATCAAGGGACGATGTCGGCTCGTCGAGGATGACGAGACGTGGTGGTGTAGGGCCACCTGCAAATCCGGCAGCGATCTCGACCATCTGCCGTTCCGCCAGGGTCAGGTCGCCGACGATCATGCCCGGTTCGATCCTGTGTCCGGGAAAGATTTCGTCGAGAGCAGCGGCAATCCGCCCGGCAGCCGTTTTGCGCCAGCCAAATCCTGTCAGGTCACGATGTGGAACCCTCAGATTTTCCAGTACGGACAGGTTTGGGCATAAGGAAAGTTCCTGAAAAACACTGCGGATACCGCAGGCACGCGCACGTGCTGCCCCCGTTCCTTTTCTGCCGTCCTCATGCCCGTAACGGACTTGTCCGTCCGTTGGCGTCAGTCCGCCATTGATCACGTTGACGGCTGTCGATTTGCCCGCACCGTTGTGACCCATCAGACCGACACATTCGCCGGGACTGACGGTCAGACTGACCCCGTCGAGCGCGCGCACTGCACCGAAGTGAACGCACGCGCCCGAAAGGGCAACCAACGGGACATCCGGCTTCGGCTTGCCGGCGCCAGTTGCCACTTCCAATTCCGTCTCTCCCTCAGTTGGCGGCTGCAATGACGGACTTGGCGTCTTCCTGACTGTATTCGACGTTCGCCACCGAACCGGCAGGTGTTGCGGCAAGCGTCTCGTCAAGCGTTTCCTGGGTGACTTTCAGGAAAGGTACCGTGAGATCCTTGGGCACTTCTGCACCGTCGAGCACTTGCTGGGCGACCCAGAAGGCAAGCGTGCCAACACCCGGGGCAATGGAAAGAGACAGGGTCTCGTAGCCGTTTTCGTCACGCGCTTCGGCCCACCATTTCATTTCGTCCTGGCGGTTACCCATCACGATGATCGGCGTATCGCGGCCGGCCGCCTTGATTGCCTGGGCTGCCCCGTAGCCATCACCGCCCTGGGTCACGACCCCGACGATCTCCGGCAAACTCGGCAAGACGCCTGCAACTGCCTTCTGGGCGACGTCCTGCGCCCAGTCGCCGTGGACCGATCCGACGATCTTGAATTTCGGGAATTCCGACACGCCCTGCTCGATACCTGCGTGGATTTCATCGTCCACGAAAACCCCGGCCAGACCGCGGATTTCAAGAAGGTTGCCGCCATCCGGCAGGCGTCCGGCGAGATACTCGACCTGCTGACGGCCCATTTCCTTGAAATCGACCGCAATGCGCCATGCGCAGGGCTCGGTGACGATACCGTCGAACGAGACGACCGTGATGCCGGCGTCGCAGGCTTCCTTGATCGCGCCGTTGAGGGCCGTTGGCGAAGCTGCATTGACCACGATCGCATCGTAACCCTGCAGGATCATGTTCTGAATCTGAGCGGCCTGTTCGGTTGCCTGGTTTTCGGACGTGGTGAATGCGTCGGCCGAGGCGACCACGCCGTCTTCAACAGCCTTGTCGCCGACCTTGGCCCAGCTTTCCAGCATGGCTTGTCGCCAGGAATTGCCGGCGTAATTGTTGGAAAGGGCAATACGTTTATCCGCGGTGTCCGCTACAGCGTGACCCGGCAGGGTGACCGCAACAAGCGCGACCGCCCCCAAGAGCTTGGCTTTGGTGTTCATGTTTCCTCCCTGACGCCAGCAGGCGTCTTTGATAACGGGACACGGTTCTCCCAACGCATCCCGAGCTCAGATTGCTGACGTTAAGGAAATGCGTAAAGCGGAAGAAACGCATCACGGTTGCGGGAACCCGCAACCATGATGCACTGGAGCGCCCAACAGATGGGTTGCCGACGCAAGCCCTGTACCGCACACTGGCACGCAATAAACGGGAGGAGCTTGTTGTTGCCATGCGACAGGGAGCCAATGAAAACCAGGAGGTGTCAGAGCCGACGGCTCTCGTCTCTCTCTTGCGCATTTCCAGTCATCTGGCCGGCCAGGTCGAAATCCGGGCCGCCCTGAGATCGGTGAAGGCCGAGATCGAGAACCTGCTTCCGATCGATCACCTCGACGTCTGCCTGGTGGACGACAAGGTTACCTGGAACACCAGTTACGAAGTCGGAATCAAGACGCGCTGGAGCCTGTCACGCACGCCTGTCGCCATCTCGCCCGTTCGCAGCATTCTGCTCGGCGAGACGGATTACATGCTCACCGGCAACGCCATGGAAGACGAGCGCTACACCTATGAGGGTGCGCTGGCCCAACCGATCATCAAGCACAAGCTGCGCAGCCGGGTAAATGTTGCGATGAAGGTGCTTGGCCGCACCATCGGCGCGCTGAACTGTTCCTCCTGCACAGCGGACATCTATGACGAGGCAACAGTTGTGCGCGTCAGGCAGATTGCCGATGTGCTTGCCCCCTATTTCTATTCCCTTCGCGCGAACGAAAAGGCCAAGCGCGCAGCCGTCGTCCGCGCGGAAGCCCAGGCTCGCGAAGAAGGCCTGCGGCAAGGCGCACTGGAACTGACCCGGGTTCTGGAACAGGAACGCCAGCGCATCGGCATGGATCTGCATGACCAGACCCTTGCCGATCTGACCCGGATCATGCGCGATGTCGAGAAGATGGATACGGCCTCCGACAAGGCCCGGGTGATCGGCAGCATTCAGCACTGCATCGGCGACCTTCGCCGGATCATCGACACCGCCGTACCAACGATCCTGGACCTGTTCGGCTTTGCCCACGCCTTGCGAATACATCTGGAGCGCGCGGTGGAGGACGTTTCGTCCACCATGCTTGAAGCTGCGGACGAGACGGACGGCCTGATCGATACCCTGGACCCGACCATCCGGATTGCCCTGTTTCGCATCGCCCAGGAAGCCATAAACAATGCCGCTCGCCACTCCGGAGCCGACCAGATAAGCGTCTCCGTGAAGCGGGTGAAATCCGGACTGCAAATGACAATCAGGGACAATGGCAAGGGGCTTCCCGGTTCACGTCTCGGCCGGCACACCAGCAAGGCAACAGGAGGCATTGCCCATATGCGCACACGGGCAAGGCTGATCGCCGCGGACTTCGGCATGTCGAGTAAGGAAGGCACGACCATCACGGTGAAACTGCCGATGACCTGCGCCCCGTGCCAGGAAACCGCACCACAGACGGGTGAGGAAGAGCTGGCATGAAGGTGCTTCTGGTAGAAGACGATCAATTTCATGCCGGGTATCTCAGCGAAGCCCTGCAACTGGCCTTGCCGGACGTCGAGGACATCTTCCACGCGACCAACGGCCTGGAAGGCGAGCAGTTGGCGCGCAGGCATTCCATCCAGTCGGTGGTGATGGATCTTCAGATGAAGGAACGCAACGGCATTGATGCTGCCCGGACGATCTGGCGCGAACGCCCCCAGACCCGCATCCTGTTCTGGTCGAACTATTCGGACGAGGCGTACCTGCGCGGCATAGCCCGGATCGTGCCTCAGGAAACCTCCTACGGATATGTTTTGAAGACGGCAACTCAGGAGCGGCTTCACCTGGCACTGCGCGGTGTTTTTCTGGAGTCCCAGATCGTGGTGGACCAGGAAATCCACCGGGTTCAGCAGCGCCACATCCGGACACATGACACGCTTACGGACAGCGAATATGCCGTTCTTCTGGACATGGCTCTCGGCCTATCGGACAAGGTCATTGCCGTTCGGCAGGGACTGTCGCTTCGCACCGTCCAGAACCGCCTGCTCTCGCTTTACGACAAGCTGGGCGTGGACAATCTCGAAACGGTACCTGCCGATTTTGCGATCAACAAGCGGACACGTGCCATTACACGCGCCTTGAACCTGCGTGCCATAAACGCCGAAAGCCTGGAAAGTGCCGAGCGCGACCTGCAGAAGTGGCTGGACAGTCATACCGAGCAGATCGAAAAGGCCCGTTGACGCTTCGGCCCGATCGCCACAAACCACCCGGCATCCAGATCCGTCAAAGTCGCTTCTCGATGCTGTAATTATGTATGTCGACATCGCCGATCTTCAGGTCGCGACGATGCAGACGTTCAAAGCCCTGCTTCAAAAATACCGGCAGTGCCGTCTCGCTTGCCTCCGAATAAAGGCGGCCCAGACCCCGTTGCCTTGCCGCGCCTTCAAGCGCCCTGATCAGGCTTGAACCAACACCACGGCCGGCCGCACCTGGATCAACGTAGAGGAACTGGATATGACCATCCTCTTCGAGGTCGGAAAATCCGATGACCCGCGCTTCGTGATCTACCGCCACAAGCGCGAGCCTTCCATCCCCATAGGCCGTTTCCATGACATCACCCGTCGGTGCAATGGAGAGCCAGGCAGACCGCTGGATTTCTGAGTAGTCGGCCCTGGCAATCTGATCGACCGCGCCTTGATAGATGGCGGCAAGGGCATCACCGTCGCCTGGCTCAAATGCCCTGATCTGGTAGGTCTTGTCAGTCATGGGTCCAGTGGATCTTTCGAGGTTGGCGGAGGGCGTGAACCAGCGCACTGGTAACGTGATGGCCTCTGCGTGAAGCAGCAGGCCATCCGTTTGATCCATCAGCCGCGAGCAGTCAACAAAGCGGCCTTCGCCACTGCAATCATGTTCTGGATAATTTAGCCCTGCGTTTCCTGACCAGGTCGAACTTCGAGTACCTCGGTCTTTCCGACCAGGTCAAACTTGACCTTGTGATCCAGTGGCTCAAGGCTCCTGGTGACGCTTGAAAGGCCGCGTACGGAACCAATGACTGTTCATGGCTGGACGGCAAGCAGCCTTCGGTTCTGGTCGCGTGCGATCTCGATTTCACTGCCGATCCAGGCCCGCAGATCGCGATATCCCTCCGTGTCTGCATAGGCAGCCGTCGTTACCAGCCAGTATTTTGCCTTCGAGGCGACCGGCTTACCGACGACTTCCAGAAACCCTGCCTCGATGTCGTTTTCGATCAGTAGTGTCCTGCCGAGCGCGACCCCCATGCCACTGATGGCGGCCTGGATCGCGAGGTCGGCTCTGGCAAAGGAAGCCACTGGTCTTGAAGGTGGCTCGGGCCAGTTGCGGCCCTTGAAATAGTCGGTCCAGCTGAAGCCCGTTCCGTCTGTCCCCCCGGACCTGTCTGCAAGCAGAGCCGGTGTTCCCTTGCCGGGAACCATTTGCCCCTTCAACAAGCCGGGCCGCGCAACGGGCACAAGTTGCGCAGTCATGAGCGCTTCGGCGTGGAACCCCGGATAAGGGCCGGTCCCGTAGCGGATCGCCGCCTGGGCCTCACCGGCGTGAAGGTCGACAAGCCTGTCTTCCACATCGACCACAAGGTCAAGACCGGCCTCCTGCGCGCGCTGCAGCGCTGGAACGATCCATTTCATGGCAACGGAGGACGACACGGACAGACGTATGGTCCTGGACGTCTTCACATCCGCTATCCGCGACAGTGCACTGCCCCAGATCTCCTGACAGCGCTGCGCGGCGTCACAAACGATCCGTCCCGCTTCCGTCGGAACGATGCGCCGGGTCGTTCGCTCGAAAAGCCGAATTCCGAGCGCGGCCTCCAGAGACTTGATGCGATGGCTGACCGCCGACTGCTCCAGCCCGACCGCGACAGCTGCCCGGGAGAAGTTCCCCTCTTCTGCAATAGCGTGCAGCAGCTGTGCGTTCAGCAAAAGACGGTTTTGCAGTTCGTCTCGCTCATTCATGAAATTCACTCATGTATTCAGGCATTGAACCAGCAATACGACGACATCATTCTTGTGTCCAGTTAATGATTGAGAGGTGCACGGAATGAGTGAAACGAAAGAAATTGTCGCCCGCATCGTGAACGGGTTCGTTACGCGCCGGAACGGTTCGGAAGCCTTTGGCGGAAATCCGGCCGGCGTCATCCTTGATGCCGACGGCTTGTCGGAAGCAGACATGTTGACCGTTGCGGGAAAGATCGGACTCTCAGAGACAGCCTTCGTGTCTAAATCAGCGAAAGAAGGGTTCAAGCTGGACTTCTTCACGCCAAACAGGCGGATAGCCCATTGTGGCCATGCAACGATAGCGACCTTCAGCTATATGGCAGAACTGGGCCGGGTTCGGGAGGGTGCCACTTCAAAGGAAACCGTCGATGGTCCGCGCAAGATCGTCATCAAGAACGGTGCGGCATACATGGAACAGCTTGCCCCGTCTTATGAACGGAGCCCAGCCTGGGCCGAGCGCGGTGTCAGCGAAGCCGACGTGCTGGCTTCGCTCGGTCTGAAGGCAGACCAGCTGGATGAACGCCTGCGCCCTGTCCTCGTGAACACGGGCAACAGTTTCGTCGTCGTCGCTGTACGCGATGCAGACGTCCTGAAGCAGCTCGTGCCAGACCAGTCGAGGATCAATGACATCAGCAACAAGCTTGACCTGATCGGCTACTACGTTTTCACGACCGATCGAAACGCCACGCAGGCCGATGCCACCACCCGCATGTTCGCACCGCGCTATGCAATTGACGAGGAATCCGCCACTGGCATGGCGGCTGGCCCCCTCGCCTGTGTGCTGCACGACCTGCTTCACGAAAGGAAATCACGGTTCGTCATTGAACAGGGCCACTTCATGACCCCGGCTTCCCCCAGTGTCATTACCGTGGATCTTGACCTTGAAGATGGCAGGATTACCGGCCTGATGGCGGGTGGTTATGGATCCGTCATGGAGGAAATGACCGTCACGATCTGACGGCATGAAACTCAAAAGCCTGGAGGTCTGCGCTGGTGGGCCTCCAGCGATGTACAGTGATGACAGGATCAGTTGAAGCTCATGTCCAGCAGGCGAGAGAAGAAATTCTGGGCTTTTTCGTTGCCGGGTTTGTCCTTTTCAAGCCGGACAGGCAGAAACTCGAGCACGATCTGCCGCGAAGACTGTTTGCCGATGAAACAGGTGCGAATTCGGTAGTGCCTCTTGAGTCCGATGTGACTTTGAACCTGCCACACACGGCCAGCGTCCCAGCCGACCTTGTCGAGAACAAGGGTCAGATCACGAACGTCATTCGCGCTCATGAGCGTGTCGGATAGCCGTTCGGTTCCTATTTGTTTTGCGGACAACCCCAACTCGCCGCGCCCGGCCTTGTTGGCGTATTTGATGCGGCGAGTATCCAGATCGGCAACCAGAATTGGGGTTGGAACCGCATCCAGAACTTCATTGGCAGATATTTCTACTGAATTGGCAGCAAGTTCCCCTGCAAAGATGATACCGCCGTTCGGATCATCGAGTGCCATCGGATGCAGATCGTAAAGAACTTCAACAGGATCGCCTACTGTCTGAGGCAGCTTGAGCGTTCCCTTGGACGCAAGGCGGCTTCGTAACATCTCGGCAAATGAGCCGGCGAGCTTCTTGCCTATGTAATTGGGGATCGTTCTTGCATCTCGGCCGACAACCTGTTTGGCGTTACTTATGCCGAACAGCTTCAGAAACTGGCGATTGGCCGACTGAACCACCCCCTTGTTGTCCGTAATGAGGACAGCACTGGCGTTCGAGATAAAGACGTTGGACAGGTTTTGCAGAATGTCCGGCAATTCCGCGTTGACCGGCGCTTCCGGCGCACACTCCTTCATCAGCCCTATGATCAGAAACGCCGGTTTGCCGGAAATGCGAGAAGCCACCAGGTCGTAGGACTTGTGACCGCCATCCGTTTTCATGGTGACACGTGTCGTCTGCGACAGACCGTGTTCCACCGCATTGGAAATCACCTTTAGGAAGCGGGTTCTGTCACGCTGGATGTAGTACTGAAGTGCTCTTTGAATGGACAGCTTTGCAAGGCGATAACCTCTGACAGAGGTCGGATCCGACCTTTGCCAGCACAACTCTTCCGCAACCGGATCGTAAGCCCAGTAGGAAACACCCATCGCAGTCAGAATCGCGCTTGTTTCCGGATTGGGAACCAGCTGACGCATGGATCGAATGAGAATGTTGACTTCTGTAGACATGCTGCGTCTTCGTGATTAGCGCCAACTTGCACCCCAGTATTGAGCACGTCAAAGCTGAAAAAAGCCTGAATCCGCATTTCTAAACCGGGTCTATTTAATTGAGAAAGATCTGCATTCGTGAAGATTTAATCCGGTTCGACCACGCTGTCAGTTCAACCTCCTTCTACCCTGCGTCAAGTTGCAGGATAAAGCGGGTTTTCGACAAACATTCAGCACCCTTTCTTCTGTAGAACTCAGCTGCCTGACAGTTCCAGTCCGGCGTCTGCCATTCAAGCCGAACGCACCCGGCAGCGTGCGCTTCTTCACGCACCTTCAGGAACAGTATCTGGCCGACGCCCCTGCCGCGATATTCCTTCGCAACGAAAAGGCAGTCGAGATGCCCGTAGCGCGCTCCGGACCAGAGCGAATAGTCCGTCGTCAACGCGGCATATCCCGCGATCTGATCTGATTCAGCGACAAGGATCCGAACCGGCGGCTCCTCGACCTGAAGCAGTCGTTCCAACACGCACTTGTCGATAGTGGCTCTCCCGCCCTCATACTGCGCATGATCTCGGATCAACCGGAGAAGTTGCGGGGTATCCTCCAACCGCGCGGTCCGAACCATCATTGCCCAGCTCGCAGCATGCCCACGGCAATTCTGTAAGGGCGTTTGGCAACGAAGGCCTGTTTTGAAACTGGGGGCATTTGAAGTTCCGCGTTCAATGTTGGCCCGCAGATGTGGCGGAAACCCCGTCTGGGAAGCAATCGGGTTCCAGGACTAAATACGTAAAAATCGTGCCATGATTTCCGGTTGCCCGAACCCTGGGAGGGCCACACCCCTTTCAAATAATACTTAAGTACTCCCACGAATTGAGAACGTTCCCAATCACCGGTAAAAAAGATGCAAGTTTCAAGTGCTCCCATCGCCCAAAACCAAGAACACCGCCCTTGAAGCTGCTTACGACAATAAAAACGGTGTGCCAAAAATGTCTTTAAACATAAGAATTCTTGAGCCATTGGAAACAAGCAGCTGCACAACGCTCGAAGACTTGCAGGAAAAAGGATACTCACTTTCCAGCTATTGCAAGTCATGTAACGATCTTAATTCTCTGGAAATTGATTACTGGATTCAGGCGCTCGGAAGAGCGTTCCCGCTATACCTCATCGATACCAAAATCGAATTGTTCGGGATGGACCAATGCCATCCCGAAACCAGGATCTGCTGTTTGTCGAGAAGCGCGGAAGATACCTGGGTGCAAAGCGCGCCCGGCTGCGGATGATTGCCCCGCCGGCAGGAGTTCACGCTTGCATGAGAACATCCGCGGCAAACTCTCCGCTTCAAACGACACTTCCACAATCTTCAGGAATGTGAGGTGTCGTCACTTTCCGCTTCTGCGGGCACCTCAGTTTCCTCACTCTGTTCAACGCTCTTCTTGAGAGCACCCAACATATTCGCTGCGTAGGCAGCGTAGGGACCGATCCAGCGCTCGTGAACCGCTTGAATTGGTAGCGCGTCAAGGTGGTTCCACCGTTCCCGCCCGCGGCGTTCGACCACCACCAGCCCGGCTTTTTCCAGAACCTTCAGATGCTGCATGACTGTGCAGCGGTCTATCTGCGGCAGCGCCTCGCAAAGGTGGCCTGTGGTCAGCGGACCCTTCTTCAAAAGGTCAAGCATGCGCCTGCGCGCCCTGTGGCCAAGCGCCTTGAAAAGCGCGTCATCCTGATCATCTGTTGACATGTTATATTTTTATAACATAATAGCTCGCAAGGCAACAAGGAACAGGTCCATGGAACTGAAATTCACAGTAGGCGGGAGGATTTCAAAACCCGTCGCGGAGGTGTTTGAGGCTGTCGTCGACCCGGCACAGCTTTCGGAATTCTTCACGACCGGAGGAGCTCGAGGCCGCATCGAAGCAGGTGCGGAGGTGACCTGGGACTTTCATGACTTTCCCGGTGCATTCCCTGTTCTGGTGCAGGAGGTGGTGCCGAACGAAAAGGTCGTTCTGCAGTGGGAGGCAGGAGATGACGCCCGCACCTGGACCACCGTGACCATCACGTTTCAGGAGCTGGAAGACGGACGCACCTATGTCCGCATCAACGAATTTGGCTGGCCCGGGACCGAAACGGGTCTGAAGTCCTGTCTCGGCAACTGCGAAGGCTGGACGGGCATGCTCTGCGCCATGAAGGTCTGGCTCGAAAACGGCATCAGGCTACGCGACGGATTTTACAAGTAGGCAACACGCATCGAAAGGGAATTGGAAATGGAACCGGGCAAGAACATCGCGATCAAGGTGCCGCTGTATCGGTGGGACGAAACCGTAGCCTTCTACCGGGACAAGATCGGATTGCAGGTGACGCGTGAACTCAAGGACAGCACCGGCTTCTCGTTTGGCCCCATGACATTGTGGATCGACCGCGTGCCGCATCAAAGCCAGACGGACGTCTGGATAGAACTGTTCGATGAGGATCCCACCAATGCCCTGGCAGCTTTGGGATCTCCCAAACGCGATGAACTGGAGCCGCTGACCGATGTCACCGGCCATTGGACATGCGATCCGGCAGGAACCGTCATATTGCTTCGGAAAGGTTCCTGATCATTCTGGCCACGTCTCTCAGGTCACTTTGTATGGCCTTGCGGCGTGGCCTTTTGTCATCAAATGAAATACGCAGAAATCTTGCCGTTTGTTTGTCACGTCGTGTTTGCCTTGGCACACAGGAAGTCTGATCAGGACCTGGCGAGCGGGTGTCATTGCGCCAGGCAAACGCGCCATGGAGCCGCCGGGACGCTCAACCTCATCACAAAAGCGCTCGAATGCAACCGGGTGAACAGAACCATATCCGGTTCAAGGTATTCAATTTCCTCCAGCCGCATGGTTGTTTCTCCGTGACTGTTAGACGGGTAGATCGCACCGGAAAATGCAGTTTCAGCGCAAATTTGCAGGTCAAATTCTGTGAGCCCTACAGGGATTTCTCGACTGCTTGCCTGAACGACACGCCTTTCATCACGAGCAAACACAGTCCAGGTGCTATTGCCACGGTGACGAACAGCCAACGAGCCGCATTCGCAACATCCATGCCTTCGGTTTGCGTGGCTGCGCCAGCCAGGTTGACCGACAGACCGG
Organism: Labrenzia sp. THAF191a; assembly: GCF_009363335.1. Lineage (GTDB taxonomy): Bacteria > Pseudomonadota > Alphaproteobacteria > Rhizobiales > Stappiaceae > Roseibium > Roseibium algicola. The sequence continues at coordinate 23,947 of NZ_CP045335.1, forward strand.
CAAGCGCGGCCCCGAAGGCGGTTGCGCAAAGCTGAACCGTCATGATTGATGACGCCGCATTGTCCGCTTCCGCTGGAGGTGCAACACTCAGGACCATCGCCGACAGATGCGGATAGGCAAGACCGACACCGGCTCCCCCGATCAAAAGGGCAGTGCAGATCAAGCTCAGAGGCAACCAATCGCCTTCGGCTCCCGTCCAGGGCATCACTGCAACGAGGATACCCATCGAAGCCAGAGAAAGCATCGGCCCCATGCGCACCGCCATGGTGCGTCGGCCGGCCTGAAATCCGGATGCAACAATGGCCGCAGCCGTCCATCCCGCAGACATGATGGCTGCGATGTAGCCCGCCTGCAGAGGCGAGCGGCCGTGAAGTTCCTGGAGAAAGAGCGGCAGGAAAATTTCCGTACAAGTGACGGTCACTGCCAAAAGTGCCGATGTCGCATAAAGACTCCCGAGAGCGCTTGGAAGTCTGAAGACACCGCCCGGTAACAGCTTCCGCTTCGAACCGCGTTCCGCCACAACAACCAGACCAGTCAGAACGAGGGCTGTCATCAATCCAATGACAGTCGACGTCATGTGTTTGCCGACACCACCCCAGGAAGCGGCAAAGACGGCGAGTGTCAGAAGGGCAAGCTGTGCGACCGGAAGCGGATCCACGCTCTTGCGCTCTTCATTGTCACGCGGCAGGACAAAGCTGGCCGAAAGAGCAATACCCACCGCAGCAGGTATCAGGACAACGAATGCACCGCGCCACAAGCCGAGTTCTGCGAACACACCACCAACTGCAGGTCCGAGCAGTGTCGCGATCCCCCACATGCTCGACAGGAGCGCCATTGCCCGTGGCCACAATGGCTCCGGGTAAACGCGGCGTACCATTGCATAGGCCAACGCCAACAGTACTCCTCCGCCGAAACCCTGCACGAACCGGCCGGCAAGCATGATTTGCATCGTGTTGGCACTGGCGCAGATGGCCGTGCCGGCAATGAAGATGAGCGCAGCAACACCATAGCCGCCCCGCGGACCGGTTAGTGCGAGAATATGCGAGGACAGCGCTGCTCCAAGGATAGACGCGACCACGAACAGGGTCGTGTTCCAGGCGTAATAATCAAAACCGCCGATTTCCCGCACAACCGAGGGCAAGATGGTGGTGGAAATATAGAGATTGAGCGCATGCAGCGCGACACCACCGCTGAGCGCAAGCGAACGCACGAGATTGCTGCCGGAAAGCAGGTCGGCCCAACCAGGAGAATGAGATGCGGCGCGGATGTCGGTCATTGTATCGTCCTTTCGGAGCCGTCGAGCCGGGCCAGTTTGTCCGGATTGCGCATGATGTAGATGCTGCAGAGGCGCCCCTGGACGTCCCAGGCGAAGCTGATTGACGCAGCAAGCACCACCCCGTCAAAGACGAGTGCTCCTCGCGTTCCATTGATATCGATGTGTTGCCACCTGTAGCCGGTCCAGGAAGACTTGAGGGTGTCGCCGAGGAACGACAACACACCCTCCTTGCCGGACAGAGGGTGCAGCAATGCAAGCACCTTCCCGCCACCATCAGCGCGCAGCTCGATGTCTTCCCTCATGAGGGTGGCAAGTTGCCCCGTGCGGCCTGTTGTGATTGCGGCCTGGAAAGCTGTCAGCAGCATGTCCTGGCGCTCCTTGGGAACAACGGCACCTGCCTCTTCACGGCCGACACGAATGCGCGCCCGCGAGACAAGCTTGCGGCAGGCCGCTTCGGTAACGTTCAAGGCAGCCGCGACGTCTTCATAGGACTGGTCGAAAATCTCTCGCAGAAGATATGCAGCCCTTTCCTTGGGAGCGAGCCGTTCCAGAACCAGCATGAAGGCGAGCGAAAGGGTGGAGGAAAGTTCAACGACCTCCTCCGCGTTTATTTCGGTCATCGTGTGAACCGGTTCCGGCAGCCATGCACCGACGTAGTCAACACGTGACAGGCGCGCTGATCGCAACATGTCGATGCAGCGGCGTGTACAAGTTGCGGTCAACCAGGCTGCCGGGTTGGCAATGGCTTCGTGCTCACCCGCCTGCCATTTCAGGTAGGTGTCCTGGACCGCATCCTCGGCCTCTGCCAGCGAGCCGAGAATGCGGTAGGCCAATCCGGTGAGAAACGGCCGGCGGCTTTCGAAAAGGCAGATGTCGGTCGGCTCCATGTCAGTGCGCAGAAACCTGAATGCGATTCCAGAGATTGATCATCGCAATCGTCGCGGTCAGAGCACTGATCCCGGCTTCGCTGAAATGCTCACGCAAGTTGGCACGCAGAGGCCCGTAGTCGGTTTTCCGGTCGATGTCCGTCAAGGCTTCGGTCCAGGCAAGCGCGGCACGTTCTTTCGGTGTGAAATCGTTCACATGTTCCCAGACCGCGAGACGATCGAGCCGTTCGTTGGTCTCGCCATCATCGCGGGCTTCCCTGGTGTGCATCTTGACGCAATAGGCACAGGCGTTGATCTGGGACGCACGCAATTGCACCAGGTGGTGCAACATGCGCTCAAGGCCATGCTCATCGATCGCGCCATGGACCGCCTCCAGAGAGGCAAATACGTTCGGAACATTCTTGTAGTGATTGACAGGTTTCGTCGTCATGGTTTGCTCCATTCAAAAGGTTCTATGCCTATGACGATCTTCACCGCGTCTTTGTGACGTGCTCCCCGGGGAAAAGACACGTGTTGCCAGACAACGAGTGTTGAGACGGGCCTCAATCAACGCGCGCTGACAACGCTCAAGGCCAGTCCGGCCAGAACCGAAGCCATGACCCATCGCTGTGCTTTAAGCCAACCGGGCCTCATGGCAAACCATGCCGCAACAGAGGCCGAGGCCAGTACAATCAGTGAATTTACGGCAAAGCTGATCATGATCTGGACACTGCCGAGCAACACGCTCTGCGCCAGCAAATGTCCGCCGCTCAGATCTAGAAACTGCGGTAACAACGACAGGTACAGAAGGGCAATCTTCGGATTGAGGAGATTGGTCAGAAAGCCCATCATGAAAAGACGCCGCGGAGGATCGAGCGGAAGATCGGTTTGCGGCTGAAAAACCGAACCGGCACCCGGCTGGATAGCGCGCCAGGCCAGATAGAGCAGATACGCGGCACCTGCGATCTGAATGACCCCGAAGGCAAACGGAACGGCAAAGATCAGTGCCGTCACGCCGAAGGCCGCGCACAGCATGTAAAATACAAATCCCGCAAGAACGCCGAACAACGAGATGAAGCCGGCTGCACGTCCCTGCAAGATGGATCGGCTGATGAGATAGATCATGTTTGGCCCTGGCGTGATCACCATGCCGAACGAGACCAGAGCGAATGCCGTGAGATTGGTGAGCGTGACCACAACTTTACTCCGGCATTTGCTTGATGCGTTTTCCGAATGCCGCCACGAGGGCGGTTGCAACCAGGGCCGCTCCGGCAACGGCGTATGCTGCAGAACTCCAGCCAAAACGCTCGATAGCGCTGCCGACGGCCGTCGGACCAAGGATTTGTCCCAGGTTGTTGCCTTGAATGATCAATCCAAGGACCACCGGAACCAGACCCGCTGTTGGAGCAACAATCGGAGCGGAAGACAGGATCGTTGCCGGGATCAGCCCACCAACGGCCGAGAACAGCATGCACAGAGCAAAAGTCGCGGCAGCGGGCAGCAGGGGCAAAAATATGCCGAAACTGACCACGCCCATGGTTATGCTGGCACCGGCGAGCAACACCGCACGACTGACACCACGGGACAGCAGAAGACCCGCCGCAAGATTTCCTAAAACATTCACTGCGGACGCAAGCGCGCTCAACAGTCCCGCAGTCTGGTGGGAGACATCCATTTGCTCCATCAGCAACACCGGCAGGAAGCTGAACAACGCAAAAAACATCAGACTGTAAAGAGCCAACATGCCAGCAAGAGCGACCGGCACCCTGGCGTGAAACACGGACATCGTATCGGTTTTCAGCTTGCGCCACGACCAGGGGCGATGTTCGTCATCGACCGGAACCATCAGTGGCACAAGCAGGCAGATGATCAGGGTGAGCAGGCAGCTCGCCCACCATATCGTCCGCCAGTCATCGAACATGGGACCGGTCAGCATCGCGATCGCCATGCCGACAGGCATGAAGCAACTCCAAAGGGCAAAGGCCACATCACGGTCGGAGGGTTTAGCGACTTGGCTCAGGATCGAGGGAGCCGCAACTGTCACCAGGAGGAAACCAGCGCCCTCGACGACGCGGGCAAGCAAGAGCCCGGACAAGCCTGAAACCACCGCTCCGAAGCCGGCCCCAAACACTGTCGTCAACAATCCCATGATCAAAAGACGCCTGCCACCGAAACTGGCGACAAGCGCGCCTGTCGGGATTCCACCCGCGAGCCCGAGAACTGCAAAGATCCCCGTCAACCAGCCGATGGCCGCCAGGCCAATTCCCAGATCTGATTGCAGCAGTGGCGCGGCAATGGCCGCTTTTCCAACCTGCAACGCCGTAACGATACCGGCGCAGACGATCAGGAGCACCGCCGACCACCGGGTGGACGACGGCTCAACTGTCAGAGCAGAGGCTGTCATTCGGCCACTCTCACCTGTCGGCCAAGGGCCAGGGCCATAGCAATCTCGGCAACGTGCCGCCCCTGAAAACGGGCGCCTTCCAGTTCGTTTTCACTTGGTTGGCGATCACCGCCATTGCCATCATCAGCCAGCGTGGACGCGCCGTAAGGAGAACAACCGGTAATCTCGTCCATCCGCATCTGTCCCTTGAAGCTGTAGGGCAGACCGACGATCATCATCCCAAGATGGAAAAGGACAGTCTGTGTCGACTGAATGGTGGTTTCCTGACCACCATGCTGGCTGCCTGTAGAGGTAAAGACGCTGCCAACCATGCCAACCAGCTTGTCTTCAAACCAGAGACCTCCCGTCTGATCGAGGAAGTTCTTCATCTGGGAAGACATGGTGCCGAAACGTGTCGGCGTACCAATGATGATGGCGTCGTAGTTGGCAAGCTCGGACACCATGGCGACCGGCGCCTGCTGGTCGACCTTGTAGCCGGACTTGCTGGCAACCGCATCCGGGACAAGTTCAGGAACACGCTTCACATCGGCAGTGGCGCCAGCCTGGCGCGCACCGTCGGCGACCGCCATCGCCATTGTCTCGATGTGACCGTAAGACGAATAATAAAGTACCAGTATCCTGGCCATGGTTGCACCTCGCTTCGGTTCATGGAACGCCGGCAAAATGCCTTCTTTGATTAGTCAATCTAAGTGATATAATTTGCATCAAAACGATCAATTGAGGTGATCATGCTAGACGCGCTGACGCTCGATCAGATGCGAACATTTGTAGCCATCGCAGACAGCGGAAGCTTCCGGGCAGCCGCACAGTCCTTGTCGAGGGTCCAATCCGGCGTAAGCGTCGCGATCGCCAATCTTGAAGCACAGCTTGGCGTCGAATTGTTCGACCGCTCTGGACACCGACCGGTTTTGACGCGGCAAGGCCAGATGCTGCTTGGCAGCGCAAGAGACATTCTCCTGCGCGTAGATGTGCTGCGGGCCAAAGCGCGCGGATTTGCGGCGGGTGTGGAAACCGAACTCGGGATCGCAGTGGACACCCTTTATCCATTGCAGAAAGTCGGAACAGCAATTTCGCAAATGCGGGAGAGCTTTCCCTCGGTCTCGGTTCGTGTTCAGGTCGAACCCCTGGGCGGCCCACTTGAGGCTTTGAGGCAGAAGAGTTGCGCACTGGCCGTGATGGTTGGCGAAGATTTTCGGGATCCACGTATCAAGTTCGACGCGCTGACCTCCATCATCCAGGTCGCGTTGGTGGCTGCAGAGCATCCACTTGCCAAGGACAAGGGTGCCAGGGCACTGGAAGCCCTGGACCTTGCAGATCATCTTCAGATTGTCTTGACGGACCCCTCCCAGATATCGGCCGGACGTGACTTTGGCGTGTTATCGCCGCAATCCTGCCGAGTGAACACGCAGGATGCCAAGTACAACCTCATCCTTGGCGGGCTTGGCTGGGGTCGGCTGCCTCTGTGGCTTGTAGAACGTGATCTCGAGCAGGGACGGTTGGTCAGGCTTAACGTGAGCGCACTTGGCCGTAACGGTGAAGTTGCGGCGCAAGCCTATGTTGCCCATCGTCTGGATGAAACGATGGGGCCGGCGGCAAGACATCTTGCTGATGCCTTGATCAGCCTGAACTCGGGCGGCACGTGAACCTGGAGATAGGAACGGCCGGAAACCTCTCAGACCACGTCTTCCTCATTTCCAAATCGTGCAAGAAGCAACTCGGCCCCGCCGTGCTCCTTGAGGGCATTTTCCAGTGCGTTCTCGTAATCGGGCTGCGCGCTTTCAAAATGTGCACGTCCCTTGTCGGTGAGGACGGTATAGACGCCTCGCTTGTCGTCCGGACAAAGATCACGAACCGTGAAGCCACCCCGCTCCAGACGCTCGACCATGCGTGATACGGAACTCTGGTTCAGCTGCAGATGGGTGGCCAGTTCCTGCATTCGCAATTCGGAACTGGGCGATTTGGAGAGGATCTCGAGTGCGCGATAATCCGACAGACCAAGGCCATGCCGGTCTTGCAGGACTTTTGCGAGGTCTGCTTCGACATTGGCGACCGCGTGGATCAGCCTGAGCCACGAACCACTGCTATTGGACATGATCAATCTGGACCTTCGAGTGTTCTACGCTTGCGCTGAACATTTGTATGCTCATGCAAGCGCAGAAACAAGTAACTGCCGTTAGTCGGAAATGCGGCTCATCGCAGCAAAGTTCTGGAAAGGCCGCATAGCTTTGGGGACGGCCAGCTTCGCCACGCGAGGCGACTGCCAGGCCAACGGATCTCTGGCAAACAGCCGATAGGAACCTCGATAATCGAAGCCGTGCCTTGCCACTTCATCACGATCGGCGGCAAAGAACACCTGCGAGATGCCTGCATAAAGCGCGCTCATGTAACACATCGCGCAAGGTTCTCCTGACGCAAGCAGAATGGCCCCATGCAGATGTGGAGTTTTAAGCGTGCGGGAAGCGTCGCGGATCGCGTCGACTTCCGCATGCGCGGTCGGATCATGATGATCCCGAACGCGGTTGACACCGCGCCCGATTATTGTGCCATTTCCGTCAACGACAAGTGCGGTGAAGGGAATGCCGCCTTTGTGGACATGATCCACGGAGAAGGCGACCGCCACCTCCATGAGCTGGTCGAGGCATTCTGAACGATCCGTCCCCATCATGCTGTTTCCGCAAGCTTCGGGCTGTCGGCCAGCTTCAACCAGACGACACCTGCGATAATGATACCAAGCCAGACTGCCTGGATCAGCGTCAACGGCTGGTCGAGCAAGATGCTGCCGAAGACGGCGGCCCCGACCGAGCCGATGCCTGCCCACACCGCATAGCCGATCCCCACGTCGATGGTTCGCAGCGCGGCACTGAGGAAGTAAAGCGTGAGCAGGAAGAAAACGACGGCGGCAATCGACCAGCTCGGAATGGTGAATGCCTGACTGCCGCCGACGCTGAGCGCATAGCCGATTTCGAACGCGCTGGCGAGCATCAGCATGCCCCATGCACCGCCATTGCCCTGGGTTTTCTGTAGCGTATCCATGATTTGCTGTTCCTTTTGATCAGAAGAGAATTGGAGGAGATACTTCGTGTTTCAGTTGCTCAGGCAGCACCACTCAGGCGCAGGCCGACAACGCCGCCGATGACGAAGGCGATGCCGAGGCCTTTCTTCCAGTTGAGCTGCTGACCAAAGAACAGCGCCCCCAGGACGACGATCCCGACACCTGAGACGGAGGTCCAGATTGCGTACCCGACACCGACATCGAAGGTGAGGAGCGCAAGGCTCAGGAAGAAGGTGGCGATAGCACCGCTCACGAGGGTTGCGACGGTCCACCCGAACCGTGTGAACCCTTTTGCATTTCCGGCACTTATTGCGACCGCGATCTCAAAGATCACGGCGATTCCGAGATAAACCCAGCTCATTGCATATTCCTTTTGTAGATTGAGAGTGTGTGAAGGCGGATGCCTTTCGACCTGGCCGCGTCGATTACCGGGAGCGGCCGCTATTGCCGGGGGCGCTTTCCAGCCGGTCGATTGCCTGAAGCAATTCGTCCAGCGGGGGAACTCCCCGGAAAATCTGATCACCGACCACGATCGTGGGAACCGACGTGATTGCCATGTCTTCGCGGGCATGGCGCAGTGCTTCACGGTGACGTGCGCGGTAGGCCCCGGTTTCGAGAGCCTGCCGGGCTTCATCCGGATCGATCCCCGCTTCCGCAGCCAATGCGACAAGAACCTCGGGATCGCCGATGTTGCTATCCTCCTGGAAGAAGGCGCGCAAAATCCGCATCGAATACGGATGATCCAGTCCCCGATCCTGCGCCAGAGCCAGCAGCTCGAAAGCCTTGTTGGTGCGTGGCTGAGGCGAAATCGACGGCAGCTTGATTGGCACCTGAAGGCTTTCCGCAAGCGGATAAACCGACCGGTTCCAGATCGCCGGAAGGTAAGGATCCTCGGGCCTCAGCGTCGGCACCGGGTCGGGCCGCAATTCATGGGCCCGCCAGGATATCGGGATCTTCCTGTCACCGATCGCCGTCGTCACGACCTTTTCCGCGAGCAGGCAAAAGGGACAGACGTAGTCGGTGTAAACTGTAACGGCACTCATCAGGTGGGCTTTCACTTTATTTGTATGTGCATGCAATATAATTAGAACTTCGCTATCGTCAATATATTTGCATGCGCATGCATGTTTATTTTTGCCTTGCGAGTGAAAAATCTCTTCTTGTTGCCGCTGCCAAAGCCTCACGGAGCGACCGTGCGGCACTGCCAACGGGCGTTGGTGACTGGCAACCCTTGAGAGGTTTCGCAGTCGCGGTGGTTCGCCAAAAGTTGTTACAAAGGGATTTTGCTCAAAGGCTCAATCCGCGGGGCAAACAACGCGACGGAAATGCCTGCAAGGCCGGAGCCCTGCGGCGGCGCCATCCCTCATTGGGAACGCAAAAGGAATGGAAGAGCAATTTAGCCTTGGTCGTTAACGCTGCAACACTTCAGGTCACTGGGTGATCCTGAAGCAGCACCGATCAAGCGTTTTATCTAAGTGATATAATTTCTATCAGAATGATCAGTTTAAATGATCATTTTCCAAGCCGCCGCAATATCGATATTCACAACAGTCGCCAGCGGACAGGAGCCCCTTTGCCAGGAGTTTCCGATCCGCAGACACTCAATTGGACGGCTGGGATATCACGCGTGCAAGAGGGCGTTGCCTGTTTCCCTGTCAAACAGGTGGATGTGTTCCGGTTTGATCGAAACGGAGACCGACCGAACGCCATCTTCAACACGAACCGGAGCGGTAATCAGGAGCCCGGGATCCGTATCGGTGAGCACGTAGGAGACTGCTCCCGTTCTCTCAACGAGCGATACCGGAAGCGTCATTTCATTTCCCGAGTCCCCCTGCCCGACCATCAGGTGTTCCGGCCGCAGTCCGACCGTTACCTTCTGACCGGGCAGTTGCAGTCCCTCAAATGCGATCTCCGGTGTCCCGGGAAGAGCAAGACCAACACTCTTGCCCCCCTCCGCAACGATTCCATCGACAAAATTCATCGCCGGGGAGCCGATAAATCCTGCAACGAACTTGTTCACTGGCCTGTCGTAAAGGTCGAGTGGCGCGCCTTTCTGTTCGATGACCCCGCTTCGCATGACCACCACCTGATCGGCCATTGTCATCGCCTCGATCTGGTCGTGGGTCACATAAACGGACGTCGCACCGAGGCGATTGTGAAGTTGCCGGATTTCGGAGCGCATGTGCACCCGGAGGGCCGCATCCAGATTGGAAAGCGGTTCGTCGAACAGGAAAGCCTTCGGGTTGCGGATGATGGCCCGGCCCATGGCGACGCGCTGACGCTGTCCACCGGAGAGTTGCCGCGGATATCTGTCGAGAAGTTCGCCCAACCCGGTCACGCGGGCTATTTCCTCCACCGCCTTGTCGATTTCGGACTTGGGGCGTCTCCGGAGCCGCATGGAATAGGTCAGATTCTGGCGAACGGTCATGTGCGGATAAAGGGCATAGGACTGGAACACCATCGCAAGGTCCCGCTCGCGTGGTGCCTTATCATTGACCGCATCTCCCGCGATCCGCATCGTGCCGCTGGTGATTTTTTCCAGTCCGGCGATGGTGCGCAACAAGGTGGACTTGCCGCATCCCGAAGGCCCGACCAGAGCAACGAATTGTCCTTTGGGGATCTGCAGGCAAACGTCGCGGAGCGCGTGATAGGCGCCATAATATTTCTGTATGTTTTCCAGCTCGATCTGATAGCTCATTTGAGGGCTCCGGAGGTCAGGCCGCTGACGATCTGGCGTTGCAGCAACACAAATATGATGAGAACCGGCGTCACGTAGATCGCGGAGTAGGTCATCACACCGGACCAGTCGGACGTGTTGGGGCCCATGAAGGACTGCAGACCGACAGTCGCCGGCTGTAGCGCCCGCTGCGTGATCAGGGAGCGCGAATAGACATATTCCCCGAAGGACTGCAGGAAGATGAGCACCGACGTCACCAGAATGCCGTTTCTTGCAAGCGGGACGATGATGGACAGGAAGGCACCTATTCGCGAGTTGCCGTCGACCAGCGCGGCTTCTTCCAGCTCCCTTGGAACCTGCAGAAAGGTTGCCCGGCACAGCACGATATAGAGCGGCAGAACCTTCGCCGCCTGCGCCAGTATCACCGATGTTCTTGGCACCTCGTTGAGGCCAACCTGATTGAAGGCAACGAAAATCGGCGTGATCATCAAGGATGATGGCAAGACCTGCATCATCAGAACGATGAAGAGCACCACGTCCATCCAGCGGTTGCGGATGCGAGAGAGAACATAGGCACAGCCCGTGCCGCAGATGGCGACGATAATCGTCACCCCCGTGGCAATCAGAAGCGAGTTCCAGAGGTAGACGTCCATCTTCAGGCGCGTCCAGACTTCGCCAACCATCCATTGCGGATTTTCCGGCCAGAAGGTCGGCGGATTGGCGAAGATTTCCGTGCCGCTTTTCAGGGCCGTGATGTACATCCAGTAAAGCGGGAAGAGGTAAAGGCTCACCAGACAGAGCGCGATCGCGGTCAGGCCATATTTTTTCATCATCGCTCGACGCCTCAAGCTAGCTGTTCGTGGCGCGTGGACCGCACGTAGACCGCGGCAACGAAAATCACGAACAGGATCATCAGAACCGAGATCACCGAACCGACGCCAATCTCGTAGTACTGAAACGACAATTGCCAGCTCCAGTACTGGAAGACGTTTGAAGCATTCGACGGACCGCCCTGCGTGAGGGCTGCAAACAGGTCGAACTGCTGAAGGGTGAAAATGACGCCCAGTGAGATCACTGCTCCGAGCTGGGCGCGCATCATTGGCAAGGTGATGGTGAAAAACCGTTGAATGGCATTCGCACCGTCCATTTCGGCGGCTTCGTAGATATCCTCCGGAATTCCCGCCAGTCCGACGGACAACAGGATCATGTTGAACGGAACCCCCAGCCAGATGTTGGCGAGGATGACCGAATAAAGCGCCACATTCGGGTCGGACAGCCAGAAGATACGCTCACCGGTCAGGCCGAGAGACAACAGGACATGGTTGAGAACGCCAAAATCCCCTGCCAGAATCCAGCTCCAGACAGCGCCGACAACAAGAGCCGGCATGATCCAGCCTGCCAGGAACAACCCGCGCAACCAGGTGCTTCCCGGAAAATTCTGCTGAAAGAACATTGCCAGAGCAAATCCGATGGACAATTGCGCTGCGACCGAGATGCCGACGAATTTCACGGTATTGAGGAAGATGCCCCAAGCTTCGGGACGTGACAGCACATCAACGTAATTGTCGAGACCGACATAGGGCCTGTCGAAGGATCCGAGTGAAAACAGGTCCACTTCCTGAAACGACATGACGAGGTTGTAAACGAGCGGAAAACCCGAAAACAGAACCAGGTACCCGAGCGCCAGCGTCACGAGGATCGTGTCGAAACCGGCCCCGTCCCGGAACGGTCTGGTAAAGTTGAGCATCCGTCTCCTCCTCCATGGCGGATGAAAAAGGGTGTGCGCTCCCGTCCGGTCGGACGGCTCGCGAGCACACACCCCAAGGCAGGGCGAACATCGCAAAACCCCGCCTGAACAGACCCTACTTCAGGACCTTGTCGATGCTGGTCTGCGCGGCAGCGAGAGCATCTTCAGGTGTTGCCTGACCGGTCAGTGTCGACTGGATTGCGGTCTGGATCGCCTTGCTGATGCTCGGCCACTGCGGATGAGGTCCGCGGTTGCGGGCATATTTCATCGATTCTTCGAAGACCGCATAGATTTCCGGATACTTTGGATCCTTCGCCTCGACCTTGGAAGCCGGCAGGTAGCCGAATTCATTCCAGACGCGGTCCATGTTGTCATAGAGAAACTCCAGGAACAGGAAGGCTTCGTCCGGATTGTCGGTGCTGGCCAGAATGACGTTGTCGCCCTCCCCCAGTGCCGAGGCACGGTCCGCTCCCTCATCCGGTGCGGGCAGGAGCGCAGCCCTGAAATCGAACTTGGCTTCCGAGCTCATTCGGGGCAGTTCCCAGGGTCCCGAGATAGACATTGCGGCGGTCCCGGCATTGAAAGTACCGGTGCTGTCCCACTGACCGCGGATGAGCGTGTCCGGCGAGGCCAGTCCTTCGTCGAGGATTTTCTTCCAGAGTGAAAGCGCTCGTACCGCCCCGTCCGTGTCGACGTTGTCGTAATCCCCACCGGTCATCTGCAGCCAGGGCAGAAACTGGAAGGTGCCCTCTTCGGTCGCAACCGCAGAAAAAGCGAGGCCGTAGATATTCTCTTCCGGCTTGGTCAGCGCCTTGGCGGCTTCGTAAAGCTCGTCCCAGGTGCGTGGCGGGTTGTCGGGGTCGAGCCCGGCCGCCCGGTACATGTCGGCATTGTAGTAGAGAGCGATCGTGTTCGCCCCGCGCGGAATACCATAGATGCCGCCCTCGTAGCTGACCGATGACAGCGGTCCCGGGAAGATGTCGTCGGCATTCACGATATCGGACTGCTCGATATAGGGTTTCAGGTCGAGCAACAGTCCGCGTGAAGCAAACAGCGCCACTTCCGGATTGTCGATATAGGTGATGTCGGGAGCATCACCGGTCGCCACGCCGCGTGCGAGGTCATTGACCATGTCCTCGAACTGGACGGTCCGCACGTTGATCTTGATGTCCGGATGCTTGGCCATGAACTCGTCGGCCATGACGTAGTGATATTCGCCCGGGTCGTCGATGGTCCACAGATCCAGCTCGACCGGATCGGCAACGGCGGTTGAAGCCAGCGCGATCAGCCCGGATGTTGCCAATGCTATTGATTTCAAGTCCATGTTGGGTCTCCTCCCTGTATGCGACATGAATGACGGACGGCGTTGCCCTAGGTGAGTGAGGGATCGCCGCCTTCGTATTTGCCGGTTCCCGGTATGAAGGCACCGCCCCGGCTAGTTTTCAGATGGTTGAGCGCATGCACCTGGCCGGTCATTTCGAGCTCGTCGCGATAGACCGGGTCGTGCCAGCCCTCGATATCGATGGAGCCTGAATACCCTGCAAGACGCAGCTCGCTGATGATGTCTGTCCAGTTGCTATCGCCAAAACCCGGCGTACGCATGAAGACGAACGGATGTTTTCCGAAGATGCCGTGTTCCCGGATAACATCATGGCGGACTGTGGCGTCCTTGCCGTGCACGTGAAAGATCTTGTCGGCCCACTTGCGGATCTGCGGCAGCGGATCGATCAGATAGACAAGCTGGTGGCAAGGCTCCCATTCCAGGCCGAGATTGTCGTCCGTCGTTTCGTTGAACATCAGTTCCCAGGCATCCGGATTATGGGCGATGTTCCAATCGCCGGTCTGCCAGTTCCCGTCCATGGCGCAATTTTCAAAAGCGATCCTGACACCCTTGTCGGCGGCGCGCTTTGCAAGCTCGGACCAGACTTCCTTGTATCTGGGCAGGCTGTCTTCCAGGGGCTTGCCACGGATCCTGCCGGTAAAGCCGGCGACGCAAGTGGCGCCGAAGTGATGGGCGTTATCGATACAGTCCTTCCATCCCTGAAGGGTTTCGCGATCCAGCGGCTGATCTTCCAGCGGGTTCCCGAACATGCCCAGGGTCGAGATGGTGATGTCCCGGTCGCCGATCGCCTCAACACAGCGCTTGCCGAGCTCGGCCAGGTCCTGCCCGTTGGTCGTCTGCCAGAAGAACGGTTCGAAGCTTTCAAACCCGAGATCGGCGATTTCATCGATCCGCTTCGCAGCTTCTCCGCCCGTGGCGGCGATCATCGTTCCGATGCGAATGGATTTTGCAGGATTGCTCATGAATGAATGTCCTCGGGTCAGATATCTATCTCGACGAAGCGCTCTTCCTCGGCGCTCCGGATTGCAGCAAATGTCATGGCGAGTGAGCGGATGTTGTCGGCGGAATCCGTGAGAGCGGCCCTGCCAGTCTCACGCGCGTCCAGGAAATCGGCGATGACGCCTGCATGGCCGGTGGCCTCCAGCGATGCGGGCAATTCGGGCACCTCGACCTCTTCCAGCGGATACAGAAAGCCTTCGGCCGATTTCACGATTTCGGCCCGGAAGCCTTCGTTGCCGTCCCACAAAAGAGTTCCGCGCGATCCGATGATCCGCCAGGAGGCTTCCCAGTCCGTGCGCGCACCTTCCGCACACCACGAGCCGCGATAGGTCATGGTCACATTGTCATGGCAGTCGAAGATGGCGGCGGCACTGGCTCCGTGGCGGTACCAGGAATGGGACGGATTGCTCTCGTGACAGAAGACCCGGCGCGGTTCCAGCCCGGCGACGAAACGGGCCGCGTCGAAAGTGTGGATCGCCATGTCGTGCAACAGCACGTGGTCCATCTCCTCCCGGAACCCACCGAAATGCGGTGCGATGAAGAAGTCGCAATGGACCTCCGCAATCCGCCCAATGCCACCCTGGTCCAGGAACTGTTTTGCACGCCGGATGCCGGGCAGAAACCGGCGGTTCTGAATCACGGCATGCACCCTGCCCTGATCCCGTCGCACGTCGAGCAGTGCTTTTGCCTCATCCAGCGAATTCGCCATCGGTTTTTCGGAAAGCACATCGCAGCCGGCAGCAAAGCCCTGGGTCACCACCTCGTTGCGGGCAGATGGCACGACGATGTCGAACAAGAGGTCTGGCTTCAGCCTGGACAGCAGTTCCGTCAGATCGTTTCCGGCCTCTGCATTGCCGAAGCCGGAGGTCTGAGCACGTTTTTGCGCAAGGTCCGTATCAAGGTCGACAAAGCCGACAATCTCAACCCGCTTGCCGGAAGAGTTGATGTCCTGAAGTGCACGTAGCCAGCCCTCGGACATGGCTCCGCACCCCACCATGACGGCGGTCTGCATGTGATTTCCTCCCATCGGGCGCGGTTGTGACCTTTCGTCTTTCCGGGCTCCGTAAACGTTTACGACGCTAGATTACGATGGAACTTTGTGTCAAGAAGTTTCGTAAACGTTTTCGGAAATCTTTTCAGGAGCCCCTGTCCTTGAACATAAAAGACCTCGCGCAACATCTTGGGATCTCTATCGGAACCGTTTCGCGAGCGCTGAACGACAAGCCGGATGTAAACGCAAAGACCCGAGAGCGTGTGCTCAATGCCGCAGTTGAACTCGGCTACAGTGCGAACGCTTCGGGCCGTTCGCTGCGTCGTGGAACAACGCAGACAATCGCCTTCATGCTCGAAACCGGGCAGTCGGAACTCAGGAGCGGCGACAACTTCTTCATGCGCGTGATAGACGCCATGCAGGCCGAACTCGACGATCAGGGCTATGATCTCATCATCCTGCCCTGCCATTCCGCCAACGATCCGACGGAGTTCCTGAAACGCGTTATCGCGCGTGGCACGGCGGACGCCATTGTTGTAACCGCGACCATGAAGAACGATCCGCGGATCGAGTTCCTGCTCAAGTCACGGCTCCCGTTCCTGACACTCGGAAGGTCACGCCTGGAAGACCAGCACCCCTGGATCGATCTCGATTTCGAAGGATATGTCGATCAGACAATCCGCAAGCTGGTGGCTCTCGGGCACAAACGCATTGCCATTACCGTGCCGCCGACCCGATCCAACATCGCCAGTGTGTTGCGCGAAGCCTATGAAACCGCAGTTGCCGAAACGGGGCTGGAATTCGATCCCGGTCTGATCTTCGAGTGTGAAGTCAGCGAGTCCGGCGGCAATCAGGTGACCCGCCAGATCCTGGAAATGCCCAACCGGGCGACCGCGCTGCTGCTGAACTACGAACTGATGGCATTTGGCGTTTACTCGGCCCTTCAGGAAGCCGGGCTGTCACCGGGCAAGGACCTGTCGGTTGCAACACTGCGCAGAAGCAAGCTCCTTCGCTTCCTCAACCCGCCGGTAACGGCATTCGAGATCGATCTGGAGCAGCTTGGGCGAACAATCGCGAGGGAAGTTCTGCAAGTGCTGCGCGACAACAGCCACAAGACCAGGATTGTCTGGCCTGCCACGATGGCCATAACCGAGAGTTTCGCGCCGCCACCTGGCCGGTAGCCCAGCTCGTATCCGACCGGCTTGCCACTTGTTTTTCCACGGACGCTGCCCTCCCCTTCCAAAGGCAGTCAGTCCCTTATGATACGTCACTACATCGGAAATCTCTGCGCAGCTGCGTCAAACAGAGCGGACGAACAAGTCGTTCCAAGGACATCGCCGACCGGTCGTGTCAGCCATTCCGGTTGAAGTGCACCCGACAGGAATGACGGCAGTTTCTTTTCGTGCTCGCTGAAAGTCTGTGTGCTCATCAGGCTGGGATCGGCGTCCAGGCACAGGGTCAGGTTGCTTGCGTCACCCTCCCCTCGGAAAGTGAGATTGAAGCCGTCAGCGGGGCCACTGCCAAGAATGTGGCGGCGAGACCTGCAACCGGTAAAAGCCGGTGCATTGAAGGGCAGCACGTTGATCAGGGGAGAGAAGAAGTACCGGCTGCCTTCCGTCAGCCCCTGGTCTTGTGAAATCTGCTCGATACGGTAGCGGCTGTACCGTCTTTGGCGTTTCAGCTCAGCGGCCGAGCCTTTCAGAAAATCTGCCAGGGTGTCGGTTCTGTTCACCTCCATCCGGAACGGCAGAATGTTGACCAGCAACGCCGGCAAATGCGCCCCCACACTGCCCCACCGGCTCATGAAAGGAAGCCAGAGTGTCAACGCATTCTCGGGCGGCATCTGCCGACCGGCCCGTTCGCCCAGAAGATAGAGACCGCAGAGCAGTGTCAGGAGATCCGGCCAGCCAATTTCAACCGCCGCAGCGGTTGCCTGCAGGTTTCGCGTGAACTTCGGAAATAGGGAAACCTGAGCGTGATAGCCGGGGCCACCATAGTCTTCATCTCCCCTCTCCAGAACTTCGATGTCGGCGGCTCTTGCGAAATAGTTCGACCAGAACGCCTTGTCGTCGTTCCACTGCCGGCTCTCCTGATATCGAGCCTCTTCAGACAGAAAACTTGCCAGCGGATGGAATGGCAGACCGGCATCGCCCTGGCCGCGATAATGATTGTACAGCTCGGCACAACGCTGTTCGATCAGTGCCAGACCATATCCATCGACGATGATATGGTGAGCGCGGATGTACCAGAGGTAGTTTCTCTCCCCGACGCGGTAAAGCGCATGCGCCGACAGTTTATCGTGCCGCAAATCCAGCTTTGCGGCCAGATCGGTTTCCATCCGCTTTCTGGCGACTTCCAGTGGCTCGGCCTCCTCGCGCAAGTCCACCTGTATAAGCGCGGGCAGAAACTCCGGATCGCAAACTTGAACCGGCGCTCCACCATCCGGGCTCACCCGAAACCGCGCCGACAGGATCTCGGCCTCGCGGATGGTGCGTGTGATCGCCCTGGTCAGCGCAGGCTCGTCAATGTCGCCTTCAAGCTCGATGTAATGCGCGACCGTCGACACGGGCTGGTCGGGATGAAAAGTGAATTCTTCCCAGAAGTCGAGCTGTGGCAGCGTCAGCGGCATCTCACCGGTTGGACCGATGTCCGGCATGAACGAAACTCCTTTTACGATTTCAAATGACGGCGGAATTTTTCGCAAGGTTGGAAAACGGAACGTCTTGAGGCCAATCAAGGCAACTCTCGAGAAACGAGTTCCTCCACCTGGTTCGCGTTTCGGCACATGAGAAGTTGCTTTGGCGGCAAAGCGACGCCGAATTCGTCGGAGATGCGCTGAGCGATCGTCTTGAGATGCGACGGTAAAAGCCCCATCGACAGGAAGTCGGTAGCCCCATTTACGGCTGACGTTGCTCCGCAGCCGACGACCTCCAGATAGATGTCGAGAAGCCGGCGGTTTGCCGGGGATACTTTCCTTTGCGGCGCCGGTTGTCTGGAAGAAAAATCTGCAAGCAATTGCCTCGCAGCCCTTCGATCCGGTTTTCCGTTGGCAGACAAAGGAATGCTATCCACCTTTAAAAAGTACGCGGGAACGTGGGATTCCTGCAGGTGCTGTCTTGCAAAATTGCGAAGGTCCGCATCGGAAAGTCCGCTTCCAGGAACCGGTTCATAAAGGGCGCCCAATTCGGTTTCCCCACGGCGTTCGTCTCCAAGATCCGTCAGTAGAACGCGGGCGACGTCAGGGTGTTTCACAAGTTCATTCTCGACGTCAGGCATGGAAATGCGGACGCCGCGCACCTTGACGTAGCCCTGAACGCGGCTGTCGAACAGGATCAGGCCGTCGCGCCTGTATCGCCCCCGGTCTCCGGACCGGAATGCGCGAACCGGCTCTCCGTGCTCATCCCGGATCATGACGAAGTCATGCTGCCGCAACTCGCCGCCTTCCAGATATCCGAGCGCCGTGTTCACACCCGAAGAATGGATACGGCCAACAACACCGACAGGGCAGTGCTCGCCTTTCTCGTTGAGCACGAAATACCGGTTTGCCGGCAGCGGGCGGCCATAAGGTATGTTGCCCGTGTCTTCCGGGCAGATCCTGTGCCAGATACTCCAGATCGTGGTTTCGGTCGGTCCGCCGATTGAACTCAGTCGGATGGCCGGGTTGCTGCGCCTGACATCTGCGATCACCGCCGGTTTGAGGTAGTCACCGCCCTGGTTAATCAGGCGCAGGTTGGCAAGTTCCGGCTTTTGGCGGCAGGAAAGCAGCATCTCGAAGATTGTCGGAACCGACGACCAGATCGTTACGCCGTGCGCGTCAATCAGCTGGTTCCACCGAACCGCATCCTTCTCCTCGCCTTCAGCAGGTTGAACCAGCGTTCCGCCAGCGGTCAGACACCCGAAGACCTCATAGACAGACATGTCGTGATGCAATGGACTGACTGAAATGAAGACGTCATCTGAAGTGACTTCCCACTCCGCATTGGTGCTGCCGATGACGTTGTCGGTCGATCGGTTGGACAGCACGACGCATTTCGGTTTCCCGGTCGTACCTGAGGTATAAAGATAGTACGCAGCCTCCGGACTGGACGAAAGCTCCTGAAGCGGTGGCATGAAGTCAAATACGTCGCCGGAGGGGTCTCCCTGCAGCAGCGTCTCGGCAGAAACGACGTCGTAGCCCTCAACCGGCTGCGTTCCGACGACCAGGTCTGGCTTGCAATTGTCGCAGAGAAATTTTCTGCGCTCTTCTGGGGCAGAAGCATCCACTGGAACCCAGATTACCCCACGCAGCGCACAGGCCAGCGTCACCATTGTCTGCTCAGGAGAACGCGGCAGCGCAAGAACCGCAACATTTCCCTTTTGAAGGTTTCGGGCTGCGAGAGACGCCAGCACCTTGTGCACGCCCCTGCCGAGCTCTGCATAGGAGACCCGACGTGCACCGCAGACGAGCGCGTCGTTTTCCGGCGGTGCTGAAAACATGTTGTCGGCAATGCGCCTCAGGAACCCGCAGGCGGCATAAGTCTCCTCCCGCATGTTGAACCGATAGTGGTCGAAATCCAGCACGTTTCGCGCTTCGACCTGAAGCTCATCGCTTTCGCAGATGGCGGTCACGGCCCTGTCGATGGCTGCAAGAATGTCATCAACGACGGTGCGCTCGATAGCTTCGACGGCATGATCGATATCGATCGCCAGGCCTCCGTCGGCCAACGCACCCAGGCGAATGTCCAATGCGACCTGCGGTGTCTGTGTCAGGCCGTCATGCAGGCGAACGTGCGCATCGGAGGAGAGCACTGGCCAGGACAGCCCGTTCGTGAGGACAACCGGCAGGGCGACACCACTTGCACCACCTCCGAGATCCATCAGGAACCGGCTGATGTCGACGCCGGAAAACGACAGGTGATCCAGCCCCTCCAGAACGTCGTCCTGCAAGGCCCTTGCCCTGGCAACAAAATCGTCTGTTCCCTGCCCGTCCCAGGCGACGGCAAAGAACGTCGACCCGTTTTGGTATCCCCCTTCCGTTCGCGGGGCCGCCGGTACTCCGACATGAAGGCTCCCTTCGCTCAACCAGTGCGACAGAACTTCCAGGATTACGGCCGACAGCATCGTATTTCGAAAGAGGCTCGCCTTTGCCCCCATGCGCGTGAGCTTGCGGAATCGCGCTGTATCGATTGTCAAACCGGCGCGCGCATAGCGAGAGGTTCCAATGGTCTCCAGAGATTTCGCCCAGGGAAGCTTCGGCACGCCTTCGTAAGACCGGAGCTTGGCCTTCCAGTAGTTTGCATCAGCCTCGTTCTGGCTCTTGATCGGCTCTATGGCAGAAGGAACAGGCAAGCTTGTCGCGGATTCGATCTGTCGATCCTCAAACAGTTCAACCATCAGCGCAGCTATGGAAAAACCGTCCAGGATCAGCGCATCGAACCGGAAGAAGATTGCACAGTCATCTCCGGTCTCGCCGCCCGTTTCGGGCAGCTGGAACGCGACGACCCGCCAGGGCGGTGCTGTCAGGTCGAACAGCTCATGGGAAAACCCCTGCTTCAACTCGGCGATCTTTTGCTCAGCACTTTCCGGCGTCTGGTCGGACAGATCGATGCGGAGGAAATCGACCTGCGGCGTTGCCAGGACCTGTCTCGATTGGCTTTGGCCGTCGACAACCGTCCGCAGGCTGTCATATCGCTCCGCCAGATGGAGCAGCCGGCGCTCCAGAAGAGCGAGGTTGAAGCGACCGCGATACTCGCGAAACTCCTGCATCGCGACACCGCCGAGAGGCACATATTCGCTTCTGCCAAGGAGGTACGCGCGCTGCAGCGACGTCAGTTCGGATGTCATGATGTCTCCAGCGGATCTATTCGGCAGGTTGAGCTGCAAGCGAAATCCGGCTACTTGCGCCAACCGCCTGCAGAAAAGCTCGTGCGATGCTGTCCGACGCCTTGCCGGAGCGATCATTGATCAGGGATGCCAGGGCAGCAGTTGTGCTCGCAGGCCCAATGTCCTCCGGTGCAATGGCTGCAGACGGAATGTAACGATTGAGAAAGGTGACGAAGTCCGCAAGATCGCCCTCGCCCAGTCCGAAATCTCGGATAGGGAGATACATGTCAGCGTCACTGCCAGTCACCCTGCCCGGCGCCAGCCGGTTCAACAGTTCCAGAAGCATGTCTTCGGTGTATGTGGCGGGCCGTCTTGCAGAGCCGCACGTCATGACGCTGCAAACTGCCTGTTCGCCAAGTGACCGCGGGTCGGCCGCAACTTTCCTCGCGAGCCGCTCATAGCTCTTGAACGCGGCATCGACCCAGGCTTCGGGCAGTGCGTCATATCGGATATCCCAGTTGAGCAGGATACCGCCGTCCAGTTCCGCAACTTGAGCATCCAGGGCAACTTGCGGCCCTTGTGACACGGCCCAGTTCATCGATCCGAAATGCTGGCGGACACGTTCGGAGAAGAGGCCTCCCATAGGCAGACCGAGGCCGGAGGTAAACACGATGGGCGCAGACTGCAGGGACCGTTGATGGCGCGACAGATCACGCATCACGCTGACACCCGGATAGGCAGAATGGGCGAGCAGGTCCAGCATTCTGCCGGCCAGAGATTTGCAAACCTCTTCGTAGGTCTCCCCGGGCCGTAGATCGACCGCCAGAATGAGGGTGTTGGAAAAGTCTCCGACAAGCCGCTCGACACCGGCGGTGTAAGGCGCGCGCCAGAACATTGGCACGTTGAGACGAAAACGGCCGCTGCCGGTGGCCCCTCCCACAACAGCGGCGAACAACCCCAGCATCAATGCCGACACTGTCACGCGCAGCCGGCGTGCGGTCCCTTCCAGTGACCTGCGTTCGCCAGGCGACAGATAGGCGGCGAGCCTGCCGCTTTTGACCCGTTGGCCAGCGGCAACGACCGGCAGATCGGGCGCCGGCGGCATGTCATCCAGACGCTCTTGCCACCAGCGCTTGTCTTCCCGCTGACGCCTGTGCAAATCCACATCATCGGCTTTGGCGTCCAGCCAGTCGAAAAAGCTGCTTTCCCCGGGTTCCACCGGCAATGAGGGCTTTTCGTAGTACCGGGCAAGGTCCTCCATGAGGAGGCAGAAACTCGGCGGGTCGATCGCCGCCATATCCGTGTCGACATGCAAGCGGCCGGCCCCATCGGGCAGCAGGCTAAGTCCGAATGCCGACGTCTCACCGCTGGCAAGGTCCAGCGATCGACTGGTCCAGCTCTCCCGCTTTTCCGCCAATCGATGGGCGAGTGCTTGCGGTTTGAGACGGCTCAGGTCCTCAACCTCGAAAGACAGGCTTTCTTCTGTTTTTCCAATGATTTGCCGGCCATCCGCCGTGATTTGCATGCGAAGCATGGCATGCGTCTCATAGAGTTTGCGAACCGCCTCCTCCAGCCGGGTCGGATCGATGTTGCTGCCATCGAATTCCACATAAAGATGAGCTGATACATTTCCGAGGAAGCTCTTGGCTTCGCGCCCGGTCCAGTAAGCGGCCTGCATGGGTGTAAGATTTTTCATTGCGACTTTTGGTGTTGACAAAACATGAGTATCATACTCAAGTATTGAAGCAGGTCAACCATTCATATAGGAGATGCTCCATGGCAACCGGAGCGAGAGTGATGCGTCACGAAGACGTGGCCATCCAGCCTGATCCCAAGCGAAAATTTCTGTTCACTTCAGGCAGAAACGAACTGCATGCCGACGGAATTCGTGAGCGGATTGCCGTCCCGGCCCGGACCGGAAAAACTTCGGGCGACCTGTTTCAAGCCACGGTTGGCGCAGCCCTGGAACGCGCCCGCAATGCTGGCCAGAAAAACCCGATTGTCGTTGGTGCCATTCCGTTCGATCTCGGTGAGGTGTCCTGCCTCTACGTGCCTGAACGCCATGAATGGCGCACCTGCAAGGAGCCGAACGGAGGCGCCGTCACCAAACGCATCATGCCGGAGCTGCTCGCGCAGCGGAGTTATCCGGATGAGGCCGGCTTCAAACGGGCCGTCCAACACGCCATCGTCAACTTCCAGCACAGTGATGTCCGCAAGGCCGTCCTTTCTGTCATACGGGAACTGCAATTTGCAGAGCCTGTCGATGTCGACCGGCTCATGACAAGCCTGCGGGCCCAGAACACCGACGGCTATCAGTTCCAGGTGCCACTTCCGGATGGCAGCGAGCTGATCGGCGTCAGTCCGGAATTGCTCATTCGCAAGAACGGACGTTCGTTTACGTCAAACCCGCTAGCGGGGTCGACCAGACGCCTGCCCGAACTCTCCGCCGACAAGGACGCCGGCACTGAATTGCTTCGCTCCGAAAAGGATCGCTACGAGCACAGGCTGGTCGTCGAGGACATTCACCGATTGCTGCAACCCTATTGCTCACAGATCGATGTGCCGGATCAGCCGTCGCTTCTTGGCACAGCGGCTTTGTGGCATTTGTCCACCAGGATCGAGGGACAGCTGAACGACCCGTCGATGACCGTGTTGCAGCTAGCATGCCTCCTGCATCCGACGCCGGCTGTCTGCGGATATCCAACCGAGTTGGCTCACCGTCTCATCCGGTTTGTCGAACCGTTCGAGCGCGGGCTTTTCACCGGAATTGTCGGCTGGTGCGACGCCCAGGGCAACGGCGAATGGGCCATCACCATCCGCTGCGGCATCGTAGAGCGTGACGTGGTGCGGCTTTTTGCAGGCGCCGGCATCGTTGAGGCCTCTCAACCGGACTGCGAATGGGCCGAAGTCCAGACCAAACTGGGTACCATGCTCAAGGCTTGCGGCCTCGCCGCCTGAGCCCCTGACCTTACCAAACAATCAGGTTTCCAATGAACGTCGAATTTCAGCGCTGGCCAGAGGATCTGGCAGCGCATTACCGCTCCTGTGCCTACTGGATCGATCAGCCTTTGACCCGAATTCTGGATCAACAAAGGCAAACGCGCCCCTCCGCGCCGGCGATCGTGTGCAGCGAACGAACCCTTTCCTATGACGCACTCGACCGACTGTCCTCCAATCTGGCTGCAAGATTGGCGGCAAAAGGGTTGGGCCACGGTGACACCGCACTGGTACAGCTGCCAAACCTCGCCGAGTTCTACATCGCCTTTTTTGCGTTGCTGAAGGCCGGCATTGCACCGGTCAACGCGCTTTACAGCCATCGGCGTCACGAGATGACGGCCTATGCCCGGCAGATCGAACCGAAACTTCTGATCGCCAGCCGCCAACATGAGCTGTTCAGGACGGAAGACTTCATCGGCACCCTGCAGGAAATGCAGGACGGTGCTCTCACTGTTCTTCTTATGGACGAAGCAGATCCCGCCTCCAGCCTGTCACACTGGATCGAAAGTGCTCCGGACGGCGTTGCCCCCGATTACAGCCAGACACCCCCAGGCGAAGTCGCCTTCTTCCAGCTGTCCGGCGGCAGCACGGGTACACCGAAGCTGATCCCACGCACGCACAACGACTACGACTACAGCGTCAGGGCCAGCGCGGAAATTTGCGACCTGACACCCGAAACGCGGTTTCTTTGCGCGTTGCCGGCCGGGCATAACTTTCCGCTCAGTTCACCTGGCGCACTCGGAGTGTTCCATGCCGGAGGCTGCGTCGTGCTCGCCCCCAATCCGGAACCTCTTGCCTGTTTCGAGCTTATTCGCAAACACAAGGTGACCATGGCCGGTCTTGTGCCTTCCGCCGTCAATCTCTGGCTTCAGGCAGCGCCTGATCATCGCAAGGCGCTGGAGAGCCTGAAACTCCTGCAGGTGGGCGGCGCGCACTTTCCAGAGTCCCATGCGCGTCTGGTCCCTCAGATACTTGGCTGCAAGCTGCAACAGGTCTTCGGAATGGCGGAAGGACTGGTGAATTACACCCGTCTGAATGATCCGGATGAGCTTGTCTTCACGACACAGGGACGCCCGATCAGCCCTGACGACGAAATCAAGATTGTCGGAGAAGACGGGCAACCTGTTCCCGACGGCGAAACGGGCAGACTCGCGACGCGTGGTCCTTACACCTTCCGCGGCTACTTTCGAAGCCCGGAACACAATGCCGATGTCTTCGATGAGGACGGGTTCTACTATTCCGGTGACCTGGTGTGCCGGACCGTTGAAGGCTATCTGCGGGTAGTTGGACGGGTAAAGGACCAGATCAACCGGGGCGGCGAGAAGATAGCCGCGGAAGAAGTGGAAAGCCTGCTTCTGCTTCATCCTGATGTCCGAGAAGCGGCCCTTGTCGCCATCCAGGATCCGGCACTCGGCGAGAAAAGCTGTGCTGTCATCGTCTCGGACAACTCCTGCATCAAGCCGCTTGCTCTTCGCAGGCACCTGATGTCGCTCGGAGTCGCCGACTACAAGCTGCCTGACCGCTTCAGTTTTGCGGACGCCATTCCCCTCACAGCCTTCGGCAAACCCGACAAGAAGAAGCTGCGCATGGATCTCGCGCAGAAATTCACTCCCGCTCTGACACAGTAGAGGTTCCCAATGACCATCCCGACAATTTCCGACTACCCGATGCCGAAGGACTTTCCGGCGAACAAGACCGGCTGGAAACCGGATGCCGCGCGTGCGGTCTTCCTGATCCATGACATGCAGGATTACTTCCTGCGGTATTACAACGCCGATGGTGAACTGATGACGCAGTTGATCGCCAACCTGCAGCGCGTTCGCAACTGGGCCTATGCAAACAATGTCCCGGTCATCTACACGGCTCAGCCTCATGACCAGCCGCCGGAAGACCGGGCACTCCTGAACGACATGTGGGGTCCGGGCCTGACCGTGGCCGACCCGGCCCTGCAGCAGGTGGTCAAGGGACTGGAGCCAGGCGAAAACGACGTGGTTCTGACGAAATGGCGCTACAGTGCATTTCAACGATCCGACCTCAAGGCCCGCATGGCATCCCTTGGCCGCGATCAACTGATCGTCGGTGGCATCTACGCACACATCGGCTGCCTGATGACTGTTGCGGATGCGTTCATGAACGACATTCAGGCCTTCATGATTGGCGATGCGGTTGCCGATTTTTCCGAGGCCGAACACAAGATGGCCCTGAAATATGTCGCCACCCGCTGTGGTGCGGTCACAGATACGGCAAGCCTCACAGGTGCAGCCCAGAGGTCTGAGCCGATGCGGGACTGGCTGCACAGCCGCGTGTTGGAGCTCATCGAAGACGACGCCGATCTCGATCCGGAAGAAAACCTGATTTTCTATGGTCTCGATTCCATTCAGGTCATGAAACTCGCCAGTGAACTGAAGGAACGCGGCATTGTGGTCGGCTTTGACGAACTTGCGCGTGTCCCAACCCTGAACGGCTGGTGGGCACTCATTGAAAGCAAGCGCCTTGCAGCCTGACACAGCAGAGCGCTCCGACATGTCAACTCGGCAGTTCGCAGGCAAGCGCGTGTTCGTAACCGGTGCCGCAAGCGGCATCGGTCGGCGCATCGCAGAAAGGTTTTGTGACGAGGGTGCCATGGTGCTTGGTCTGGACAGACAGGCCGGCGACAACACCCTGCCATTTCGCATTCTTACTGCGGACCTTGCCGATGCCCGTCAGGTTGAAAAGATCTCTACCGGGCTCATGGCGGACCGGTGGTACCCGGACATCCTGGTGAATGCCGCCGGTGTCCTGCGAACCGGGGCGGCGGAGGACCTGTCGCTAGAGGATTGGCAGGCCTGTATGAACGTCAACGTCAGCGGACCGTTCTACCTGCTGCGCCAATGGATACCGGTGTTCAAGGAACGGCAAGGCGGAGCGATCGTGAACATTGCCTCCAACGCGGCGCATGTGCCTCGCACGGGCATGACTGCCTATTGCGCGTCCAAGGCGGCGATGGCGAGCCTCAGCCACTGCATCGGGCTGGAACTCGCGCCCTTCGGCATCCGCTGTAACCTTGTCTCGCCGGGTTCGACCGATACGCCGATGTTGCGCGAAATGGCGGGTGTAGCATCCGGCTACAGGCAGCTCGTTGCAGGCCAACAGGATCGGTTCAAACTCGGCATTCCACTGCAAAAGGTAGCCACGACGGACGATATTGCCGAGACCGTGCTGTTCCTTGCGTCCGACAAGGCCGGGCACATCACGCTGCAGGACATCGTGGTCGATGGAGGCGCGACCCTGGGCGCCTGACAGCCAGCCCCCTCCCCTGCCCTCCATCGAGCCGGACCCTCCGGCAAATTTTCATTTACAAGGATTGCAAAATTGACAGCACCAGCTCCCACACCTTCCGAACACCCGGCAGCCGTTCCGCCCTTCAAGCTGATGGCACAGATCACGGCATATCGTACGTCTCAATGTATTCGTGCTCTTGTCGAACTCGGGATACCCGCCCTTCTGGTCGAGCGGGCGAGATCGCTGGGAGAGCTTGCGGAAATCACAGGAACAAAGCCCCGTCTCCTGGAACGAGTGCTCAGGCACCTGGTCAATGAAGAGGTGATTTCCCTGGATGAGCAGGGGCACTACCTCCCCTCCCCTGTCACCCGCCACCTCGTGCCGGGGCATCCGCAGAGCCTGCGCAACTGGGTGGCTTGTGAACTCGACCCGTTGCTCTGGCGAAGCTGGGAAAACCTGCCCGAACAACTGCGAACCGGCAAGACCGCCTTCGATCTGGCCCATGGCTCCGCGTTTTTCGATTGGCACGCGCAGGATGAGGCAGCGCAAAAACGGTTCGACGACCAGATGAACGGGGCCTCAAAAGGCATCGGTGCTGTCGTCGTCGACAAACTGGCATTCGCACCAGGCACCAGGATTATGGATGTCGGCGGTGGCAACGGGTCGTTTCTGGCGCAAATTCTGGACAGGAACCCTGAAACCACGGGAACTCTGTTCGAGCTTCCGCGCGGTGTCGAAGACCACGACCCGCTGTTCGAGCAGATGCGGTCGAACGGCCGGGCGACTACCCAAAACGGATCCTTCTTCGAGCATGTACCAGGTGGGGCCGATGTTTATCTGTTCAGCCGGGTCTTCCATGACTTTGACGATGAAGCTGCGATCACCATCCTGCAGAACACCAGCCAATCCCTGACGGGAAAAGAGCGCCTTTACCTGATCGACATGATGACCAGCGACGCTGCTGCCGGCGCCCGCGGATCGTCCCAGGATATCTTCATGATGACGCAGCTCGGCGGCAGGGAGCGGACGGCGGACGAGTTTATCGAACTGTTGGCGAAGGCAGGCTTTGAGACTTCTTCCATTACTCCGACGTCTAGCCCCGTCAGCATTCTGGAATTCAGGCTGGCAGGTTGATGCAGCCACTCCCCTCGCCTCTCGCTCGGAAAATCGATTCGCGCCAGGCTGATATTTAGACGGCTAATTTTCTCAAGCAATCAATGTTCTGCCGGCGGCTGGGGAAGCCCGTGCCGCCGGCAGAATTGTGTCGTGGAGCCTGATTTAGAACGTTGCCTTCGCACCAATGCCGAACATGCGCGGTGCCGTCATGGTGGCGAAGGAAGCAACTCCCGGCCGGTTCTCGAGATAGGTCGGAACACGCTCGTCGAAGATATTGTTCACGTAGCCATAGAGCTGGAAATGATCGTGAACCTGGTAGGTCGCCCGTGCATTCGCGATTGTATAGGGATCGACCTGGAAAGCAGGCGTGTTGAGATCGTCCGAAAAGTACCCGTCGAAATGCTCGACATTTGCCGAGAGGGTCAGGTTTTCCAGCACGCTCCAGTCCACACCAAAGCCCAGCATATAGCCCGGCGCCTTGCCGAATTCATTGCCTTCGACCGACGGCAGCGTGTCAAATTCGGAGATTTCGCTCTGAAGCACACCGGCATTGGCATTCACACGCAGATTGTCCAGGACCTGGTAGCTCATCGCCACTTCAAGACCATAAGCGTGGGCCCGTTCTGCGTTCAACGTGAGGAGCTGAGTCACACTGCTGCCAGGCAACACCGTTTGGAAGTAACGCTGGGAGTCGTGATAGTCGGTGTAGAACAGGTTTGCGGACACAAACAGTTTGTCGTCCAGAAGATTGGCACGGCCGAAAATTTCGTAGTTCCAGGACGTCTCCGCCTTGAACGGCAGGGCTTGTCCGTTCAGGAAGTCGAAGGCGACACCACCTGGATTGAAACCCCGATTGACAAGGCCGCCTACGGTAACGTCCGGCGTGATGTTGTAGGCGAGCGCAATCTTCGGCAGAAGCGCGTTGAAGGTCTCGTCGTAATCGAAATCCACGGGCCTGGGCGCAACCGTCGACGACAGGCCCGTACGCTTGATCCGGTCGCTCTCGAACCTCAGACCGCCTGTCAGGGTCCAGGCATCGCTGATCCGGTAATCGATCTCGGTGAATACACCCAGATTGGTCTTGGAATCCTCGAAATCCGGCGAACCATTGAAAGGCAAAAGCAGGGTTTCGTCTGACTGTGTATGAGCTGCATAAAGGCCGGCAACACCACTGAAGGTGCTGTCTTGCGTTCCGAAATTCACCAGGGTTTCGTTCGACCAGTTCTGCTGGTCGATGGTCGCATCGCCGTTGCCGACGGTTTCGACGCTCCGCTTCACTTCCAGATCGGTGTATTGGGTGACGTTGCTGACGACAATTCCGTTTTCGAACTCATAGGAAAGGTCGGCGATCCCGGTGTGTGAACGGGAATAGAAGCTCGGCACGTTTGCCTGGCTGTTTTCAAGCCGGTCGTAGGGCTGGACTGTCGCAGCTTCATATGTCGGCTGATTGTTCTGAGCGGTCGCATAGGTGAGCTTTGCCGTCAGACCCGGAATGGCGTCCGGTGTATAGAGCAACTTAGCCCGTCCATTGAAGGACATGATATCGAGGTTGGTCTCGTCATCCGTGAAGCTTGAATTGATGTAGTCGATGAACGTGTCGCGGCCGTAGTAGTCCAGCGCGACACGGGCGGCGAGCTGGCTGCTCAGCGGTCCGCTTAGCATGCCCGACACACGGTGAGTGTTGTAGCTGCCGTATTCAGCCTGCAGCGCACCTTCCGGCGTGAACGTGGGATCCTTGGTCTTGACGATGATCGCACCGGCGATGCTGTTCGCACCTTGAGACGTTGTCTGTGGGCCCCGGAACACTTCGATCTGGTCCACATCCCAGATCGATGTCGCACCGAACACAGTTTCGAAATAGGTCTGGTAGTGTCCGTCTATGTTGATGGACGCCCGAGGAACGGTACCTGAATAAAACGCGACCGCGCCAGTGTTTGGCCCTTGCGTATCCTGCCCGCGGATAATGGGCGCAACGCCTGCCGTGCCGGGATAGTAGACGTTGGGAACGTCCTGAATGGCACTCTGGACATTCTCCTCATCCGGCCGTGTCGCCAGATCCTCCCCCGTTATGATTTCGACCGAGCTGGCCGTCTCCTGAAGGCTGCGCGAAATCTTCTCGCCGCTCACGAGAATCGTATCGAGGACAGTTACGTCTGCAGCAGTTCCGGTTCCTGCATCTTGAGCCCATGCGATGCTGGTAACCATCTGTGAAACGGTGAACACGGCGGTGCTGCCAAGCATCGTCGCAATACGAGTCGGTTTCATCTCTTGATCCTGATGACTTTGTGACTGCGCGAGCTGGAAAAGCCTTGCCCACGAGCGGTTGGGGAGAGACGACCCTGTCACCGGTTGCGGCTCATGCTTGCCCCAGCCGCCGGTGACCGGATCAACTGAATTTCACTATACAGAACTCGTTACACATTTCAACATGAGTATAAAACTCATAAATAAATGTGGCGAACTGGCAACACCTTCAGTCAACAAACTGAAATTCAACGGAAAATCTGCTGCATTCGCGATTGAACTTGCAACGGTTGCCAAATACCCTGTCGGTGAGACGGGAGGGGTGTGCGTTGTCGAAATATTCAGATTGGTTGCACGACGAATCCAGGCATCAGCCGATTAAGGTGCCAGGCAATGAGTGAAAACGCAGATGGTGAAATGACCGGGCAATCACCCAAACGCTCCGGCAACATTCAATCCGTTTCCATTGCCACGCGATTTTTGAACATCCTGGCCAATGGCTCCGAAGCCATGGCTCTTGGCGTCATCGCCAAACAGGCCGGCACCGGCAGCCCGACTGCACACCGATACCTTCAAAGCCTGGTGAAGGAGGGGCTCGTCATGCAAGACCCCCAGACCGGGCACTACGATCTTGGCCCAACCGCGCTGAGTATCGGCATTGGCGCCTTGAAACGCGTAAACCCTGTAGAGATCGCGGCAAGGCACACGAAGCAACTCGCCAGTGGGTACGCCGCAAGCGCGGGCATTGCCATCTGGACCGAGCGTGGCCCAACAGTCGTGCGCTGGTATCGCAGCGCACTTTTTTCGATCAGCTCCGTCGGGCTTGGTGACGTCCTGCCGGTCGACAATTCCGCGTGCGGTCTGGTCTTCCAGGCATTCCTTCCCGAAAGCCAGATCAACGTTGCCAGGAAATTACAGCCACCTCATTTCCGAGGCAAACCACCCTCGCGCAAGATCCTCGAGACCGTTCGCGCCGAGTGCTGGGCCGAACTGACCGACCACCTGCTGCCAGGTATTACGGGACAGGCTGTACCGGTGTTTGATGCACAGCAGGAGATTGCCTGCGTGATGACAACAGTCACAAATCTTGGCCTCATGCACAAGCCCGAGGACAGAAAGGCTCTATTTGACTGTGCCCGGCAAGCTGCCCGGGAAACTGGTGGCCTGGATGCGTTCACGGGTTTGTAAGCCCCCTCCCCTCTCCGAGCACCCGCAATACAGCAGGCGTGCAAAAAGGCTATTAGCCGGAACGGGTCCAGCCAGAAGGCCAGCGACCATCTAACGACCCGCCAGGCGCTCGCCGCCCCATCAACCAAAAAAGCCTCGGGATTGAGGACAGGCCCTGACATCTGGTGCCCAGCCCTCACAGGTCGCCCACCCAGTTTTTTGTTGCGCATTTTAGCCACAAGGACCGCAGGACTTTTTCGCCTGGAACCCTTGCATTACAAACCATGATCATCGCCGGACAATCGCCAAAATTGGCGTCTGGTTCTTCGCGCCTCTACGAACACTCGGCACGGCACCGCCCCCAATATAGCAATTGCTATAATTTCCAGCGAAGCGACTTTTGTCGCCGAGGGGTCACAACCTACACCCGGAAAAATCAGCTGATATAGCAATTGCTATATTCACAACGTTTTGCCCATGGCAGTGCCTGAAACGTTTACTAACGTTATGAGGCGTCGGCGACTGTGAACCTGAAACTTCCGAAAATTCTGAACAGGCATCACATTGCAGATGGCCATTTAAATCCCCCAGGCCTTGGACAATCCGTAGACAGCACTTTCAAAGAAATACCGCTCAGCTTCCTGAGAGCATTCTCAGAACCAGAACATCGCGCCATCCAACGCTAAAAAAGAAGAGATCAGAAAACACCTCAAATCGGACAAGGTATCGAAAAAAAATTGCTCCCTGACACAACGAGTTCCGGTTCGCACGGGCTGTCGAGATATTCGTTCTTTGAAGCGAGTCAGGACAAAACGGAGCGGGCAGGCAGGTGACACCGAACGAAGAAAGTAGCGAGACCTCTGGTTGGAGACGCAAGCCTCCGCTTCTCACAATGCGTCCAGCCGAAACTAACGGAACATCTGCTCCTCCAGCGCCACCCCGTCTAACGTCTCCTCCACCAATGAGTGCTAAGCAACACCTTCCGCAAACCACGTGACAATACAGAGCTCAATCATTCGGCGGCTTCAATTCAAGGCTAAACGACGAGCCGCCTGTATGACAGCAACCGGACGCCGAACCGGAGATCATTAGACCAACGAAAACTACGTAGCACTTGAAGAAAACGTCTTCACGCCAAGAAGCGCATCGCATTAGGGGAGGGCGCTATAGCCACAGAACCAACCTTACTGCGCTAAAGGTCGTTTCACGCAACTAGCAAAACCGAAAAAGCCATCAATTAACTGGGCTCGATTGCGACCTCTTCCATTTCGAACAAATGCATGCTTTCAGACTGGAAACCAATGCACCGTCAACATCAGCGAAGTCTACGCCAACGCTCCCTTGTTGGCTTCATATTGCTCAACCCGCGTTGGTCAAACCTTCTTCCACGCCGCAACCAAACATAAGCCTCCTGATTGCTGCCTCAAACAGCCGCCCCCATTGGGAATGAAATCCTGAATTGAGTGGAGCAAACGCTAAGTGGACAAAGTTGCCCCGCGAATAAGGGCTGCCAAATCGATGCCCTGCAAACTCTGGCTGATGAAATTGCGCAGCCAGTCAGACAGGAACAGGACGACATTCGTTCATAAAGATGATTGCAGACTTGATGACATCGACCAAACCAGCCGGCCCTTGGACCAGAATCCAACCGATCACCATGAGAGGCACTACGCGCGATGAAGCCCACCAATCATTACATTCAATGATCATGCCGCGCTGAAAAACATTGGGAAATTGCGCGGCAGTCCCGAGCAACGCAAAACGCCGGCCCCAAGAACGACCTCTTTGCAGATGGATCCTGCCAAAGTCAGCACAACACGATATGGATGCACCTTGACCATGGCAACAACCTCTCGTCGCTTGTACGCCGCAAGGGAGTATGAGACTTTATTAACTGTTTTTTAAGGAGTTCAACTCGACTGATGGATCAGCTAATGATTGAGGAGAAGTGATCCGGACGGGCCACAATCAAGACCTGCCCGGATCTCCCTCATGAGCTTCCTTCGCGTTGAACAACACCCCAACATCCTTGTAGAACGTGCGCGGAAAAGACTTGCGGGGCCAGACAGGAAGCCGCGTAGGAGACCTTTACGACGGCTTTCATCGATTGCGGGGTGAGGGCGGATTCAGTGGTTGGCCGACAGATCTCTCTTCAGCAAATCAAAACTGCTCACTGAAGAGATAAATTAGAACGGCCATGCCCACCTAAGCGTCTCTTTGCGAACTTATGTTTCGCAAAGTCACAGTCGCGAGAACCGCCAGAACGATGACCACGACAGCGCTAACAAGCGACGCAACCCCGAGACCTTCAACGAAACTGGATTTTGCCTGCTCAATCAGACCCGGTGGTAGTTCTGAGGCATTCGACATTGCAGCCCATAGGCTGTCATTTACGGCGTCACGTATTTTCGCTGGTAGGTCCAAGGGCGCGAGGGACGCAATGTCTTGCCGATAGACGACGGCAGACACACTGCCCAGAATGGCAATGCCCAATGAAACGCCAAGATCCTGTACGGTTTCCGACATCGCAGATGCCGACCCTGACTTCTCGGCTGGTGCAGAACCAACCACAAGATCGGTTCCAAGTGCGGCAATGGTACCAAGACCAAGATAAGCCAATGAAAATCCGGCAATAACCAAAAATAGCTCGTTAGAGCCGCCATCAAGCTGACTTAGCAAAAAGTATCCAAACGCTGACAACACCAGCGCAGCAGCGACAACAAAGCCAGGCCGGACACGTCGCGCTATCAGAGGCGCACCAATGCCCGCAATTATCATGGCAAGCGCCGGGGGCCCCATCCAAAGACCTGCAACCACAGGAGAGTAGCCCTTGACCAACTGCAGGTACTGCGTGACCAAAAGCATCGTCCCACCGACAGCTACCAAGCCAAAAAGCAAAATGACCAAGGCAATAGAAAAGGCCTTGCTTGCGAATAGACTCAGATCAAGCAACGGATCTTCCAGTCGCTGTTGACGCCGGATAAACAGCACAGCAAACAATATTCCTACTGCCACCGCCCCCAATTCGTCCGGCCCGACGCCAATCTTGGCGATTTGCTTAACCCCATAAACAGCAGGAAACAGCGCAGCGAGCAATAGGGCCACACTGGTCAAATCAATAGGTCCGCTACTCGACGCACGGTTCTCAGGCAAGAGAAAAGGAGAGAGAATCAACAACAAGACAACGACAGGAACAGCAATCAGGAATGCCGCACCCCACCAGAAAAAAGTCAGCATTACTCCGCCGACAATTGGACCTAGAGCCATGCCAAGTGCAAACATCGTCGTCCAGATACCGAAACCAAGCATCCGTTGACGTGGTTCGACAAAAAGATCGCCAATCAAAGCAAGCGTAGAGGGCATGAGCGTAGCAGCTGAAATCCCCAACGCCGCACGCGCAGCGATCAGAAACCCGGCCGTAGGTGCAAAGGCGGCTGCCACCGAGGCGATAGCAAACACGGCCGCACCAATCATCAATAGCTTACGACGTCCGATGCGGTCGCCAAGTGTACCCATTGTAATCAGGAACCCGGCGATCATAAAACCATAGGAATCCATAATCCAAAGAGCCTGGGTGCTGGAAGCCTGCAAATCCGAGGCAAGCACGGGCAAGGCGAGGTGCAACAAAGTTAAATCCAGTCCGAGAAGCGCTGTTGGCAAGGCCAATAGTGTCAGACCCAGCCATTCACGTGGCCCCGCAACCGCCGCAGAACTGTTAGTCAGCTGCGGTGCTGAGCGATCCTCAACAGGACAGGTTTCGCTATGAGATGTCATGATGCCTCCTTGATAGAGGCCGAAAATCAGACCAAGCTTACCCTGATACAAGATTGCATTTTATCCTATTACAAAAGGTAATGGCATGCCCGCTCAGCGCTTTATACGTACCAAGGAAGACCTATCGAATTTCCTTATCCACCACCGGGCGAAGCTCTCTCCTGCGCGCGTTGGCTTGCCCACCACAGAACGTCGTCGAACACCCGGACTACGCAGAGAGGAAGTTGCGCAACTGGCAGGAGTTGGTCTCACCTAGTACACTTGGTTCGAGCAGGGACGAGACATTAAAGTCTCAGAGAGCTTCCTACTGAACATTGCGAAAGCACTGAGGTTGGACGACGCTGATTGTAGCCGTCTTTTCCTATTGGCCCATGGTCGTCCACCGCCACCAGAAGCGTATCAGTGGGTCACTGTTTCACCTGCAATTCAGCAACTGCTGGATGATCTGGTCACGCGGCCTGCCTACGTTCTGAACATGAGATGGGATGTTATTGCCTGGAACCAGGCAGCG
This sequence comes from Labrenzia sp. THAF191a, assembly GCF_009363335.1. Lineage (GTDB taxonomy): Bacteria > Pseudomonadota > Alphaproteobacteria > Rhizobiales > Stappiaceae > Roseibium > Roseibium algicola. The sequence continues at coordinate 60,173 of NZ_CP045335.1, forward strand.
AACAGGTTATTCGGCTTTTCGCGGTTCGAAGCCAATTTTCGAAATCTGATGCGACTTGTATTCGTCGATTCCGGGATGCGAGAGCGTATGCCCGACTGGAAACAGGAGGCGCCAAAACTACTTGCACAGTTCCGCAGCGATCTGGTTGTCGCCCCTGACGATCCAAGCATAATATCCCTGATTGAAGATTTGAAAGCACTGTCTCCGGACTTTCGCCGGGGGATGGAGCAGGCGATGTTGGCTGGATACAGCAGAGCGATAAGCGCCGTTCTTGACGATCAAGGGAATCGATTGGACTTCACTCATGAAGCACTACTGGTCGATGAGCATCGGCACCTGAGGATGATCGTCTGCTTTCAAAAGTTGAAAGCCGAAGGACAATCAGATCAATTGCTGTGAGCGGAAAATCGAACATTCTACTCCGCTCCGGTATCACCCCAACAATCTGGCAGACCGCCGTCTGCTGCGCCCGGCATCGCTGTAATAGCTGGACGCCTGGGCGAGGGACCTGTGCCGGGACTGCAGCATGGCATCCTGGATCGGAATGTCCCTGTTGGCCGCTTCCGTCAGAAAGCCTGAGCGCAAGCCATGCGCGGAAAAGTCCTGCGGGTCCAGTCCGGCAAGTGCACAGCGTTTCTTGACAATGGCATTCACCGATTGCGGGGTAAGGGCGCGGGTTTTCAGGTTGCCCCACTGATCGATCGCGCGGAAGACGGCCCCTTCCTGAATCCGGGCCGCTTCCAGCCAGGCCTTCAGCGCATAGACACTCCGTCCGATCAAAAGAACCGAATTGTCGTCCGAAGATTCTTCCGTCTTGGTGCGCCCCAGCCGCAAGCTGGCGGCAGGCAGCAGATCGCTCTCCGGGTCACTCGGATCCAGAGGCAAAAACGCCTCCCAGGTGATCTGACCAAACCGCATTCCGGACAACTCGGAGCGCCGGCGGCCACCGGAGGCAAACCCGACCAGCAGCAAGGCCCTGTCGCGAATGTCCATCAGGCTTGGTGCGGCGTAATCCGTGCCGTTACATGTCGCGAGCAGCAGCTCGAGACAATCGGCCGTGATGGCTTTGCGGCTTTTCCGCGCCCGCGGCCGGTCGGCCACACGGGACGCAAGTCGCATGGCCGAGCGCACGTCCGGATCCGAGAAGTGTCCCTGCAGGGAACGCCAGCGATGCAGCGTCGACCAGGAGGCAAGGCGCCGCTGCACAGTCGCCGGTGCATGCGGGGGCCGTAGGCCCGCCGTATTTTTCGCGCTGCGGAGCAATCCTTGCGCCTCAAGCTGCCTCGCAATGTCTTCAGGCATCCCGTGACCGGGATCAGACATCTTCTTGTCCGAATCCCACAGGTGATGGGCGATGAACTTGAGAATGAGCGGCGCCGGTGCGGGCCAGGGCAGGGGGCTTCCGGTTGCCGCCAGGCACCAGCCTTCCAGATAGGAAAAATCGGAGGTCAGAGCTCGCAGCGAATTCTCGCCCATGCCTTCCCTGGCAAGGTGGCGCAGGGTGTCGATGTCCTCATCGGTCAGAAGCCGGGCCAGCTGCTCCGCCCGGTCTGAACCGGCAAGGGCCGGCAGAATGGCGGACAACGTGTCGAGGGTTTCTATCTTGTCGCGCATTGCCTGGTCCGCGGTCTCGTTCCGTGCAGCCTCGTTCCGTGCGGACTGCGACAAGAGACGGGAAGCGGGGAGGGGGCTTTCGGGCATGGCTGACAGGCTTTTGCGGGTGGGGAACAGGGGCCAATGTCTAGCATGAGGACGCTGAAAAGTCTAACTATCGATAAGCTATAATTATCACTGTTTATAATCCTGAGTTGACAGATATCCATGTGATGATACTTTTTTGCTTGTTGATTATCGTTAATGAAATATTATCAGCCGATGTCAATGAGTTACGATCTCCGCAAGTCCCTGAAATCACTGGATTGGCTCGATCTGGCCGACCCGCTCGATCGCGCCGGCCGGTCCCTGACCCGAGCCGACGAGAGATTGCGACGGACACCAGCGCTGGAAGACGGCGTGCGCAGCCGGTCTCACCTGTTTGACACCTGTGCCTCCATGGCCCTCGATGGAGACCTTGTTCATCTCGAGGACCTTGTCCTGCACGACGCGGGCACCGACAGACGCGCGCCCACCCACGAGTTGACCCGGGCCGCCAGGTTCCTGGCGCTCCGCAGACGGGTCGACCGGCAAACCCCGGACACTGTCTTGAGCCGCGACGGTCTTCTGACACTTGTGGGCCGGCCCTCAGATGACGCCGAGTTCGAGACAACGACGATCAGAAGCTCGGGAGAGGGGAGGGGACGTGCCGCTTCACCCTCGGTGCAACAGGACACTGCCGACACGGAAAAAAATCTTTTTGCCGAGATCGACGCCGTTCTGGAACGCTCCAGACACCTGGCGCAGGGAACCGTCCCGGAAAGACCTGTCTCTTCCCGCCAAACCGGAGACATACCTTCCGCGCACTTCTCTCGGTTTACCGAACGGGGCGATCGACTGGACGACTGGCTGAATATCAAAAAGGAAGCTGAAGCCCTGAAATTGCCGCCGGTTCTGTCGGCTGTCCTTTTGCTTGATGCATGGCAGGTGCTGCAGCCGCTGGACGGATGGCCGGAACTTGGCCGCCTGCTGTCGGCGGTCTTCCTGAAAGCGCAGGTGACCACGTCTCATTTGCCGAGCCTGTCAGCGGGATTGCGAAAGTCGCCTTTTCGCTGGCGCCGCAAGGACACGTTCCAGGTCCGTATCGCCGGCCTCCTGTCCGGTTTTGAAAAAGCCGCCCAGGAAACCATGGATCAGCTGGACCGGCTCTCGATTGCCCAGGAGCAATTGGCACGTCATTGCCAGTCTTGCCGAAGCCACTCCAGGCTGCCGGAGTTTGCCCGGATGTTCCTGTCCCGGCCCCTGGTGACCATTCCCATGGCTCGCCAGGACCTGGGTGTCACCGCCGCCGCGGTCGACCGCATGATCCGTCAACTCGGCCCCGCGCTTCCCCGCGAGCTTACAGGCCGAGACAGATACAGGGCCTGGGGTATCTTGTGACGTTTGCCTAAGTGACCTGTCAGAGGAAGATCCCATGGAACATGGGGGCAGGGATTAGGGATTAGGGATTAGGGATCAGGCACAACGCCACAGTCTCATTCCGGGCGATACCCGCGCCTGTGCTTTTGTGCCGCCAGCTTCTGCTGATGCGCCAGAGCCGATGACACATCCGCAAACAGATCAAGCCGCGTTCGCCCCCAGGTGCCCAGGCGTCCCCATGTCCGGCGAACGGCAAATCCGCCGAACAGGGTGGGCTCAACCGACAGGTGGTAGAACCGGTTCATGTTCCGGCCCGGGTCCACGCGCTTGAGGAGAAGGAGATCGTCATCTGGTTCCATGACCGCAGTGTCGAAGATCTCCGAACAGCGGTCCAATGAATGATTGGAATCGATGCGAAGGAACGGATTCAAATGGATGATGTGTGGCGGGGAAGAACAGTGCCAAAGGCGGAGGCTTCTCAGCCACAGTCGGACGGCGTCCAACATGCCTTAATCTGGCCAAGGGTGACACCTCAACAGGATTGCCCCTGGCAAGACTTGATAGGCGGCCGGTCAATCAAGTCGGCTGGGAGACAACGGTTTGTCGCTGTGTCCCAAGGCCGGAGATGCTTAGATCGACAACGTCACCAAGCTTGAGAAACTGCGGCGGCTCGAGCCCAAGGCCTACGCCCTCCGGCGTTCCAGTGGCAATGACATCAACGGGCATCAGACGCATGAAATTGGCAATGCCGATTCTTTTACTAGGTAAGAAAAAGCGACCGGATGGGGGCGGAGCCCCCATCCCATCAAACGCTCAGGCGCGGGTGGCCTTCACAATGTCCATAAACTCGCGCGCACGCGTAGCATCAACCGCATTCCAGGTGTGTCCGTCAACTTTCAGCGACGATCCCACGATGCAACCATCGGCGATCTTAAGGATATCGGCTACTGTTGCATGCTTGACGCCCGTGTTAGCTAGCACTGGTGTTTCAGGAAGCATTTTTTTTACCGCTTCAAGATCATTCATCCTAGCAGCCTCGCCTGTGATCGCGCCCGAGACCAACACTGCGTCGGGAATGGAAGAGAACACAGCAGATCGCGCGCGGTCCGGTAGCGGGCGGGTGTCGAGTGAATGGGCGAATTCAGCCGAAACGTTGTTCAGGATCACCAGGTCCTTGCGATCGAGCCGGCGCGCTTCGCGCAGTGCCCGACCGGCGTTCGGTGTCCACGGCCCCATGTCTGAGGCGTAGGTTCCGGTAAAGATCTCGCGGACGAACGAGGCTCCTGTCGCCGCGGCCAGAGCAACAGTCGCGTCTGGATCCCAAAGTACGTTGACGCCATAGGGCTTGCGGATCTTTTCGCGCAAGCGTCCGATCACGAAAGCCATCGAAGCAGTGGTAGCGACATTCACGGCAAGTTCGTACGGGCGATCATTCTCGTTGCCGAACATCACGGCATCGACATCTGCGGCCTGGAGCGCTTCCAGATCCCTGAGCGCAGCCTGATAAATTCCCTCGATGCCTGCATCGGCATCGTAAAGAGGTGTACCGGGCATTGGGTTGAGGTGAACCATCGCGATAACGGGTTTGACACCCGGGAAAAGCGACCCGAATTTCATGGCAAGTCTCTCCTTTGTCCCCGCCTGGTGCGGGATTCGTTTGAAGCCAAATGGAAGCAATCTCAGGTCTTTCTGCGTTCGAGCAGAAAGAAGAAGACCACTGTGATGAGAAGAACAATCAGGAGCAGCACGAAGGCGGCTGCGCTGCCTTCGTTCAAGGCAAGGCCCTGGAAGGCGCGTTTGTAGGCAAAGAAGGACAACAGCTCGGTCGAGACACCAGGGCCACCCTTGGTCAGGATGTAGATCAAGTCGTACGTCCGGAATTCGTTGATCAGCTGAATGACCACCGCGATCATCGCGACCGGCCGCAGGAGCGGCAGGGTGATGTACCAGAATTGCTGCAGTGGGCCTGCGCCATCAACCTCGGCCGCTTCATAAGGATCCTTTGGCAGCGAAGCCAGTCCGGCAGACAGCAACAGGATCACGAAGGAGGTCTGTTGCCAGATGTCGATAAAGATCATCGTCTTTAGTGCCAGATCCGAATCGCCGAGCCAGTCGATTATCGGCAGGCCAAGCCCCGCCAGGGTCTGATTGACAATCCCCAGATTGGGCTGCAACAGCATTCGCCAGATCAGCGCGACGGCGACTGGTGACATTGCCATCGGCAGGGTAAGCACTGCGAAATAGACACCGCGCATCACGATTACCTGTCGAAGCATAAGCGCGATCGCCAGCCCGACAACGAACTCACCCATCACCGTGGCAACCGAATAGCGCAGGGTTATGCCGAGGGAGTTCCAGAACAGCGGTTCGGACATGATCGACAGGAAATTTCCGAATCCGGTTATGTTCAGCTCGGGACGAACAAGCGTCATGGACGAGAGAGAGATAGCCGCGGCATACAGCACCGGCAGGCCCATGACGACGCTCAGCATCGTCAGACCCGGGCCGGCGAAGCCCCAGCCCGCGCGCATCATTTCGGTTGTTCTCGTGCTCATCAAGTGTCTTTCGGTCAGCAGGAAACGGGAGGCAGGCACGGGTTCGCCGCCTGCCTCCTTGACGTGCGTTACTTGTTCATCAGATCAGTAAGACCAGAGGCAGCCGCCTGAAGCGCCTCAGTAACGGTGGTGTCTCCGCTGGCAGCCAGGGAAACCTGAGTTCCCAGAGTGTCCTCGTATTGCGCCGAGTACGTGAAGATCGGGAAGGACTTTGCGCTTTCAACCACGGCCATGGCGTCCTTGTAGAACGGGTATTTCGCCAGCACTTCCGGATTGGTGTAGACATCCGCGCGCACCGGAGCATGGCCTTCCAGTGCCCGCGCGACCGCAATCTCCTTGCTCTGGACCCAGGTAATGAACGTCCAGGCAGCGTCCTTTTCTTCCTGCGGGACATTCTTGGCAATGCCCCAGCCCCAGCCGCCACTTTCACCGTGCCCCCCCGGCATGACCGAGAGCGCCACCTTGCCTGCAACATTCGGGCAGCTTTCCGCGTTGTCGATCTGCGGCAGCATCCACCAGTAGGTGACCATCGAGAACGCTTCGCCCGAACACATCAGCCGCATCGTGTCATCGAGCGTGGCTGACAGGGCGCCGGTCTGTGCAGCGTTTTTGATCGCATCGACGTAATGGTTCAGAGCCGTTTCGCCAGCTTCGGACGCAAGCACGACATTGCCGTCGGAATCGAGGTAACTGCCGCCCGCGGAGAACAGGTAATTGGAGAATTCCATTGCGTTCGGGTCACCTTTTTGACCCTGCATCGCGGCGCCGTTGACGTTGCCCTGCGCCTTCATGAATTTGGCAATCCGCACATATTCCTCGAGCGTCTTGGGGGCTTCCAGCTCCTGACTGGTTTCGGACTTGTAGGCCGACTTCAACTCCGGGTCGCTCAACAGGTCGGTGCGATAGATCAGACCCATCGAATAATTGTACATGGGCACCAACGGCATGAAGTCTTCGCGATTTCCCAGAAGATCCATGGTCGAGGGAATGAAGGCCGCCATGTCGAACCCGGATTTCTCGGCATAGGGCTTGAGATCTTCAAGCCATCCCGCTGCCGGGAACTCGCCCGCCCAAAGGAAGTCAACTTCGAGCAGATTGTAGTCGCTCTCGCCACTGACCAGCTGGGCGACCAGCTTGTCGTGCATATCACCGTATCCGACCTTCTCGAACTCAACCTTGATGCCGGTCTCTTTCTCGAACTGAGGGAGCATCTTTTCGATGATCGACGTTTCCGGGACGTCTTCCATCAGCGCGCGCAGTGTCACACCGTCGGCAAGAGCCGTGCCGGCCCAAAGAGACGCCCCAAGGCCAAATGTCAGCGAATAAATAGTCTTTCTCATTTCGTAGTCCTCGTCTGTAAGGTTTGACTGTTTTTATTGTTGTTATTTCACCGACCCGAAGGAGAGCCCTTCGACCAGGTATTTCTGAATGAATTTGGCCGCGATCATCAGCGGCAGGATCGCAAGCGAAACGCCCGCTGCGACATTGGAGATCTGCACGCCATTCGAGGTTTGCAGACTTGCCAGAGCGACCGGAACGGTCGCGGTTTTCGACCCGCCCAGGATCAGGGCGAACAGAAACTCGTTCCACGACAGGATGAAACCGAGGACTGCCGCCGCCAAGATGCCGGGCGCTGCGACCGGCAGCACAACGCGCCAGAATGCTCCCCACCGGGTTGCCCCATCGGTCATCGCCGCGCCTTCAAGATCCTCGGGAACCGCTTCGAAGAAACCCATCAGAATCCAGGTGAGAAAAGGCAGATTGACGGCGGCGTAGACGATCGTCAGACCGGTCAGCGAATTGGTCAGGCCGAAGTTCCGAAACAGCATGAAGGTCGGCAGGGCGAGTGCGACCGGCGGCAGCATCTGGCTGGCAAGCGTCGCGAAACGTGCCAGCCGCCCGCCGGTGCGAAACCGCGCGAAGGCGTATCCTGTCATCGCAGCCAGCGGCATCGTGACGAGCACCGACAGGCTCGCAACAATCAGCGAATTCATGTAGTTGCGCCCAAAATTCTTTTCCGCGAACAGTGCACGGTAATTGTCGAGCGTCACCGACGGGAGGATTACCGAACTGTAGCTGTCTTGCGCGGGAACTAGCGATGTGCGGAGCACCCACAGGATGGGAAAAAGCACGATTGCGACCGCCAGGATCAGGCCGATATGCGATAGGATCCGCCTCCCCATCTCAGGCCTCCCTGCCGATTACATCGCCGCTTGCGGCGTCGAACAGATGCATGTGGCCGAGATCCGCATAAAGCGTGATGGTCTCACCGATCCGTGGCAGGAAGTGACGATCAACCCTAGCTGAAATGGACAGGCCCTCGGCCTCCACGACAATCAGGTTTTCAGGGCCCAGAGCCTCCAGCACCGTCACGGTTCCCTGGAAGGCTTGCGCGCCGGGTCTGGGTTGGGTCAGGATGTCCTCGGCCCGCAATCCGAACAAAAGCCCGGTCCCGGCGGCCGCCCGGTAGAGAGCCGCCTCCCGCTCGGGCAACGGCCCGGCAATGGGACCCGCGCTGAGTTCCACCCTCTCGCCCACGACGGTCAGGTGCGCCTCTATCAGGTTCATTGCCGGAGCGGCGAGGAACTGCGCCACGAAGGTGTTTCGCGGCCTGGCATAAACCTCAAGCGGCGCGCCCACCTGCTCGATCCGGCCGTCGCGCATGATGCAGATCCTGTCGCCCATCGTCATTGCTTCAACATGATCGTGGGTAACGAAAACCGTGGTCTTGCCGACACGTCTGTGAAGCTTCACCAGCTCCTGGCGCATTTCGCCGCGCAGCTTGGCGTCAAGGTTTGACAGCGGCTCATCCATCAGGAAGACATCCGGCTCACGCACGATCGCCCTTCCGAGCGCCACACGCTGCCGCTGACCTCCGGAAAGGGCCGTCGGCTTGCGATCCAGATAGGGCTGGAGGCCAAGCACCGATGCTGCCTGTACAATCCGCCGATCCTGCTCGTCCCTTGGCGTCTTGCGCATCTTCATGCCGAACCGCATGTTTTCGCGAACGCTCATATGCGGATAAAGCGCATAGGACTGAAACACCACCGCCACATTACGGTGGCGCGGCGCCAAACGTGTCACGTCCCGCCCGGCAATACTGATCTGTCCACCCGTCGTCTGCTCGAGACCGGCGATCATCCTCAATGTTGTGGACTTGCCGCAACCGGACGGACCGAGGAGCACCATGAACTCGCTTTCCTCGATGTCGAGAGAGACGTCCCTCACTCCGAAATTGCCGAGGCCATAATCTCTGCTGATCTTGTTGAGCTTGATCTCTGACACGTTGCGTCCCGTAAGGTAGAAGATATGACTTGGGTGACTATGCGCTGACCGCGGCGTTAGGTCATGTAAACGCCGCCAGTCACATTGATTGCCTGACCGGTCATGAAGCGCGCTGCATCCGAACAAAGAAAGACGACCACACCAGCGACGTCTTCAGGGGTTTCGATTCGTCCAAGGGGCGTTTGCGAGACATAGTCCTGCTGCACCTCTTCAGGTGACATGCCGCGCAGTTCGGCCTCCCAGGCTATCTCGCGTTCCTGCATCGACGTGCGCACGAAACCCGGGCAGACCGCATTCACGCGAATGCCTGAAGGCGCCAGTTCGCGCGCCAGTCCCTGCGTCCAGCCGACCACGGCAAATTTGCTGGCCGAATAGTGAGCGAGCAACGGCGCCCCGACCTTGGCAGCGAGCGAGGCGGTGTTCACGATTGTCCCGCACCCCCGGTCCAGGAAGTAACGGGCCGCAATCTGGTTGGTTAGAAACACGCCGCGCGCGTTTACATCCATGTTGAAGTCCCAGTCGCGATCAGTCAGGTCGACTGCGCGCCGCATGCTGGAGACACCTGCGTTGGCAATGCAAATGTCGATGTTGCCCATCGCTTCAAGCGCCGATGAAAATGCCTTCTCGACAGAAACCCGCTCGCTGACGTCAACCTGAACCGCATGGTGCCTCGCACCCAGACGCCTGGCCGCGGCCTCCGCCCTACCTATATCCAGATCTGCCACGGTCACCGTTATATCCTGGGCCGCAAGCGCCTGTGCGATCGCCCAGCCGATGCCGTTTGCAGCACCGGTGACAAAAGCGGATTTTCCTGCGAGCCCCGGATGCGCCTGGAGGGCTATTTGGTGTTCGTTCATGTTTCACTTCTCCAAAATTGATCAAAAGCAAACATACGTTCACGGATTTGACAAGAAAAATGTTTGATTTTGTTCGATTGAAATCTCATGTATGTTCTGATTTGATTGTTTTGTTGATTTTATGAAGAGACTGCCGAGATGACAGACACCACGATCCATCCGACGCAAGACCCATCGGTCAAACGGGGCCGGACACCTGCCCAGGCGCGGCTAGCGGCAATCCTCGATCGTCTCAATCAGGGCGGGTCGGTTTCTGTTGCCGAGATTGCCCAGGAATTCGGTGTTTCGGATATGACCGTTCGACGGGATCTTGCCGAACTGGAAGGACAGGGCTTGCTTGAACGCGTGCATGGCGGCGCCGTCAGCCTGCAGCACGGCCCCCTGACGGTGATCGATGATGTCGAACCTTTGTTCGATGCCCGCCGGCGCCTCAACAGCGATGCAAAATCCAGGATCGCGCACGCGGCTGCGCGGCTGGTGGCGGACAATCAGACGCTGGCATTCGATCTTGGAACGACCGTGCTAGCCGGCGCACGAGCGCTGATCTCTTCCGAGCCCGCACCGGGGCTGCGCATCTTCACCAACAGCTTGCGGGTGGCTCAACTGGCGGCCGCGGCGTCGGTGCCGACCTACGTCCCGGGGGGGCTGGTCCAGCCGGGAGAGCTGTCCGTAACCGGACAAGCCGCTGTTGAGAATTTCTCCCGCTATTACTTCGATGCGGCGCTAATAGGGGCGTCTGGACTGACCCCCGACGGAGTGTTCGATTATTCGCCTGAGGAAGCCGCGATGAAGTCGGTTTACATTCAACGTTCTTCCCGGCGCATCCTGATGGTCGACAGTTCGAAGTTCCGCCGTATCTCCACCGTTCGCGTGGCTGACCTGGCGCAAATCTCTATCCTGGTCACCGACGCCGCCCCGCCGCACGAACTGGCACAGGCGCTCGAAGAAGCCAACGTCTCGATCATGATCGCCTGACTTTCCGAGGATTCACATGTCACTTTTTCTGGGTCTCGATATCGGGACAACTTCAACTATTGGTCTGCTCATCGAGTTGCCGGACCGGATCCTCGCCAAGGCTTCGCGGCCGGTCGCCTTGCAGTCGGCCCATCCCGGCTGGGCGGAAGAGGACCCGGCGCAATGGTGGGCCAATTGCTGCGCGGTAATCCCAGAACTGCTGAAGATGTCCGGACGCAAGGCATCCGAGATCGCCGGCATCGGTGTGGCCGGAATGCTACCAGCAACGATCCTGCTGGACGAGAATGGCCAACCGCTGCGACCCTCAATCCAGCAAAGCGATGGCCGCGCCGGTGCCGAGGTCGAGGAGATGCGCCGGGAAATAGATGAGCCATCCTTTTTGACCGCTGCCGGAAATGGCGTAAACCAGCAGCTTGTCGGTGCCAAGATGCGCTGGTTGAAACGCCATGAACCCGAGGTGGTGAAAAGGGCCCAAACCCTGCTCGGCTCTTATGACTACATCAACTATTGCCTGACTGGTGTCGCCCGTGTCGAACAGAACTGGGCGCTTGAAGCCGGGATCGTGAATGTCGCGACCAACCGGATCGACCTCGATCAGGCTGCGATGACGGGGATCGATCCCGGCCTGCTGCCACCACTTGCGCTCTCGTCCGAGGTAATGGGCATCGTCACCGCCGAGGCAGCTATGGAAACAGGCCTTGCCGCTGGGACACCCGTTGTTGGTGGAGCGGCGGACATGATTGCCTCTTGTCTGGGAGCCGGGGTCGTCGCGAATGGCGATGTCCTGCTGAAGTTCGGCGGCGCGGTGGACATCCTGACCGCGACCGACAAGGCTTTCCCCGACAAGCGGTTGTTTCTCGACTACCATCTCGTGCCCGGGCTCTGGATGCCCAATGGCTGCATGTCCACCGGAGGATCGGTGCTCAATTGGTTTGTGGATACCTTTGCAGCCGGGATCGAGCCGCTCCACGGTTCACGCCATGCCGCTCTCGACGCATTGGCGGCGGACCGCCCGGCCGGAGCACTCGGGCTAACTTTCCTGCCCTACCTGCTTGGAGAGAAAACTCCCCTTCACGATCCATCTGCGCGCGGTGCACTGAACGGGCTGACCCTTTCGCACGATCTTGGTCATGTTTGGCGAGCCGTGCTTGAATCCTACGCTTATGCAATCCGTCATCACATCGAGACATTCAACGAGATTGGTTACGAGACCACACGCTTTTTCGTCTCCGACGGCGGAGCCTGCAGCGATGTCTGGATGGGTATCGTCGCGGATGTGCTGGACGTTCCCCTGCAACGGCTCGGCGGCCACCCCGGCTCATGCCTGGGGGCAGCCTGGACCGCGGCTGTAGGCTGCGGACGCGCTGACTGGACCGGTATTTCCGCCCTGACCGAGCGCGATGCGCTGATTTCGCCGAACCCGTCAAATCGTCAAATCTATGACAGTGGGTATGCTCGTTTCAGAAATCTGTACGAGCGACTGGAAGGAAGCTCCGCATGACTCTTCGTGCAATAGCCTGGGATATTGATGGAACCCTGATCGACAGCGAACCGTTGCATCACCGTGCCCTCGTGGCGGTCTGCTCCCGCTATGGTCTGGAAATCGATCCAGAGGATCAGAGCTTCATCGGCGTTCACATCGGCCATGTCTGGGACCAGCTGCGCCCACGATTTCCGGTCGCGGTAGAAGAGCAGCAGTGGCATGAACAGATCCGCAACTACTACGCCGACCACAGCGATAGCCTGGTCGCGATTTCAGGGGCGGTTGAAGCGATCAAGGCACTCGCCGCGGCCGGTGTTGCGCAGATTTGTGTTTCGAATTCAGACCGGGGGGTCGTCGATGTGAACCTTCGCAGTCTAGGGATCTCGGAGTTGCTGGTCGGGTCGATCAGCCTTGACGACGTGCCCGCCGGCAAGCCCGACCCTGCACCTTACCGGATGGCCGCCGAAGCACTGAACCTGCCGCCGCAGAACATTCTGGCCGTCGAGGATAGCGTCACGGGAATGCGATCGGCCCTTGCCGCCGGTCTGAAGGTTGCGCTGCTGGGAGAAGCTGCACCCGGCAATCCGCCAGATGCGCATTTTCATCCGGCTGCCGTCTCCGAGATTCCGGAGCTCTTGAAACGGTGAGGGCGGTATCCGTTCTCTCAAAAGACACGACTGTCGGCGTCAAGAAATCCGGGGAGCAGCCAAGCCGCGGTTGCTCTCATGATCCAGGAGGTATTGGCACGTTTTTCGTAGGTCACCGCGTTTTGGTTTTTTGCCTGCCTGATCGCTCGGCGGAGCGCGAATGAGGCGTATCGTGTCCAGCCGGTCTGAAGCCGAGAGCAAGACCCACAGGCGGTGGATCTTCGGTTCGTGTCAGGGCTCACCTAGCTTAGCCTGATAAGCGCCGCATTTAGAAGCACCTTGTCTTCTAGGTTCAGACAAACCTGGCGGGTGCAGCAGTGGGTAATTCACGAGCAATCCGGTTCAGCAAATTGAGGATAGACACCTTACCGACGACGATGCCCCGTACTGCCGTAAGATCTTTAGAACCTGCCGAACTCCACGCAAAGCGATGGTGAACTCAAACCGCGTCGTTTACGACCGTTCCAGGCAACTGAAAGCCTTTCACTCGGAGGCGACCAGCCGCCGATAAAATAGCCATGCACTTCAACTTCCGCGCCAACACAACAAGCTAAAATGGCTACACCCGGTTGCTTGTTTCTAAAGCGACTTCACCAGGATTGGGGGATATGTGAGGGGATAAAATCTGTTCAGCTTAGAAGTGGCACTATATTTCATTACAGTCGCTCCCATTCCTACCTCTCCCGCAACGCATGAGCTATCTGGTCGCGGATTGGTTTCACCAGGCAACTTTTTGGTGATGACTGCGAGATTGGCGCCGGTCACCGTGTCGTCCAGTCTGAACAAAAGATCCCCGGCTTCAACAACGTCACCGGGCTTGTCACGTTAACGACGAGGCAGGTGTTTGCGAGATAGGTTGGCTATGAAGACCGTAACTGCCAGCTACAAGCGCCACAGTTTCCCCTCCGAGATCATCGCACACGCCGTCTGGCTGTATGATCGGTTCCCACTGAAGCCCCGTCTGATCGAGGAAGTGCTGTTGGAGCCAGCATGTCGGTTTCCTAGGAAACGGTCCGACGCTGGGGCAGGAAGTTCGGCCCTGCCTATTCGCGTGACCTACACCGCAAGCAGCCACTCCCCAGTGATGTCTGGTCTCTTGATGAGATCCGCATCGTTATTACTGGCAAGAAACACTGGTTCTGGCGAGCCATCGATCTGGATCGATACGTGCTGGACGAAATCGTTCAAACTCGGCGCAATACCAAGGTCGCCAGGCGATTGCTAACCCGGCTTCTGAAGAAGCAGGCTATCGCGCTAAAACGGATGATCACCGACAAGTTGCGTTCTTATGGGGCCGCCGGGCGACAGACGATGCCCACCGTCGAACACCGCTCGCACAAGGGATTGAATAACCGTGCAGAGAATTCGCACGTGCCGCTGAGAAAACGGGAACGTTCAATGCAGGAATTTCGTTTAGCAGGAAGCCTGCAGCGTTTCATCTCGATCTTCTCCGCCGTCCGCAACCTTTTCGTCCCGCTTCGCTCACTTCGCTCCGCTCTTTGCATTCGCAGTCATCTCCTGCGTGCCATGGCCGAATGTAACGCTGTAACCATCGGCCGCTGACAACAGCGTCATAAATCCAATCGCGTCCCGATGTCGTGAACGTGACATCGCCGAAGAAGGAGATCGTTACCGGGCTCCACGATCTCATTCTCGAGGATCCCGAACAGCGGTCCAATGAATGATTGGAATCAGAGCGTGGGAACGGATTCACGAGGGTGATTGGTGCCGAACATGATCCAGAAGGCCAGCTAACGCCCCAACTCTTGCAGAACCGGGGCTGTCCACAAATGGCAATACCCCGGCGTCCTCTCAGGACGTGTGCTTTCAGTTAGCCGGTCAAAAAAACATGTTGCCACAAGCAAGAAAAGTTACTACAAATGCGCAACAATGATCAAAAGTAGTAACTTTTAAAGCTATGCAATATACAAGCGACGAGCCACTACATGCTCAAATTAGAGAACTGATCCGACGTCAGGCAATCGCCGGCGAAATAGTGGATACAGACGGACGTCTGATGACTGAGGCTGAGCTGATAAGCCACTTTGGCGTTAGTCGAGTCACAATTCGCAACGCTATTGCTCCACTAGTGGCGGAAGGTTTGTTCGATCGTACGAGGGGGAAGGGGACATTCCTGAGAAACAACAGCTCGGAGCGATGGGTAGGGCGCCTGCTCGGCTATCAAGAGCTGCTGGAAGAGGCCGGGTTCCAACCAGGCGCTAAAATCACACATCAAGGAATGGTTGAGTGTCCGGATGTATCAGTTCAACAAGCCTTGGGTGAGCGCGTTGTATGGCAACTTCGACGTGTTCGGTATGCGGACGATAACCCGGTAGCTATTGAGCATGCTTTCTATCCACCCGATGTTGGTCTGAAACTTCAACAAAAAGATCTCACAACGATCCGTATGTATGAAGTGTTTGAGCTTGATTTTGGGATAACAATCAAGGAAGGAACGCAGACTATTGGGGCCTGCATTTCAAATGAAGTAGAAAAAAACGATCTACGTCTTCAAAAACCAACAGCACTAGTTTCCATGGAACGAGCAACTATTGCTGATGATGGGCGTGCCGTCGAATTTCTTCGTTCAGTTTATCAACCCGAAAAATTTCAATTCACCATAAACCTTACTCGCGGCAATAGCAGTCAGAGCAACACTAGGGGATAAGCCTGCAATGAAACGGCCCAACATTATTGTCATTCTAAACGACGACATGGGTTTTTCCGATATCGGCTGCTATGGCGGAGAGATCGATACGCCTAATCTGGACTGTCTCGCCCTGAAGGGCCTGCGGTATTCCCAGTTCTATAACACAGCGCGGTGTAGCCCATCTAGAGCTTCCCTGCTGACAGGCCTTCATCCGCATCAGACCGGCATTGGTATACTCACCTATTCAACCGGGCCTGAGGGTTATGTTGGTAACCTAACAGAGAATTGTGTCACAATTCCAGAAGTTCTGAAGTCCGCCGAATACCGCACCTACATGAGTGGGAAATGGCATGTTTCTTCGAACTTAAAAGAGCCTAACGGCACGTGGCCAACTGAGCGCGGCTTTGACGAATTTTATGGCACAGTCATCGGGGCTGGAAGTTTCTACCTCCCAAACACTTTAACGCGTGGCTGTGAAAACATAGAGCAGGAAGCGATCGACGACCCAGAATTTTTCTACACCGATGCAATCTCCAACCAAGCGGCCGCTTACATTAAGACTCATTGTGAGCAGCATCCGGAAGAGCCATTCTTCATGTACGTCGCTTATACAGCACCTCATTGGCCGTTGCACGCGCACGAAAAAGATATCGAGAAGTACCGGGGCCGATTTGACGAAGGCTGGGATTTACTGCGCGAACAAAGACTTGCTCGTCTCGTTAATGCAGGTTTGATCGATGCATCCTGGCAGTTGACGGATCGCGATCCGTCCCAGCCTCCGTTCAAGGAAGCTAACGAAAAAGCTTGGTTGACTCGGCTTATGGAGGTCTATGCAGCCCAGATCGACCGTATGGACCAAGGAATCGGCGAGATACTTACAGCGCTCGAAGAAGCAGGCCAGTATGAAGATACAATGATCGTGTTTTTGTCAGACAACGGCGGCTGTGCTGAGGACATACCGAAGGATGTGGAACCGCGGCAATTAGTCGAAGAATTAATGATCGCCCAATATCAGACACGAGATGGCCGGCCTGTAAAGATCGGGAACGACCCGAGTATCATGCCTGGCGGTGAGGATACCTACCAAAGCTACGGTACGGCCTGGGCGAACCTCTCCAATACACCATTCCGCCTTTATAAGCACTGGGTTCATGAAGGTGGAATTTCAACACCGTTGATTATCCATTGGCCAAATGGAATTCAGCAGGCTGGGATCCGACATGTTCCCGGACAGCTTCCTGATCTGATGGCAACTATTTTAGAAGTGTCCGGAGCGAGTTATCCAAAGAGCAGACGCGGTCACGCTATTCCACCGTGTGAAGGGATCAGCCTGGTTCAGTCCTTTCAAGCAGACTGCGATCGCGAAAACCCTCTTTTTTGGGAGCATGAAGGCAACGCCGCAATACGTCACGGCAAGTGGAAACTTGTGCGCAAATATCCAGACTCTTGGGAACTCTACGATATGGATGCAGACCGGACCGAAATGCACAATTTGGCTGGCCAGAACGAAAACTTGGTAGCGGAAATGGCTGCACGTTACCAGGCTTGGGCAGACCGCTGTGGTGTTATTCCAAGAGAAAAAATTCTCGAATTTCTGCATGAAAGCAATGAAGCAGCTTTCTGGGAGGAAGAAGGCTCCTGAAACAGGGCCACATCATCAGTGAACTTAGGGAGGAATAGATGAAAAAAGATTACAGAAAACCGGGGAGTTTTCTTGGGCCGATTTCAGTTGTATTGGCTCTCACCTTCGGCACACCATCCGTTCAGGCAACAGAGTATAGTTTCCGATTGGCAAATGTATTGTCCAACACGGATGTTACGGCATACGGCCTCAACAAGTTTGCCGAGCTTGTCTCTGAAAAATCAAATGGCGATATCGAAGTAAAGGTTTTTCATGGCGGCCAACTCGGCTCGGGTGTCGAAACATTCGAGGCAGTAAAAAACGGTCATCTGGACTTTGCCGCCGACAGCTTCGCGAATCTTGCAACGATTACACCAGCGTTCGAGGTGTTTCATTTCCCTTTCTTGTTCGAGTCACGGACCCAGTTGCTAAACACAATGAGCAGTGAGAAAGTTCAAAAGCAAGTAAATTTGGAACTCGAGCCAGTCGGGTTGCGTTGGTTCAAGACTTTTGAGATCGGCGGACCACGTGAAGTCGGAACTTCTAAAAAGAAGATTGAAACTGCAGCCGACCTAGAAGGCATGAAGTTCCGTGCCTCGCGCTCTCCACTCGAAATAGCTGCTCACCAAAGCTGGGGGGCAGCGGGCGTGACCGTGGATTGGCCTGAGACACCGGAAGCCGTTCGATTGGGAATGGTAGACGGGTTAACGGTTCCCTTTGCGAGCTTCTACTCGGCGAAGTTCCACGAAGGAGATTTAATCAACTACATCCTGGATTTGAACTTTCAAAACTATGCGCTCGTCCTTGTTGTAAACGATGCGAAATACGCTGAACTCCCCGAAAACGTTCGTAAAGTGTTGGAAGAAGCAGCAGAGGAAGCCAGTCAGTGGCACATCGCCTTTGTGAGTGACTTCATTACCGAAAACATCACAGCGATGAAAAAAGAAGGCGTCGAGGTCTACAGCTTGCCGGAAGCGGAATACAGGAAAGTTCGGGAAAAAACTATCGAAACTGTTTGGCCACAATTCGTTGGAAATGAAGGCATGAGTCAGGAAAAGATTGATTTGATCCGTCAAGAGTCGGGCGAGATTGGTGATGATGGTTGGGGCTACAAAGTAAACTGATCTCGAACATGAATTTAAACACCGTGGGCCCGCTACTTTCAATAGCGGGCCAATCGACATCATTTTATAGTTGGTGTTCCTATGCCAAGTCCAGCTTTCAGAAGTAAAATTCAGTCCCTAGACAGTTGTCTTGCATTCAGTGTGACGGCCTTGTGCGTTGCATTCCTTGCTGTAATTGTCATTACTATCAGCGCGTCGGTGTTTTCACGTTTCGTAATTTTCACGCCGCTGAATTTCGCCGATACGATGTCCAAGTATCTGATGCAATGGATGGCTTTTTTAGGGGTCGGGCTTGCGATCCGCGAAGGAGAGCACGTTTTAGTCGACATCATTCATCATGTCATGCCGTCACGCTGGTATAGATGGATTGTGATATCTATGGCGATTTTGTTGTCCATTCTGTTTGCAACGGTCTGTTACAACGGCTTGATCAATGCTTGGAGCGCCCGCAATTCTTCAAATCCGTTCGTCTTTGGGATCAGTATGATGATTCCGTATTTATCGGTTCCCGCAGGGGCCCTTTATGCCCTGGTTCAAACCGTTATTTCTGCATATCTCCTCTTAACAGACATAACCCGTCCGTTGAATAAATTACACTTGCCGGTAACGGGGGCCTAAGAAATGCTTGCACTTTACCTCGCGACCTTCTTACTGCTGATCGCTGCTTCTGTTCCAATAGCCTTCGCTCTAGGCCTTTCAACACTTGTGGTATTCTGGATAGGAGGCGAACCACTACCACTTTTTGCGCAACGGTTGTGGACAGGTTTAGACAAGTTCACGCTGGTGGCAATTCCGTTGTTTATCCTAGCCGGTGAACTGATGGGCGGTTCTGGCATTCTGCAAAGGCTGCTGGATTTTGCTAGGTTGTTGGTTGGCCGTATCAAAGGTAGTTTGCTTTACATCAATATTCTTGTGAGCATGTTTTTTGGTGGCATTAACGGATCTGCTATAGCCGACACAAGTGCAGTCGGTTCAATGATGATAAAGGCCACTGAAAAGGAATATGGAGACGCAGAGCTTGCTGCAGCGACGACGGCTGTCAGTTCTGTTGTCGGGCCAATCATTCCTCCAAGTCTGACGATGTTGATCTTCGCTTTTGCAGCGGGAAACGTATCCATCGCAGCACTCTTTTTGGCCGGCATCGTGCCAGGGATCCTGCTAGGCACGTCTCTATTAGCCGCAACTGCATTCATAGTTAGGCGAAAAAACTATCCAGTAAACCAGGAAACATACCGCCTTCGCGATGTCCTCCGAATTCTTGGTAGATTCATGATAGCAGCCGTTCTTCCTATCATTATGGTGGGAGGAATTGTAGGAGGCATAGCAACACCTACAGAAGCTGGCTGCCTTGCCATAGTCTATGCTGTCTTGATCGGTTTTTTCGTTACCCGTGAACTTACGCCCGGCCGTGTTTATGAAGCTATGAAACGAACCGTTATTGTGTCAGCAGTCGTTATGGTAATCATCGCATTTGGCAATGTTTCTACATGGTGGCTAACAATTGAGGGGGTTCCCAAAACTATCAGCATGTTCGTGCAAGGATTCACCGAAAACCCGCATGTTTTCATGGCTTTGATGCTTGTGATTTTTCTCTTGATAGGTCTTTTCGTCGAACAGGCTGCCGCGATTGTAATGCTGGTACCAATCTTCGCGCCCTTGGCTGTCTCATATGGTATTGACCCGGTTCACTTCGGCTTGTTCACATGCCTATGTCTTGCATTGGGACTGGTTACACCACCAGTAGGATTATGTCTGTTCGTATCCAGCGGCATAGCGGGCGTACCAGTGCACAAAGTATTCAGCGCTTCTATTCCATACCTTGTAGCCATGGCGATCGTTTTGCTTCTTGTGACGTTCGTACCGCAAATTTTTCTCTGGCTGCCGAGATTGTTTGGCTTCTGAAATGGCATTTTGTTGTCCAAGGCTGGGAAGCGCCTCTGCACTTCAAACCCAACCTCGGTTGGAACGTGGTTCACCAATCGTAGTAGAAATCGACTGGATTGAGTTGACTGGTGGTGCCTTCACCATGGGCGGCCCTATCGAGGAGGGCTATCCAGAGGATGGAGAGGGGCCGCCAAGAAAGGTAACCATCGATCCATACAGCATCAGTCAGACACCGATACTCAATAGGGAATTCGCAAAGTTTGCTATCGAAACAGGTTATCTGACAGATGCTGAGAGGCGCGGCACATCATTCGTGTTCCATCTCCTTCTATCACCGCGTGAAAAGATAAATGTCAGAAATATAGCTCAAGAAACGCCCTGGTGGTATCTGGTTGAAGGAGCATATTGGATGAAACCGGAAGGTCCCGATAGCAGCATTTGCAACCGTGGCAATCACCCAGTGACGCACATCAGTTGGAACGATGCGTTAGCATACGCGGACTGGGCCGGAGGTGCCTTGCCGACGGAAGCGCAATGGGAGTTTGCCGCCAGGGGGGGGCGTCAAAGCCTTCGATATCCTTGGGGCAATGATCTTGAGCCCGGAGGCGTTCACATGTGCAACGTCTGGCAGGGAAGATTCCCGGGTTTGAACACCGCCGCAGATGGTTTCGTCGGAACTTCACCGGCAGGTTCCTATCCGCCCAATGCATTTGGCTTACACGACATTGTCGGTAATGTCTGGGAGTGGTGCCGAGATGATTTCTCTTCCGACTATCACGCCGTAACTAAAGGACACGAACCATTTTTTGCCAACGGAAGCAACTGGAAGTCCCAGCGCGGCGGTTCGTTCCTTTGCCATGAAAGCTATTGTTCGCGCTATAGAACTGCTGCGCGTCACGCAAATTCGGCCGATGCGTCCGCGTCAAACACCGGGTTTCGCATCGTGAAAGAGAAGAAATGATAAACGTTTCGTTGGCAAGTGACACTCGGAATAAACCTAATCGCGAATTTACTGCTGCCGAAATTGGAGCATTGGCTCATTTGTACCGAGGCGAGGTCTATCGCAGTACCATTTGGAGAACTCGGCTCGATACGACGACCAACTGGGCTGTTGTAACGTTAGGAGTGGCTCTTTCAGTTACCTACGCCTCCGCAGAAGCATCAGCATTACCCTTACTCCTTGTTGGAATATTGATCTGGCTGTTTCTGATATTGGAAGCGCGGCGTTATCGTTACTTCAATGTTTGGCGCGCGCGCGCTCGGTGGATGGAAACACACTTCTATGCACCTATGCTTATTGATGGAATACTTATAACAGAAAAAAACTGGGAGCATACTCTTGCACACGACTACATCAAACCTCAGTATCATGTGTCGTTTTTCATCGCTATGGGTAGACGGATACGAAGAAATTATCTTTGGATCCTAACGATTCAGGCAATTGCTTACTTGGGAAAAATTTTTGTACACCCTCTGCCTGTTTCGACATTGGATGAATTTATTCAGCGTGCAGATATTGGTCCGATTCCAGGAGAGTTCGTTTTGATTGGCGGTATTTTTTACATCGGGTGTTGTGGGATTATCGCCAACTACGCAATATGCATGGATGTGAAGCGGGCAAAATTGCGGGGCACGCGTGATGCTCCCATCGGCTAAACGCGCAAATAGAGCATGATTTGGCTCGACCAACCTGCAGCAGTGTCTCTCTTGCGTATCCGTTCAAATAGTGATTTTCTTAGACTGAGAATGAAAACCTCGCGTCGAATAATGGCTAGTGGATTAGCTAATCCCCCGTATCCGGAACAACTTACAAAATACGTATCAAGAAGAAATTAAATCATGCGGCTCTTTCAACAACTCTACCTCAGCGTCGCAATTTTCTCATTGGCTTTAGTTCTTCATGCAGTGTTATCTTATGACGCGATGCAAGAAGTAGAGCGCCTGTCTCAAGAAAAGATTTACCCTCCATTTGCTTTTTAAGCCTTTCCATCAATATTGGTGTAATCAAGCAAATGTTGCTAATCAGGCGGGCGTGTCGCAACTTTTTCCTTCGGGCAAGTTTCTCCCGTTTTGGGAGCCCTTTCAGGTTTCGTTAACTTTTTCAATTCCGAAGAGAACCGCAAGCAGATCGTTCTGTTCGCGGACGCTTCACTGACTGACAAAGCCGAAGCCCTTCCTGAGCCACAGCATGGCTTCGAAACCGGCGATGGATTTTCTGGCTGAGTTGAACGAGCAGAACCCACCGACCCTGGGCATGTTCTTTTTCACCCTGAAATGATCGCTCTCGATACCCTGTTGCAAATGTTTGGTCACATAGTGCACCGGATCCGGAGCAAGCAGGCCGCCGTCAACCGCATCCCCGATAGCCGGAGGAAAAGTGTTGGCACCATCTGTGCCGATTTTGCACGGTGACAGCAGCGGGGCATCCTTCAATATTTTTCGAAAGAACCGCTTGGCCGCATTCAGATAGCGCTTCGCCGTGAGCAGGAAATCGACTGGATTTCCATGCTTGTCGAAGGCCCGATACAGAAAGCGCCATTGGCCCTTGATGCGCACATAGGTCTAATCGACGCGGACCAAGCCGCAATGCGGTTTGCGGAAACGCCGCAACCGTTTCTCCATCAGGGGAGCGTAGGTCAGAACCCACCGGTTGATGGTGCTGTGATCGACTTCAAAGCCATGTTCCAGGAACATTTCTTCCAAGTCATGATGGCTCAGCAGATCACGCAAGTAGCAGGAGACTGTTTGGATGATCAGCCAGGCCTCGCACTGTCTGCCTTTGAAGTCATCCTTCGATTGGCGTTTCAGCTTTTCTACGATGGCACTCAAAATCATGATGCGGAACTCCAAATACTGGAGCGCCCTTTCAACAGCCAAATCTCAAGGCGTGGCTAACGCGAAAAACTTTGCGACATGTGTAGACGCCCGAATTTCAAGAGAATTTTTTTGGATTTTTCTGGCACGGTCGGGTTCTGACATGTGTCCGGCCTGTAATGCGGCCTTTCAACTGCCGCTGGCCCGTATGGTGTTCGAAGGTCGAGTCCAAATCAAGCCCACGTGCTCAAAGGCACTGTGTCGCAAATTGGTTTTCCCGACCCCATCCCACGATTGTTGCGCCAAACTTCCAAAAACCTCTCTTGCGCCGCCGCCTCCGCAGTCGCTTGCTTTATTATGTTTGAGCAACCGGAGCCTGGTATGTCTGATTGCCTGGCATGATCGCCCAGACAATACGTGCCATCTTGTTCGCTAGCGCCACTCTCACCAGCGTAGCTGGCTTGCGCGCGAGCATCCCCTCAAGCCATGTTCCCGGCGCAACTCCTTTCTTTGAGCACCACAAAACCACACTGTTTGCACCAATAATCAGGAGACGACGCAGGGAGCGTTCTCCCATCTTTGTCGTGGCCCCCAGCCCCTGTTTCCCACCTGTTGAGTTTTGCCTCGGAGTCAGTCATAACCAAGCTGCAAAGTCCCGTCCTCGCCGGAAAGTTTCTGGCGGAGGAGCCAGGGCCGCCATGGCAACGGCAATCAAAGGACCAATCCCAGGAATTGTCATCAACCGCTGCGCCGTTTCATCCGCCTTGGCGAGATCGGCAATCTTACGATCCAGTTCCCGCACCTGATCTTCCAATCGCAACAAGCTGTCTGTTGAATAACTCAGGGCTGCTCGTGCCACTTCGGGAAGAGAGGTTTCAGGAGAGGCAATACGCTCTATCAACTTTGCAACATTGCTTGCACCTTTAGGAACAATCACACCAAATTCCGCCAAATGACCGCGCAATGCATTGATGGTCTGCGTGGGCTGCCGGATCAGTATTTCTCGCGTGCGTAACAAAACCACAATGCCCTGACGTTCTTCACTCTTCACCGGCACAAAGCGCATTGTCGGACGGTTGGCTGCTTCACAGATCGCTTCGGCATCCGCAGCATCGTTCTTTTGGCGCTTTACGAACGGCTTTACGTAGATTGGTGGTATCAACTTCATTTTATGGCCGAGCCGAGCAAGCTCACGCCCCCAGTAATGGGCGCTACCGCAAGCCTCCATTGCAACCAAACAGCGCGGCTGATCAGCGAAAAAGGCCAAAACCTATTTCCGCCGCAGTCGCTAGCGAAAAACAACCTCGCCTGATCCATCAGCTCCGTGGGCCTGGAAAACAGACTTCGCAAGATCAAAGCCGATTATGTGAACTTCAGACATTGACGCCTCCTGGAGGATCGAGGAAATCCCACCTTCCCACAGCAAGGCAGCGGTGGACGTCTACATCATCAAGCCCGTCCAAAACGGGGAACAACGCTCGCCAACCAGAATAAGTTGGCAATGCCAAAAGTTCTATTCTATTCTTGTCAGGTTTTCGCCTTATATCAATTTGCGAAAGTGTGAACCGCGTTCCGGTTGACCGCAAGATACACTGTGTCGCCTTCCTCGATCGAAAGCGTTCCGTCGACACGTGCAGTTAGAACGTTACGGGTGAAAGGCACACCGAGATAGAGCAGGGTCTCTGCGCCGAGTTTCTCGATCATGCTGACCTTTGCCGTGAAGTCCGATCTTGCGGACGACACGAGATCAAGATGTTCCGGACGGATGCCCACGGTCACCGAACCGCGCAGACCGGTGGGTCTGGTCGGGGTCAGTACCAGGTCTCCAACCGTCACCTTGCCGTTGTCACCAGCAGTCCCGTCTAGGAAGTTCATGGCTGGAGCCCCGATGAAGCCGGCAACGAAGGTGTTGATCGGGTTGTGGTAGAGCTCCATGGGTGTGCCTACCTGTTCGATCTTTCCACCATTGAAGACGACAATCCGATCCGCAAGCGTAAGTGCTTCAACTTGATCGTGGGTCACATAGATCATCGTAACGTTCTTAAGGTCCTTGTGCAGCCGGGCAATCTCCAGTCTCATCTGCACGCGCAAGGCAGCGTCCAGATTAGACAGCGGTTCATCGAACAGGAAGACGCGTGGGTCACGAATGATGGACCGTCCAATGGCAACACGCTGGCGCTGGCCGCCCGATAGCTGCCGGGGTGTCCGATCCAGCAACATTTCCAGCTGCAGGGTTTCAGCTACCTTGCGCACACGCTGTTCGATTTCTGCTTTTGGGACCTTGTTCAGCTTGAGGCCGAAGCCGATGTTTTCCGCCACAGTCAGATGTGGAAACAGGGCGTAGGACTGGAATACCATGGCAAGCTTGCGCTTGGACGGCGCGACATGCGTGACGTCGACACCATCAATTTGAATGAATCCTGAGGATACATCCTCAAGCCCGGAAATCATTCGTAGCATGGTGGATTTGCCGCAACCGGACGGCCCGACGAAGACGACGAACTCGCCCTGTCCGATTTCGAGATCAACGCCTTTGATGACCTCGACCGAGCCAAAGGACTTGCGGATGTTTTTTAAAGTGACTTCAGCCATGGCTTATCCTTTGACCGCGCCCATTGTCATACCTTTGATGAAGTAGCGCTGGAAGAAGAGGAAGATGAGCAGGGTCGGGAGGCTGGCGATCAGCGAAAGCGCTCCCTGGACTCCCCAGGCAACGGTGTATTGACCGCGCAGATTGACGATGCCGACCATGATCGTGCGCATGTCGTCGGACTGCGTGAAGATCAGCGGCCAGAGGAAATCGTTCCAGATCCAGGTGAATTGCAGCGTGGCGAGCACAGCCAGCGCGGGCAGGCTGAGCGGCAGGGCGACGCGAGTCAGGACTTGCCATTCGTTCGCACCTTCCAGGATGGCTGCTTCCCGCAGGGCATTGGGAACAGTGGCGAAGAAATTGCGCATCAGCAGGGTGCAGATGGGGATCCCGAGCGCGGTGTGCACCAGACCGATAGGCCAGAGCGTGTCGATGAGCCCGAGGCCGTTGAACAGCCGGAACAGCGGCACGAGAATGACCTGCGGCGGAAAGAACATGCCGGCGACGATCAGAAGAAACAGGAGGTTCGATCCGCGGAACGGCAGTTTCGCGAAGGTATATCCCGCTAGAACCCCGAGAGCGGTCGAGGCGATGGTCGCGGGCACCGTGACCAGCAGGGTGTTGAGGAAATACCGATGCACCGCCGGATTGTTCAGCACCTCTACATAGTTGCCCAGAAAAAGCGTGTCGGGGAGGGACCACAGGTCTCCGAGGGCAATCGCCCGCGTGGTCTTGACCGAGGACAGCACCACGCCGAGCGTCGGGGCCAGGAACAGGACGGCAAGGCAACACAGGATCAGGAAGATCGTCACCGGCCACGGATTGAAACGACGCGGAACCGAAGAGGTGGCAAGCTCAGCCATAGATTTCGTCCACCTTCTTCAACTGGCGGAAATATAGGCCGATGATCGTCAGGGCGATCAGAAAGAGCACCACCGAAATCGCGCTGCCATAACCCATGAAGTATTTCCGGAAGCTCTCGTTGTACATGTGCATTGCAAGGGTGTCGGAACTGTTGAACGGGCCGCCGCCGGTCATGATGAACAGGATGTCGAAGCCCTTGAGGGAGTTGATCACGGACAGCGCGACCACGACGACGGTCGATGGGGTGAGAAGCGGGATGAGCACATGGCGGACACGCTGCCAGACCGAAGCGCCCTCGATCTCGCAGACTTCGAGAAGATCAGAGGGCACTGCCGTCAGTCCGGCGAGATAGATCACCATGGAAAGGCCGGTCTGCTGCCAGGACCAGGCGACGATGACGGAATAGAGCGCGCTGTCAGGCCGGGCGAGCCAGGCATAGTTGAAGCGGCCGCCGGTAATCTGCTCGATCACGGTGTTCAGAAGGCCCCAGTCCGGCTGATAGATCCAGACCCAGATCTGCCCGACGACGATGGCCGAGAGGCAGATGGGCAGATAGAAGATGGTCTTGAAAACCTTGGCGCCCCGGACCTTGGAATCCAGCAGCAGCGCCAGCCCCAGACCGAGAACGGTCGGCAAAAGGATTGCCGCGACCATCCAGATGGCGGTGTTCACGATGGCGTTGAAGAACAGCCGGTCCGTCCAGATCCGGATGAAATTCTCAAAACCGACATAGTCATAGTCGCTGTTGAACCCGTTCCAGTTGGTGAAACTGTAATAAAACGAACTCAACAACGGCCAGATTACGAGAACGGAGAAGACAAGCAGAGGAAGCGCCAGAAGGATCAGGCGCCAGATTCGGTTTTCTCGTTCCATTGACCTCTCCAGAGTTGCGGGCTGGCAGCGGTGCCGCAGTCAGCCCGCAAATATTATTGTTATTGTTGTTCGAATGCCGCTTTTGCGTCGGTCGCAGCCTGCGACAGGATATCCGTCACCTTGTTGGGATCGTCCATAAAACGGGCAAACATGGACAAGCCGACTTCGGCGACCGGCGGCGGCGTGGCAAGGTCGTAGTTGAAGGCGAAGACCTCTGATTTGTCGACCGTGTTGAATGCCTTGAGCATGACCGGATTGTAGTTGGAAGGATCGACATTCACGTTGGCTGAAAGCGCACCCTGGGCCTTGCTCCAGTCGGCCTGAACGTCCGTGTTCGATACCATGAACTCCAGAAACGCTTCGGCGCCTTCCGGATTGGCCGCGTTGGCGGCAATGACGAGCCCGTCGACAGGTCCGACCGACGTTACCGGAAGACCGTCGTCGATGACCGGGAACGCGAAGAAATCGTAGTCTTCGCCCGGAACGAGGCCGAGGCCGTTCCAGTAGCCGGTGATCCACGTTCCCATAAGGGTCATGGCGGCGTCGCCGCGCGCAACCTTGTCCGAAGCATCAGTCCAGGTGTCGGCATTGGCGTTTTCGGTGAAGTAGCCCTTGTCCGTCAGGTCCTTCCACATGCCCATGGCACGCTGGACTTCGGGATCGTCATAGGAAGCTTCGCCCGCCATCAGCCGGGCGCGGTATTCGGGGCCGGCGGTGCGTAGCAGCAGATAGTCGAACCAGAACTGCGCTGGCCAGCGGTTTGCCGAACCGAGGGCGATCGGCGCGACGCCAGCAGCTTTCAGTTTTTCGCACAGGGCCAGGAAGCCGTTCCAGTCGGTCGGCATGTCGCTGACGCCGGCATTTTCGAGAACCGCCTTGTTATAGAAGACACCGGCATAGTGATAGTTGAACGGCACCAGGTAGCGGTGATCGTTGTATTTCGTTGCGCTGGCGGCGATGGCGCCGGCGATGACATCGCTCAGGCCCGCACGGTCCCACATGTCGTCAATCGGATGCAAAGCACCTGAATCGGCAATGAACTGAACCCTCGCCCCCGCCCAGTAGCTGAAGACGTCCGGCAGGCTGTTGCCCGACGCCCGCACGAGAATGTCCGTTTTGTAGTCCTCGTGGCCAACCGGGCTGTCCTTGAGTGTGTAGCCGGACGCCTCTTCGTAACGCTTGATCTGCTCGCCGAAGGCCTTCAGGCCGAGTTCGCCGGTGAAATAGTGGCTGATCGTGACGTCCCCGGACTGCGCATGCAGCGGGGAGACGAAACCGGCCGCGGATACCGCCATTGCGGACGCGAGCAAGGTACGGCGAGTAATGCGTATCATCGGAACTCCTCCCAGAAGTTTACATATGCTGAACTATTTTGCCAACAACTTCGCCATACGTACAAAAGATTTCGCCTATGTCAACAAAAAGTGTTGCATATTTCAATTTCAACCGCGATAACTAAGAAAAATCGGCTCACGGACCAAATAAGTTTGACTATGTTAAACAATAAGTACAGCATAAGTGAACTTTCTCCACGCGATGCGTTTCCCAAAGGAGTGAAATCCGTGCGCCTGCTTCAATCCCTTACCCGCGGCCTGCGAACCCTCGACCTGCTCCACGCGTCCGATCAGCCAATGCGGCTGACCGAGATCGCAGACGAACTGAGCGTCGACAAATCGAATGCCTCACATGTTCTGAAGACCCTGGTCGCGTCCGGATATGCGGCCCAGGACGGATCCCGCCGCTATGTGGCTTCCGACCGTCACAATGGCGGCGGCCACGAGCATTCGCTGTCCGATGTGGTTGCCTGCAAGGAACGCTGCCGGCCCGCGCTGGAAGCGCTGGTGCGAGAGACGGGTGAATGCGCTCATCTGGCCGTGTTGGTCGATACGCGGGTCTGGTACATCGACAAGGTGGATTCCATCCTGCCACTGAAGGTCGATCACCCGATAGGATCCCTTTCCCCGCTTCACTGTACGGCGCTGGGGAAGGCGTTCCTGTCCTTCGGCAATGCCACCTTGCCGGCGGATCGTCCCCGCTACACGCCGAAAACCATCACGGACGAAGACGCGCTTTTGGCGGAACTCGCCCAAACCCGGAGCCGCGGCTTCGCAATCGACGATGAAGAATTTGCACCCGGCATTCGCTGTGCCGCCAGGCCTGTTTTCGATGTCCGGGACCGCATGATCGCGGCGCTCGGTGTCTCGGGTCCGTCGGTCAGGGTCGATGACGACCGCCTGAAAGAACTCGGCGAGCTGGTGCGCGCCACTCCACTTACCCCATTCAGAGAGCCTAGATGATATGAGCAAGACGCCTCTTCGCGTTGGCATTGTTGGCACAGGTCGCATTTCCGATCTCCACGCCATCGAATACACGCAGAACCCGCGCGGACGCATAACCGCCCTGTGCGACAGGGACCCGGCGCTGGCCCGCTCGCGCGCGGCGGCCTGGGGATGCACCGATGCGGCAATCGAAGAGGATTACGAAGCCCTTCTGGCACGGGACGACGTCGATCTGGTCGAACTGCTCCTGCCGCATCATCTGCATCTTTCTGCGGCGCTGAAGGCAATCGAAGCCGGCAAGATCGTCTCCCTGCAAAAGCCTATGTGCATGAACCTCGCGGAGGCGGACCAGCTGGTTGCCGCGGCCGAAGCCCACGACCGGCCGTTCAAGATTTTCGAGAACTTCATTTTCCATCCGCCGGTCATGAAGGCGAAGGAGCTGATCGGCCAGGGGGCAATCGGTGAGCCGCTCTCGATCCGCATCAAGTCTAATCCGGGGAAAAGCAAGACCGCCTGGGAAGTTCCGAAGGAAGCCGATGCCTGGCGCCAGCAGCTGGAAATGGCGGGCGGTGGCCCGCTTGTTTTCGACGATGGCCATCACAAGTTTGCCCTTGCCTGGCATTTCATGGGCATGCCTTCGGAAGTGCACGCGTTCATCCACCATACCGAACGTCCCGATGGCGGTCTGTTCGATGCGCCGTCCATCATCTCGTTCCGCTTCCCCGGCAACCGGATCGGCAATCTGGAAATCGTCTATTCGCCGGAACTCGAAATCGCCGGGAAATATTATGCCCAGGACGACCGGGTCGAGATTACCGGCACCCACGGCGTTCTCTGGATCAATTGCGGCCACGGCAGCATCGGCAACAGCGCGCCGCTGGTTCACTTCCGGGATGGCAAGGTGACGGAATACACCGACATTCCTTCCGGCTGGGAGCAGAGTTTCATTCATTCGACCCGCCACTTCCTCCATGTCCTGCATGAAGGCGGCGACCCGGTGCTGACCGCCCGCCAGGGCCGGTCCGTGCTGCGCTTCGCCCTTGCGGCGGAACAGTCCGCCCGTGAAGGCCGGACGGTCAGCCTCGGGGGGGATGTCTGATGAGCGCCTTTCCGGACACGCGGGAAAAACGGGCCGCATGGCTGGCGGCAGCCGGCGGGCTGAACGCGGCAATCGAGAGCGGCGTGCTGTCGGATGTCGTTTCTCTGCCCCTTACGGAGGCACTGGTGCTCGGGCTGCTGCGGCAAGGGGTCAGCAAGTATCTGATGATCCTCGGACACGGCTCGACCGAACTCGGCGAAACCCTGCGGATCTATGAGGCCGCAGGGCTGGTCAAGGGGTTCCAGTTCCGCAACGAGGTTGAAATGGCTCATGCGGGTACGGCGCTGCGGTGGTTCTACGACGAACCCTGCGCCGTGATCACGTCCATCGGACCCGGTGCGCTGCAGGCTCTCGCCGGATCTCTGGCGGCCGCGTCCAACGGTGTCGGTCTCTATCACATCTATGGGGACGAGACGACGCATGGCGAAGGCTACAACATGCAGCAGGTGCCCAAGCCCGAACAGGGACTGTTCGCGCAGATCACCGGCGCGATGGGAACCTCCTATACGCTGCATGCACCCGAGGCCCTGCGCGATGCCTTGAGGCGCGGTGCCGGGACTGTCTTCCATCCCTGGAAAGCGGGACCCTTCTATCTGAACCTGCCGTTGAACACGCAGCCCGAAACGGTCTCGCTGCGGCTCGATGCCCTTCCGGCACGGCCTGTCTTCGGGGCAGCGGCAATTCCGAACGAGGACGTGCTCGACAGGGCCGCAGCGCTCATCGGGTCTTTTGAAAAGGTCGCGATCAAGGCAGGGGGAGGGGCGCGCGGCGCGGCGCAGGAACTTTGCCGCTTTGCGGAAGCCGCAGGTGCAGCCGTCGTCCTCAGCCCGGGGTCGACCGGGGTCCTGCCGGACGATCATCCGCAAAACATGCATGTCGGCGGGTCCAAGGGCTCGATCAGCGGCAACTATGCCATGGAGGAAGCGGAGCTGGTGGTGTTCGTCGGCAGCCGCGGCGTCTGCCAGTCAGACTGTTCCGGCATCGGCTGGCCGAAGGCGAAGGCCGTCATCAACATCAATGCCGATCCCGTCGACGTTCAGCACTACAACAACACCCTGGCGCTGGCGGGAAATGCGGGCGTGATCCTGGCGGCGCTGGCGACCCGGCTTCGAGCAGAGGACAACAAGGCCGGTTGGCTGAAGGCCTGCGCCGCGAGGAAAGCCGAGTGGCAGGCCTTCAAGACCGCCCGCTACACGTCCGGCCCGCTTTCGGACGATGTCTGGCCGGAGACCTGCCTGTCTCAGCCGCAGGCAATCCATGTGGCGGATCTTTTTGCGCGCGATGTCGGGGCCTTGAAGATATTCGATGCCGGCGACGTCCAGGCCAACGGCTTTCAGGTTGTCGAGGACAACCGTCCGGGCGAGACCTTCACCGAATCCGGAGCCTCCTACATGGGCTTTGCCGTCTCGGCCCTCCTGGCCGGCGGGCTTGCGGATGAGGGCCGGTATGCCATCGCCTTTACCGGCGACGGATCTTTCATGATGAACCCGCAAGTGCTGATTGACGGCGTCGAGCATGGGGTCCACGGCACCATTCTGCTGATGGACAACCGCCGGATGGCGGCAATAAGCCATCTGCAGCTTTCGCAGTATGGCACGGACTACCGCACCAATGACGGCGTCGCCGTGGACTATGTCCGGATGGCGTCCTCCGTGCAGGGTCTCAAAGCCCTTTGGGGTGGTTACACTGGCGAAACGCTGAAGGCGGCGCTGGCGGAAGCGCATGCCCATAAGGGACTGAGCCTTATTCACCTGCCTGTCTATTACGGTCCGGACCCGCTCGGGGGCATGGGCGCCTATGGAAGCTGGAATGTCGGCAACTGGTGTGCCGACGTGCAGGCAAAATACGCCAAAACGCTGATCTGACGGCGAGGGAGTTTTCAAGATGTTCGAGAAGTATGGCCTTCTGGTCGAAGGCGAATGGCGCCCTGCGGCCGATGGCGGGACCCTTGCCGTGATCAGCCCCGTCAGCGAGATGGAAATCGGGCGGATCCCGGCAGCAGGGCGGAAGGATATCGATCTTGCCCTGTCGGTCTGCGCCTCGATCGCACCGGCCTGGGCGCGTGTGCCTGCCTGGGAAAGGGCCGCCATCCTGAGAAAGGCGGCGGAAAATCTCAAGGACGATGCCGAGACCTATGCCCGCATCATGTCCACCGAAACCGGCAAGCCGCTAGCCGAAGCCCGTGCAGAGGTGCAGGCAAGCGCCGATCAGTTCGAGTGGTATGGCGAAGAAGCAAAGCGGATCTACGGCCAGATCATTCCGGGGCGGAATCCAGACGAGCGCCTGTCCGTGTCCTATCAGCCGGTCGGCCCGTGCCTGGCGCTGTCGGCCTGGAACTTCCCGATGCTGCTGCCGTCCAGGAAGATCGCAGCAGCACTGGCGGCTGGCAACCCCGTCATCGCGCGCCCGGCCTCCGAAGCACCAGGGTCCTGTTTCGCCATAGGCGAAGCCCTGATGAAAGCAGGCCTGCCGGCAGGTGTCCTGTCGATCCTGACCGGATCGGCCGTGCCGATGGTGGGAGACCTGATCGCTTCACCGGTTATCCGGAAGGTATCGCTGACCGGATCTGTTGAGGTGGGACGAAGCATTCTTCGTCAGGCGGCTGAAGGCATCAAGAAGGTGACGATGGAACTTGGCGGTCATGCGCCGGTGATCGTCTATCCCGACAGCGACCCGGTGGCGGCAGCGCATAAGCTGGCCGCAACCAAGTTCCGCAATTGCGGTCAGGTCTGCATTTCGCCGACCCGCTTCTACATTCACCGGGACATCTACGCCTCCTTCGCCGAAACCTTTACGGAGTATGCGCAAGGCCTGAAGGTGGGCGATGGCCTCGAAGAAACCGTGACAACCGGGCCGATGATCCGGGCGCGGGGACTGAAGACCGCCCTGTCGCTCGTCGAGGATGCGATCGATTGCGGTGCCGAACTCCTGACCGGCGGCCGAAGGCCTCCCGAACATAACACCGGCCATTTCCTGCAGCCGACCGTTCTCGGCAACGTCCCGGACAAGGCCCGCATCATGTCGGATGAACCCTTTGCGCCGGTGGCGCCGCTAACCGCCTTCGACAGCTTCAACGAGGTTATCGAGCGAGCCAATTCCACCGAGTTCGGCCTTGCCTCCTATGTCTTTACCCGTGACAGCGACCTGGCGGCGCGCACGTCGGAGGCGCTTGAAGCCGGTATGGTCGGTATCAACGAGACCCTGCTTGCGACCGCGGAGGCGCCTTTCGGCGGTATCAAGGAAAGCGGTTTCGGGCGGGAAGGCGGCAGCCTCGGCATTCTCGATTACCTGACGCCCAAATACACACGGCACAAATTCCTGAAAGGGACGCTCGATGTCTGATCAGCCAAAGGGGCCGCAGGGGATCACCGGCGGTCTGACCAATTACGGCGATCCGGAATTTGCCCGCTACTTGCGCCGTTCCTTCGCCAAGTCGATGGGTTATACGGGCAAGTCTCTCGACAAGCCGATTGTCGGAATCTGCTACACTGAAAGCGGGTTCAACAACTGCCACCGGCATTTTCCAGAAATGCTGGAAGCGGTGAAGCGCGGCATTCTCGCTGAGGGGGGGTTGCCAGTTCCCTTTCCGGTTATCTCGCTCGGCGAGGTGTTTCTCAACCCGACTTCACTCGTCTATCGCAACCTGATGGCCATGGCGACTGAAGAGATGATCCGCGCCCAGCCGATGGATTCCGTCGTCCTGATGGGCGGCTGCGACAAAACCGTTCCTGCGCTTCTGATGGGGGCGGCCTCCGCCGGAAAGCCTGCGGTCATGCTTGTTGCAGGCCCCATGATGACGGGCAGGCACCGAGGCGAGCGGCTGGGGGCTTGTACCGATTGTCGACGTTTCTGGGGGCAATACCGGGCAGGCAACATCGACGAACAGGAGATCAACCAGATCGAGGGCCGGCTAGCCGTGACTGCCGGAACATGTGCCGTCATGGGGACTGCTTCGACCATGGCGCTGATCGCCGAAACCTTGGGCTTTGCCTTGCCGGGTTCAGCCGCAATTCCGGCGGTTCATGCAGACCGTTTGCGCGCTTCAGAGGAAAGTGGAACGCTGGCCGTCAAGATGGCCCTTACTGGCGGGCCTACGCCAAACAAGCTGATCACACGGGCTTCGGTCGAAAATGCCATCCGGGTGCTGCTGGCTATCTCCGGATCGACGAATGCAGTCATTCACTTGGCCGCGATCGCAGGCCGCATGGGGATCGACATTGACTTCGACCGTTTCAACAGCCTTTCCGATGAAACGCCGGTTCTGGTCGACCTAAAGCCGGTTGGTGCGAGCTACATGGAAGATTTCTACGCAGCAGGGGCGCTTGACGGCGTTCTGCAGGGACTCGCCGCCGATCTCGACAAGACACCGATCGACGTCACCAGTCGGAGCCTTGGCGACAGGCTGACAGCACCACTAGCCGACCCGATCGATCATGCAGTTATTCGCAAAGCTGACGATCCGATCCATCCTAAGGGCGGCTTAATCGCGCTGAAGGGAACACTGGCACCAGATGGAGCCATCCTGAAACGTGCCGCAGCAACGCCAGAGCTTCTTGAACACGAAGGCCGAGCGGTCGTTTTCAGCTCGCTTGAAGATTTGGCAAATAGGATCGACGACCCCGATCTGGACGTGGCAGCCGACGACGTTCTGGTGTTGCAGAACGCAGGGCCTCGCAGCGCTTCCGGCATGCCGGAAGCGGGTTACCTGCCCATTCCGAAAAAACTGGCCCGCCAGGGCGTAAAGGACATGGTGCGCATTTCAGATGCGCGAATGTCCGGCACAGCGTTCGGTACCATTGTGCTGCACGTTGCGCCCGAGGCAGAACTCGGCGGACCGCTCGCATTAGTTCGGGATGGTGACAGGATTCGTTTGTCGGCGTCTTCGAAATCCATCGACATTCTGGTAACGCCGGAAGAACTCGATCGACGCCGATCCGATTTGGTCCGGAGCCCAGACGGCTGGGACCGCGGTTACCGCAAGCTTTATAGAGACAGTGTTCTGCCGGCTCCTGCCGGGTGCGATTTCGATTTTCTTAGGCAGAAACCGTGAAGTGATCGTCCAAGAGGTTGCCGCGCGGTCCTCTGCTATGGCAGAGCGGCATCTAGCTGGTTCTCCCCCACAGAGTTCATTGTACGCGAAAAATCGGTCGGGTTGATGGCACTTGGCGACGTTTTGAGATGCATGATGTTGATTTCCAGAGAGAATTGGCTCTGCATCATATTTGCTACTGTTGGAAGGCAGGCTTTTGCTGATTCACCGGAGGATCAGCTTATGTAACATCGATTTCCGCGCGCAAGCCTCGCGCCTGATGGCTTTTCAGTAGATGAAGTGAAGGTTGTAGCGGATAGCGTTCAAATCCAGTTGCGATCGCGCCAGCGCTCGGGAAAATGTCCGGACTGTGGGCGACCGAGCTGAAGAGTTCAAAGCCGATATTTGCGCCGACCTTCTGACCTTCCGCTTTGTGGTCCGCGTGTACAGTTAACGATAGTAGTGCGTCGCTTCTGGTGTGATTCAGTTTTGTGCAGTCGGCGCATCTTCTGCGAACAATTCGATGGTGGCGTATTGGCTCGCTATGGTCGGCGTACCCAACTGCTGGAAACAATCGTCCACCATCTCGGCCTGGCCCTCGGCGGAAGACCGGCTGCCGCCTTTGCCAACCGCCTCATGATGCCAGTGAGCAACGACACACTGTTGCGCGTGGTTCGCCGGCGTATTGCCGATCACAGCGATGAACTCACTGTCATAGGTATTGATGACTTTGCCTTTTGACGCGTCCAGACCTACGGCGCAATCGTTTGCGATCTGGAACGGCGGAGGCCTGTTACCCTCTTACCAGATCGAGCGCTGGATACGTCTCGATCATGGCTTGCCCAACATCAGTCGATATCGATCGTCGCTGGTGACCGGGGTGGCGGCTACGGCGACGCCATCACGAAGGCCCTGCCTGATGCAGAGCAGGTCGCCGACCGTTGGCATCTGATGGAGAATTCCAGCCGGGCGTTTCTTGACGCTGTCGGCAGGTCAATGCGCCAGATCAGGCAGGCGGTCGGCAGCAATGTCATTGACCCCAAGCTTTTGACTTATGCGGAAAAGTTGCAATACGAGAGTTATCTACGCCGCCAGGAAACGAATGAAGCGATTCGAGAGCTGTCGAAAATGGGCAACCCAATTCGGCAGATCGTGCGGCAAACCGGTCATAGCCAGAAGCTTGTCCGCGACGTATTACGCGGCCAGCGCCTCGATGTCTTTCGAACACGGCCAAGTTCGCTCGATAGCTGACTAGCGTGGTTTAACAACCGCTGGGACGAAAGGGCTCGAAATGCCTTGGCACTTTGGCGCGAGATGCGGGAGGAGGGCTTTCCAGGGCAAAGTGGCGTCGTCTCACAATGGGCGCAGCGCCGCCGGCTGGCAGAGAAGGCCAACCAAAGTGGATTTGCCCGAACCCCATCAGTAAGGGTTATCGCTCGATTGATGACTGCCACACGCGATGAATTGGCGAAGACCGAGGTAGTCTTGGTGGCGGCGATTGAAATGAGTGTTCCGGAACTAGTGGCCGCGCGCGATGCCATTGGCGACTTTCAATCCATGATCCGCTCGAAGACAGCATGCAGGCTTGATGACTGGCTTGCAGCAGCCAAGAACAGCTTAGTCGCATCTTTCGCCAACGGCGTCGAAAAGGATATCGACGCCGTTCGGAACGCTTTCATCTCTCATTGGTCGAATGGGCAAACGGAGGGACAGATCACGCGTCTGAAGCTCAACAAACGCCAAATGTACGGGCGAGCAAAACTCGATCTATTGCAGGCGCGATTGATTGGCGCATCCTAATAGCTACACGTCAGCAAAAGTGGGTCAGAGCCAGTTCTCAGTGAAAATCAACAGGCGTCCCTTGCGGGCGGCCTCGACTATGAGGTCGCCATATGCCTATGCGGCAGCTTCAGTCAGTCCAATGATCCGATCTGCAAATCTGCGCCACCAATCCGAAAGCCCTTATTCCAGGCGATCGGCGCGCTGATTCGGACGGATTTTCTGAATCCCGAACGCGATCTCGGCGATGACAACCGTCAACAACGCCAGCTCCGCGTCATGACGTACCAACCACGCCACTACACCTGGTTCTGGCGCTTTATTTAGCGTTTCCGAGATCATACTGGTGTCGAGGAAAATCAAAGTTCAAGCCTTCGGCTAAACTTGACAAAACAAATGCGCTATTTTAACAACAATAAAACAATTGTTTCAATTTTTCATTGGGAACGATATGCGTATTGGCGTCGCCCGGCTCTGGCACGAGGCAAACTCATTCTCCGTCTGCGAGACCCGCCTGGAGCAATTTCAGGCCCGCGAATGGGTGCGCGGTGAAGAAGCCCGCGAACTG
This sequence comes from Labrenzia sp. THAF191a, assembly GCF_009363335.1. GTDB lineage: Bacteria > Pseudomonadota > Alphaproteobacteria > Rhizobiales > Stappiaceae > Roseibium > Roseibium algicola. The sequence goes on from NZ_CP045335.1 coordinate 98,161, forward strand.
TACCGGGGCACCTCCACGGAATTGGGCGGTGCGCTCGCCTGGTCCGAGCAGCGTGGTAACATCGAGTTGGTGTTCTCCCGTTGTGCTTCGGCAGCGCCCGCCGGCCCGGTCGACCAGGCGCTGCTCGAGCGGCTGACGCAGGAACTCATTGACGATGCATCGCTTGACGACATCGACGGACTTTATCTTTCGCTTCATGGCGCATGCATCGGAACGACAGATCTCGATCCAGAGCTGTCGCTTGTCAAAGCCCTGCGCCAGCGATTTCCCGATCTACCGATTGCTGCATCCTTCGACATGCATGCCTGCATCGCACCTGAACTGGCGGACATGTTGAACGCGGCAACTATCTACCGCACGTACCCCCATGTGGACATGGTCGAGACGGCGCAGGCAGCACTCGATATGCTCGCCCGCATGGTGACAGGCGGACTGAAACCGCGCGTGATCCTTCGCCGGATCGGACGCATTTTGCCGAGCTTCAACATGCGCACAGACGGGCCGGGCCCGATGCGCGACATTGAGGCGAAGGCGCAAACCCTTGCGCCGGACGCCGTCGCAGCGTCGTTCCCCGCCGCCTACCCCTACGCAAGCTTTGCCTATGCGGATGTGCCCGTTGCCGATGCCGGCGTGCTGGTAACCTGTCTGGACGAAGCCGAAGGCGCAGCGCTGGCGGATGAGATTGCGGATTTTATGCTATCGCAGCAGGCCCGGTTTCGGCCGGACCTGCCGTCGGCGCACGAGGCGCTCGCGGCCCGTCCATGGGCGAGCGGCGAGCGCATCGCGTTTCTCGAACCTTCTGACAATCCCCTGTCCGGCGGCATTGGCGACACGCCGGGCCTGTGCACCGAAGCTCTTCGAGCCGACCTGCCGGAAGGTAGCGTTTTGGCCTTCTTCTGCGATCCGGATCTGGTGGCGAAAGCCCATGCTATGGGCGTCGGCGCGATGCTTAAAGTCTCGTTGGGCGGACGGCTCGACGACCGGTTCGGCGAACCACTATGCTGCATGGCCAAGGTGCTCTGTGTCACCGATGGCAGATTCCGGAACGAAGACGCGATGGAACGCGGTATGCCGGTAGATCTCGGCCCCACCGCGCTGATCGGCGTCAATGGCCTGAGGGTCATCATCACTACGGGTTGCCAGTCGCCCAACGACACGGCCTATTTCCGCCTCCACGGCATCGATATCGACACGGTGCCCGTACTTCTCGCCAAGGCGAAAAACCATTTCCGCGCTGCCTTTGGCAGCCGGTTCGACGTCATCCAGTCTTGCGAAACGCTGGGGCCAGCCATGGCTGACGTTTCACAACTGACCTTCCGAAATGTGCCTCGGGAGCGCTTCAACCTGACAGAACAGAGGGAAACATGAAGAAGACAATTACTGCCGCCCTGCTCGGCCTTGCAGCAAGCACCGTCAGCGCGGCCGCCATTGAACTGACCGTCAGCTCATGGGTCGCGCCGTCGCATCCGACGATCTTTGCCGGCTATGAAACCTACTTTTCGGCCGTGTCCAAGGCCTCCGGTGGTGACGTAACTTTCAAACTTGTTTCCGGTGGCGCGCTGCTGGGTGGAAAGGAAACGCTGACGGGCCTTGGCGACGGTGTTGCCGATGCTTCCGTTCTGGCACTCACCTACAACCCGGCCCAGCTGCCCACCAGCCAGCTAGTTGCAGAACTCGCCATGATGAGCGGCGATTCACTGGCCGTTGCTGCTGCCGTGACCGAGTTCACGCTGCTCAATTGTGCGCCCTGCATTGACGAATTTGCCAAGCAGAACGTCGTATACACCGGTAGCTACGCGACTGCGCCCTATGCGCTGATCAGCAAGGAACACGTGACCGAAACCAGCGATGTGGCTGGCAAGCGCATCCGTTCGCCCGGTGGCGCCTGGGATCGCTGGATCGGCGAGGCTGGCGCGACCGTCGTGCATACCTCCAGCTCAGAGATGTACGAAGCTCTGGACAAGGGCATGATCGACATCGCCATGCAGCCTGCCGCATCGCTGAAGACGCATTCGCTCTGGGATGTGGCCGACACTATCACGCTCGGCAGCTTCGGCGTCTACAATTCCGGTCCGCTTCTTGCCTTCAACAAGAACGCTTGGATAGAGCTTAGCGCTGAAAACCGTCGCGTACTGCTCGACGAGATGGCGGACGCAATCGTGGCGACCACCAACGCCTATGTGGCCCAGAACGAAGACGCCAAGGCGGAAGCTGCCGACCATGGCATGAAGGTTTTCGACAAGCCGGGAGTGCTGGAGACGGAAATTGCCGCTTTCAACAGTCAGGACATCGCCTCCATCGTCAAGAAGGCGCAGGACGTCTACGGCGCCAAGAATGCAGAAGCGCTGATTGAGAGCTATCAGGCTTCGCTTACCAAATGGGAAGAGATCACGGCTTCCGGTCTTTCCGGCGAGGCGTTTGCCGAGCGCATGAAGACCGAGATCTTCGACAAGCTTTCGGAAAACGAATACGGCCTTTGAGCCGGTCGCGGCGGAGCTTCATGAGCGCCGCCCCCTCTCTCTCTCTCTGAAACTCCGGATTATTCATGCAACAAATCGATGTCTTTTTGGGCAGGTTGGGGTGCATTCTCGCGTCGGCAGCGAGCTCTTGCCTCGTCGTCATGATGTTCCAGATATGCCTTGATGTCGGCGGGCGTTACCTCTTCGGAACGCCGATGCCCTCAACGCTGGAGATTGTTTCGGACTGGTGGATGCCGGCGCTGATTTTCCTGCCGCTGCTCAATGTGGAATGGCGCAACGAAAACATTGCAGTCGACTTGCTCTACCAGGGGCTCGGTCCCCGTGCGCAGGCCGTACTCGACGCGATTGCACTCGTATGTTTCGGTGTATTCCTCGCGCTCATTGCCTATGCCGGTTTCGAGCAGGCCATGCGCGCTTATCGGCAGGGCGAGTTTATCATCGGTATGATCCCCGTTATCACTTGGCCGCCCCGTTTCTTCCTACCGGTAGCGGGCTTCCTGACGGCCGTTCTTTGCTTTGTCAGGGCCGTGCGCTTCGTTGGCCGTGCCGCCACGGCCAAAGTCGAAACCAGCGACGACATCTAGGAGCCTACCGTGGATAGCATCACACTCGTCTACTGGGCGCTTGGAGCCCTCCTGTTCCTTCTGGCGTTGCGCGTTCCCGTTGCAGCATCGCTTGGCCTTGTTGCCATTGTCGGCATGTTTGTCCTGGTCGGCGATCGGGCAACCTGGGGGGTTCTTCGCTCGGTCCCGCATGCGTTTGCCGCGCACTGGAGCCTGAGCGCCATCCCCATGTTCCTTTTCATGGGTTATGTCTGCTTCTCGGCTGGCCTGACCGACGGCCTGTTCCGCGTGGCGCGGGCCTGGCTGAACTTCCTGCCGGGCGGCCTTGCAATCTCGTCCGTTGGCGGTGCTGCGCTCTTTTCTTCCGTTACCGGCTCCTCCGTCGCCTGTGCGGCGGCCATGGGCAAGATTGCCGTGCCCGCCATGCTCGACCGTGGTTATGACGCAAAGCTCGCAGTTGGCACCATCGCAGCTGCCGGCACCATGGGCTCGCTCATTCCACCGAGCACGATCCTGCTGCTTTACGCCGTTTTTGCCGAAGTGCCGGTCAGCGAACTGTTCATTGGCGCGGTCATTCCGGGTCTGCTCACCGCACTCATGTACGGTCTGATGATCCTGATGCGGGTCAAGTACAATCCACTGCTAGCTCCGCGCGAGATGAGTGTCGACTGGCGTGAGCGTTTCATGGCACTCGGCGAGACCTGGCCGCTATTCCTGCTGGTCATCACCGTTTTCGGCGGCATCTTTGCCGGCCTTTTTTCAGCAACGGAAGCAGGCGCAATTGGTGCGCTGGCGGCTATCGTCATCGGTCTTGCAAAGCGCACGCTCTCCTGGCAGGCGCTGAAAGACGCTGCCTTCGAGACCATCCGCTCCACCTCGGCCATCTTCCTGATCGCCGTGGCCGCAGCGCTGCTGACGCGCCTCTTCGCCTTCGCCGGCTTCCCTGACTACGTTCAGGGACTGATTGGCGAGGACATGTCGCCGCTGCTCATAATCATCTCCGTTTCGCTGATCTATCTCGTTCTGGGAATGTTCCTCGACCCGATCGGCGTGATGCTTTTGACGCTGCCCGTTCTGCTGCCGATCTTCGAGACCGCAGACATCAGCCTCATCTATGCGGGCGTGATGATCACCAAATATTTGGAGATCGGCCTCATCACACCGCCTGTCGGGCTCAATGTGTTCGTCATCAAAAATGTCATTGCGGACAGGGTGTCGGTCAGCGACGTCTTCCGTGGCGTAGGCTGGTTCCTGTTTGCCGATTTGGTGACGGTGGCCATACTCATAGTCTTCCCCGCGACCATTCTGTGGTTGCCCAGCCTGATAAGCGGGTGACATCATGACCGAGACTCCTACCCTTGAAACCCTGAACCAGCGAATGATTGCTGAGATGGAAGCCTTGCCGCGTCGACTTGCCGATGGCGCACGCTATCTGCTTGATCATCCCGATGATGTGGTGCTCCTTTCGATGCGAGAAATCGCCACGCGCGCCGGCATCGCGCCGGCAACGCTGGTGCGGTTGGCGCGCACGCTGGAGTTTGCCGATTGGACGGAATTGCGGGCGGTCTATGCCGACAGTTTTCGCACCGGCCCGGCCCGCTATGCCGACAAGGCGGTGGCGGCGGTACAGCAAGACAGGGGAGCGGGGCTTCTGGCCGAAACGTTTCGCGCGCAGGAGGCGTGCCTCGCCTTTGCGCTTGAAAGTAATACGCTTGAGGACATCACGGCGGCGGCGCGCACTCTTTCCTACGCCGAGCGCATATATGTGGCCGCTTTCATGAGCTGCAGGGGACCGGGCCTCACCTTCACCTATCTGTGCAAGATGCTGCGCCCGAATGTGGAGTTTCTCGGCAGCGAAGGTTCATCGTTGGTGGCCGACCTTTCCATGCTTACCGGGGGTGATGCGGTTCTCTCGATCAACTTTCAGCCCTATGCGCGCGAGATCGACATGGTGGCTGAAGCTGTCGGGAAGTCTGGGGCGAGCCTGATCAGTCTGAGCGACAGCCGCGCCACACCTCTTCAGCCGCACGCCTCCACCTGCCTGCTGTTCTCCGCAGAGAGCCCCTCCTTCTTCCCCTCCGTCATATCTGCGGTCGGTGTTGTCGAGGGGCTTGCAGCGGCCATGCTGACCGAGCTGCAGGAAACGGCCACTGAGCGGATCGGCCGCATCGAAGAACAACTTTATGCGTCCGGTTCCTACCACGCGCACCGCCGTGTGCGATAACAGAGACGTCCCAATGACCCACGTGTTTCATCGCTCCCCTAAAAACCCGCTGCCACTCGCAGTGAAAGGGGCTGGCGCCTATATCACCGACGAGAACGGCAAGCGTTATATCGATGCCTGCGGCGGTGCGGCCGTTTCTTGCATAGGACATGGGGACGTGCGCGTTCTCGAGGCTGTTCAGCGTCAGATGAGTGAAATCAGCTATGCCCATACGGGCTTCTTCTCGTCGGCACCTGCCGAGGCGCTTGCAGACCATCTGTGCGCGGCAAGCTCCGTGCCACTCGACAAAGTCTATCTTGTGGGCTCCGGTTCAGAGGCCGTTGAAGCGGCCATCAAGCTGGCGCGCCAGTATCACCTGGAGCACGGAGAAGCGTCACGCAAGCTCGTGATATCCCGCCACCAGAGCTATCACGGTAACACGCTGGGAGCGCTTTCCGTTGGAGGCAACCCACCACGGCGCAAGCCCTATGGCCCCTTACTTCTGGAAGAGCCGAAGATTGAGCCCTGCTTTGCCTATCGCTATGCGAAGGAAGGCGAGAGCGTGGAAGACTACGCCCTGCGCGCGGCGAACCTTTTGGAAGACAAGATCCTTGAGCTCGGTTCGGAAAATGTCGTGGCGTTTCTGGCGGAGACTGTGGTGGGGGCAACGGCCGGCGCAGTGGTAGCAGAAGTCGGTTACTTCCGCCGCATACGCGAAATCTGCGACCGCTACGGCGTGCTTCTCATCCTTGATGAAGTGATGTGTGGCTCTGGCCGGACGGGCACATTCTTCGCCTGCGAAGAGGAGAATGTCATGCCGGACATCCTGACGCTCGCCAAGGGACTGGGCGGCGGATATCAGCCCATCGCGGCTGTGATGTGCACAGCGAATGTCTATGACACCATCGTCAAGGGCAGCGGCGGTTTCGTACATGGGCACACCTACTCGGCCCATCCACTCGCATGCGCGGCAGCGCTTGCGGTTCAGCAGGTCATTCGCGACGATGACCTGCTTGCCAATGTGCGTGCGCGTGGCGCGCAACTGCAGGAGCGGCTTCAGGCGCGTTTCGGCAGCTGTCCCCATGTGGGCGATGTGCGCGGGCGCGGACTTCTGCAGGCCGTCGAACTAGTTGAGCATCGCGATGCCAAGACGCCGTTTCCGCCCGAGCGACGGATCGGCGCGGCGATCAAGAAGGAAGCGATGGCCGCTGGCCTTATGGTCTATCCAGGAGCCGGCACTATCGATGGCGTCTCGGGCGATCACGTGTTGCTCGCGCCGCCTTACAATGTCGACGCAGAGACCATTGACCTGATTGTCGACAAGCTGGGACTGGCGGTGGACTCGGTCCTCTCCCGTTGAGGTTGGCTTAAAGCGACGAACGTTGGGTTTCAGCTGGCCGTGGAGTTCGAATGCCCGATCACCGACCAAAACCCGTTCCGAGAGAACAAAAGAACGATCAAATTGCCGCACAATCCGAACGGGTGTTTGGGTATAGAATAAGGTTAGCGAAATGAATTGGTGAACTTTTATTCGAGGAGCTGCTCTTGATGGATAGTCTCCGCTTTTTGAGCGTTTGGGACCACATTTCGAAAATTAGATTGGCTTTTGATAGTGGTCAACGACGATATTGGATTCACGGATACTCTACGGCCGAGATACGGGCGTTAAAAACAAAATTAAAGAAAGAATTTCCGGCGATGGAAATGAGAGAGATGTCGGAGCTCGATATTGCTGTGTTTTGCGCGAATCCGGAAGAATACCACGCTCCGAACTTGTGGAACATAGCCTATGAAAGGCAAAAGCTCCTCGAAACAGGAAAGACAAAAGATTTACCTACATGAATCTTGATCAATAGTTACGAGGCTAAGTACCCTTAGTAAGGTCTAATTACTATCAAAACACTCACAATTTTGACATAGAACCTCAAACACGCGTCAGAATTTTGATCAACCCCACCTGAGTGGTCCATTTTGATTGTTAGTGCACGACTGGGCTTTGGTCCATCCGGGCGATAGTTTCTGCTGCCGGTGGTCGGTAGCCCAAGGCGCTGTGTGGACGCTTGGTATTGTAATGTTTTCTCCATTGTTCAGTCAGGATCTGTGCTTCCTTCAAGCTGTAGAAGAATTCACGGCATTGCCAAGTTGTTTTGGGCAGCCAGTACGAGTCCCGTCTTGGACGGATTTCAGGCGTTCATTTCGACGGCGTATTCCTCCCATATGTCGAACGCATCAGCTCTTGCATGCCGGTATGAGGGCGCGGACAGTTTGTATCGGCCCGGCCGGAAGATCGTGTTGATCTGATCGTGGGCGGACAGAAACCGTTGATCTTGGCGGGGCGATTTGAACCGGCCAAAAATCTTCTCCCGCTTGCGTGTCGGACGATTACGCCCCGCTCGGCGAGCAGATCCTCTACATCCGCCGTGCTCAGCTCAAACCGGTGGTAGACCCAAACAGCGTAAGCGACGACTTCGCGAGGGAACCGGTAGTCTTTCAAGCGTAGCATCTCAGATGATATCTTCATGAAGACCGCCTAAACTCCACTGCAGGCGACGACAAGTTGGCAATGCCGACCAAGCATTTGCAACAGGTATCGAGAGCGATCATTTCAGGGTGAAGAAGAACATGCCGAAGGTCGGCGATTTCCGTTCGTTCAATTCAGCCAGAAAATCCATCGCCGGTTTGAAGCCATGCTGAGACTCAGGAAGGGCTTCGAATTTGCCGTTCAGTGGAGCGTCGGTGAACAGAACGATCTGCTTACGATGTTCTTCGGAATTGAAAAATTATTCAAGCCTTAGAGCCGCTCCCAAATTGGGACAGATCTGCCTTTTGGGGAGTGCCCTTCAGGCGGCGAATGCTTGGCCATGACACCTGGAGATCGGGAATTAAGCAGCCTTTGCGAACTCCCGACACCAAGGTTTCATGATCTGGATGCGATATCTGCTTCTAGCGTTTCCTTGGCTAAGCAAAATCACACACACCTTTTCGGCGACTGGCAGAAGTGTTCGCAGCTCCGACCTCGACACCGTGCAAAGGCGTGAGACGGGTGAATGGCCGGTTCAGCAAGGCAGCACTGCGACGAGATCCAACACAACGAATGGTGGCTATGGGTCGTTCGTGTGGCCACCCGTAGCTAAAATTCAGCTGATGCTGCGGAGCATCGGAGGTCGGCTCTGAGCCCAAACCAATTGATGCTGCTAGCCGACGAATGACTGCTCAATTCCGATTTCTCAATCAGAATTGATGATTGCAGTTGTAATCGCCTTCCATTGGTCGCGTGTCACCGCTTGGGGGCTGGCGAGCAGCCAATAGCTTCGGTGATGAGAAAGAGCCCCGGGGTCCAAGCGGACCAACGCACCCGATGACAAGGCCTCCGCGCACAAAGGCAGCGATGCCAGAAAAACGCCCAGCCCCGCCTTCGCCGCGCCAAGAGCCGAAAGATGGGTGTCAAAGCGTAGGTCGGGCAATGGGGTAGTCAGGATGGCGAACTCAGTAGCCCAGTCATGCCAGCCGGGTCGTTGACCGGCGCAGGAGATGCGCGGCCACGTCGTCCAATGCCCGGTGCTGGCCATCAGGGACGGAGCGGCCACCGGGGAGATTTCCTCGGCATAAAGCCGGGCGCGATACGTGTGCGGCCAGTCGCCCGTTCCATAGCGGATGCGAATGACGTCGTCCTGCGGGGCGTCATGTGTACCAATAACCATCGACTGGATCGAGATTTCTGCCTTCGTAAGGGTTTGCAAACGACCCAGCCTTGGAAGCAACCACAGGTCGATGATGGTCTGGCTGGCGGACAGTGTCAGGCGTCGATGTCCCGTGCCGAAAACCGCCTCGGTGCTGTCGCGCAACCCTTCCAGCGCAAGCCGGACATGGGGCAACCACGCTTCGCCCTCAACAGTCAGAGAGATTGCCCGCGCCTGACGGTGGAACAGGGGGATGCCAAGTTGTTTCTCCAGCTGTCCGATCCGCTGACTGACTGCTGCCTGCGTCAGTCCAACGTCTCCGGCGGCGGCGGTAAAACTGCCAAGCCGCGCCGCCGCTTCGAAAGCGCGGATCCATTCCAGTGGTGGAAGACGATCCCTTTTCATAAGTAAAACGATGCCTCAGGCTATAGATTCCTGATTTGAAATTATCTGTTGAGCTTGAGAAACTCCAGCCCAGTCGAAATTAACCTTTGGGGACTCCCATGCCGTCAGTCGCTATAGATCCGTCCGGAACCTTTCTGACCCTTGAAATCGCCACTGGCCCGCACCGTTTTCATGCGATCTGGCTGCGTGACAACGCGCAAGATTCAGTAACACGTGCTCCTGGGAACGGGCAGCGATTGATTGCCTTGCGCGAAATCCCGGCCGAGACCCGTATTGCAACGGCCGAGATCACGCCGGACGGCGCGCTTCATGTCCGTTTTGTGCCGGAGGAAAAAACCGTTCGCTTCGATCCCGCTTGGCTTGCAGCAAATGCGTATGACCGGCACCCAAGGTCAGTTGCGCGGGGCTGGCTTCCCGATGGGGTCGAGCCTTGGGATGCTGGATTGATGGACGCCGTGCCGTGCGGCGACTTTGCCCAATTGCAACAAGGCGGCGCGCCGTTGCGCGACTGGCTGGGGCAGATTGTCCGCCGTGGTTTCGCCAAGGTCGTGAACGCGCCAGTTGAAACAGGGGCGCTTTTTCGGATCGTCGATCTTTTCGGCTACGTGCGCGAAACGAACTATGGCCGCCACTTCGAGGTGCGGACTGAGGTAAACCCGACCAACCTCGCCTTCACGGGCCTCGAGCTTCAGGCGCATACCGACAATCCATATCGCGACCCGGTGCCGACGATTCAGGTTCTCTACTGCCTCGAAAGCTCTGCCGCCGGAGGCGAGAACATGGTGGTCGACGGGTTCGCCGCGGCACTGCGCCTGCGTGAGGAAAACCCTGAGGGGTTTGACCTGCTGGCCAATCATTGCGCGCGGTTCGAGTATGCTGGTGAGGCAGGCGTTTGCTTGACCTCGCGTCGCCCGATGATCGAATTGGCACCAGACGGTGAACTTATCGGTATCCGCTTCAACAACCGCTCTTTCGCTGCGGTGACGGATGTGCCCTTCGACAAGATGGAGGTCTATTATGCCGCCTATCGCCGGCTGGGCGAGATCATCGACGATACGGCTATGGAAGTGACTTTCCGATTGGAACCGGGCGAGGCCTTTGTCGTTGACAACACGCGCGTGCTCCACGCACGCAAGGGCTATTCCGGTGAGGGAACGCGCTGGCTGCAAGGCTGCTACGCCGACAAGGACGGTCTGCGGTCCGCCTATGACGCGATGTGCCGCGAGGACGTGCTGGAGGCCGCGGAATGAGACCTGATATCAACAACCTAACCGCCGAAACCATTGTCGCCTTCATCGGCTCGATATTTGATCGGCGCGGCGGTGAGGAATACCTGGGGGAGCCCGTGACAATGGGCGAACACATGCTGCAGGGCGCCACGATCGCCGAGCGCAGCGGCAAATCCGAAGAAATCATCGTCGGCGCGCTACTGCATGACATCGGCCATTTCACCAGCGAATTCGGGACCTTCACGATGGACGACACCGAGGATCGGCATCATGAAGACGCAGGCGCCGAGGTGTTAGAGCGGTACTTTCCTTCTGTCGTGACCGATTGCTGCCGATACCACGTCGCGGCAAAGCGTTACCTCTGCGCGACCCGCCCAGAGTATTTCAAGCGCCTGTCTGAAGCCTCGATCCATTCGTTGAACCTGCAAGGTGGCCCGATGTCGCCCGAGGAAGTGGCCGAGTTCGAGAAGAACCCGAACCTCAAGGAGATCATCGGAGTTCGCTATCTTGACGAGGCAGGGAAGGTCGCGGGGATGGAAACGCCCGACTTCTGGTATTTTGCACCGATGGTGCAGCGGCTGGTCGACAGACATTGCGGGCGCGTTGCATGACCCGCGTTCTACTCGTCATCATGGACGGTGCCGGCTACAACGCGGCCCTTTCCGAATGCGGCTGGCTCGAAGGAGCTGTCGCGCTTGGGCAGGCACGTCGGTGGAAGATGCGCACAGCACTGCCCAGCCTTTCTGGGCCAATGTACGAAACCATACACACCGGCCTTTGGCCGCATCATCATGGTATCGTCTCGAATGATGGGATGCGCGCATCCTCCTCACCCAACGTTTTTTCTCTGACCCGCGCGGCCGGCAAGCGCACGGGCGCGGTGGCGCAATCCTACTTTCACCAACTCTACGTCGGACAACCGTGGGATTCGTTGCGCTCCATCGAGCATCTGGATGACAATGCAGATATCCAAGCCGCCCGGTTCTATTCTATGGAGGGCTACGGCCCCTTGAACGCCTGTGCCCCCGCCGAAATCGATCTTTGCGCACAAACGACGCTGATGATGGAACGGCACGCGCCCGATTACATGTTGCTGCATTCCTGCTCCGCCGACACGCTGGGACATACGTTTGGCGGTGACAGCAAAGAATATCGCCGCCAGATTTGGCACATCGACAATGCGCTGTCGCGATCGATACCTGTGTGGCGCGATCTCGGCTACGATGTCATCATCACCGCAGACCACGGTATGACATCAGACCACTGGCACGGTGGAACGGCACTGGCTGCAACCGAAGTTCCGTTCTATTTGTTTTCGGATGCTGAAGGCCCTGAAAAGGGGGCGGAGCTGTCCCAACTGGGAATCGCCGCCTCGGTTCTGGCGCTGATGGATGTCCAGCCAGCGGAGGGCATGGGCGATGCTTTTCTCATGCCACTACCACATGCCAAGTGACTTCCCAAACTTTTCCCGACCGAATTTTTCGCATCCGTTCCAATAAGACGAGCTGCGGTCGTCACAGACTTCTTCGAGTTTTGGGCAAACGCAGCGAACACGCGCTGCTCGTCATTGTTGCTTTTCAACACAAACAAAAAAGGACTGACAGCGGACGTTCAGCCCATTGGCGAGGTGTTCCTTAGCTCGTTGCAGCTTGCCAGCTTTGACGACCGGTTTGCGGCCACCTTTTCGTCCGCGCGCAGTGGCAGCAGTCAACCCAGCCTTGCTGCGCTCCAAAATCAGGCCGCGCTCGAACTAGCGCAGTGCACCGAATACATGGAAGGTGAGCCGTCCGCCCGGGGTTGTGGAGTCGATGTTTTCGGCCAGAGACCGGAAACCGACACCGTTCGACTCAAGCGCGCTTAGCGTCTCGATCTGGTGATGCATCGAGCGGCTGAGCCGATCCAACCGCCAGACTCCCAGCACGCCGCCTTCGCGCAGGTAAGACAGTGCATCGTCCAAACCAGGCAGATCGGCCCTGGCCGAAGAGGCAATGTCCTCGAATACCCGCGGGCAACCTGCTTTTGGGCAGCGCATCCGTCTGAAGGGCTGTTTCCCGTCCCGCCGTCGATATCCGCGCGTAACCGATCAGAGCCATTTCCACGGTCTTTGTCCGTCGTCCCGTCCGCCTAGTTTATTGTCCGAACATCCGTCGTTCAAACAGGTTGCCGGACTATGTTCTGTATCACCGGCTAACGGACACTTGACGGACTGCAATGAACGGGCAAGTTAATCACTAGGGATCACCAAGTAATAGGAGGGTTGTAATGGCAACGTCGCTCAAGATCGACGATGTGCTGAAAGGCCGTGTCCAATACCTCGCTGTTAAGCGCCGCCGCTCGCCGCACTGGATCATGCTTGAAGCCATCCGGCAATTCTTCGAGAGGGAAGAGGCTTGTGAGTGCCTCAAGCAGGAAGCCTTAGCTTCCCGGTCGACTTATCAGGAAACCGGACGGCATCTGACCGGACAGGAAGTGCGCACCAGGTTGAACACCTAGGGCAACGAAGAGGAAAAGACGGTGCCTGAGTGCCACGAGTAATCGTTACCGAAGGCGCGGCGCTCGGCTTGGAACGATGTCGACGGTTTCTTGCAGTCAAGTCTTCGGAAGCTGGCAGGCGAGCGGGTCAGGCCATCGAGCGCCAATTCTTGCTACTGGAAACGCCCCCCGACTTTGGCCGACCTAACCCTGATTTGCCTGAGCTGCGTGAGTTGCTGATTACCTTTGGGGATTCAGGCTATGTGTCCCTCTACCGCTATGAACCGGCGGTCGATGTGCTCTATGTCCTGGCATTCCGACACCAGAAAAAGCAGGCTACTGAGGAAAGAGTAAGCGTGGTTTAGCTGAAGCCTGTATCGGAGCGACCCCAGTCCCTGTAGGGAGAGAACCGGGGCCTGAAGCGAGCTTGCGGACATGCCTTTCTCCAAACTCAGTTCACTCTTGGAGAAGTTGGAAACTGAGTGGTGGTATCATAGTAAGTGCAATCAGAAGATGCCAGTGGATTATGCACTCGTATGCTGCCGCTCCTGCTGACACAGTCTTGATGTTTGTCTTGGAGAAAAAGATGGCGGCGTTACGGCAGTGGGTTGAAGGCGACGCAGCCGCGGATTTGGATCTGGCACAGGGAAGAGGTCGGTTCCTGGAGTAGAAGACGGCTTTCGAATGTGCGATGGCGCCGATCCGATGCAGATGGATGGTGAGGGATGAAGATTTCGAGCGAGGTGGAACGAAGAGATTTCGAACCGCGGAGAAGACATACAGGAAACGTTGCAATCCGCTCGGCGACCGAAATCCCTGCATACCCCGTTCTCGTTTTCGCAAAGACCGCTATTCGTCACACGCAAAATTTTTGCGACAGAACCTGCGAACACGCGTCATCCGTACTTGAATATCAACTCTTTGAATAGTTGATTGGTGTAGAGCTAACCCAAAGCTCCGACGACGTTTCATTACCCAAAACTTTCGAATAATGCGGTTTAGATGTGTCGTGGTGAATGCTGTCGCCGGGTCTCATGATGAAGACTTTGTCACCGAGGTGGTATTCTAGGCTACCTTCCAACAAATAACAGAAGACTTCGCCTTCGTGCTTCATATGTTCGGAAATGTGCCCAGGTGGGCGATGAATGATGCACGGATATGTAAGTGCACCGGGAAAACCGGGCCCGAGTTTTTCATAGAGCCGTTTGGATTTTCCGAGAACATAAGTTTGACGATTGTCCTTCGAAACGAACTCTGAATAAGGTTCGGGCAACTTGATCAGTTGTTCCAGGCTAGTTTGAAGAGCGCCAGCTATCCTCTGAAACGAGGAAAGCGACGGCGATGAAATGCCTCGTTCCACCTGTGACAGGAACCCGATCGTCAGATTGGTTGCTTTGGCGACGTCGTCCAGAGTCATGCCGAGAGCCTTTCGCCGCTGCCGTATTATGGGACCGTAGTTAGGCGTGTCCTGGTCCGCTTGTCCTGTGGCTGTTGGTTCGCTCAGCGTCATTGCTTTTCTCCATTTCGGCAGCGTCTTATACCCGCCGGAGACAGTAAACACCAGTCGTATCGGAAAGTGACTTTAACTATGCTAAAAATTTTTTAAGCACAAAATTATCTCCCTTAAATTCCAATTACTCCATAATTTCATATACTTGAGCAAAAATCGAAGTTTAATATTGGTTCAAAAAAGCTGCAAAAACAAAAGTCTGACTAAAAAATGTCTTGCGGCGGCATTCCGTTTGGATAAGCTCCGGAGCCTCATGACATGTGCATCTGGGAGGACACACCATGAAGGCGGCAGCATTTGCCACCGTGCTGGCAATGAGCACGGCTCTGAGCGTATTCACATATGAGGCCGCAAGCGCGGTCGAACGCGGCGGCACCCTCGAATTCGCCCGCTACGACGGGTCGAAGCTTGTCGATCCGATCTATGCAGACCGCAATCCGGATATCTGGATGGTGGGCAGCCTGTTCTCGACGCTGCTGGAAAGCGATCCGGAAAGCGGTGCGATCACCGGCGCGCTGGCGGAAAGCCATGAAGTCTCCGCCGACGGCAAGACGATCACACTGGGCCTGCGCGACGGCCTGAAATTCTCCGACGGCAGCCCGCTGACGGGTGAGGATGTGGTGTTTTCCCTGGACCGGGCGAGGAACCCGGATCTCGGGCCCTGGTCGGATCTCTTCTCGGCGATTTCCTCTGTGACGGCAGACGGCAAGACCATCACCATCTCGCTTGCCAATCCCGACCCGGCGCTGCTCTCCATGCTGGCGACGTTCAATTCGGCGGTCGTCTCCAAAAAGGCCTTTGAGGCCGCTCCGGGTGCGACCGACCAGGAAAAGTCCGCGGCGCTCTTCGCAGCCGGTGGTCCCGGCGTCGGTTCCGGCCCGTTCTATCTCAGCGGCTTCGAGCAGGGATCGTCGATGACGTTCTCCGCCAATCCGCACTACTGGAAGATGGGTGAGGACGGCAAGCCGCTGCCCTATCTGGACAAGGTGCATTTCCAGGACATTCCGGACGATGCCACCCGCATTCTCAAGCTGACGGCAGGCGAGGTTGATATCGCCGAGTTCATCCCGTTCTCGCGCGTTGCCGAGCTGGATGCGGATCCCGCGGTCAACATGTATCTGTTTCCGTCGACCCGGATCATCTATTCGCCGATCAACACCCGCGAGACCCGCGCCGACGGCTCGCCGAACCCGCTTGCCGACAAGCGCGTACGCCAGGCACTCAACTACGCCACCCACAAGGACGCGTTGATCCAGCTCGTCCTGCAGGGTGCCGGCAAGCCTATGTCCTCGCCTCTGATGTCGTCGTCCACACCGCTGGCGATCGACATGAACCCGCTCTACGGCTTCGACATCGAGAAAGCCAAGGCGCTGGTCGCCGAGGCGGGACTTGCGCCGGGAACGGAAATCACCCTGACAACGCTGGCGGGGTCCGCGGACGACGCCACCATCTTCGCAGCCCTGCAGCAGATGTGGGCGCCGCTCGGCATCAATCTCGTCGCTGAACAGGTGGACGGGCCGACACGCGGCGCCAAGAACCGCTCGGGCGAGTTCGACATCCACACCTATGGCTGGGTGGATGACGTCGCCGACCCGAGCCAGGTGACCGGCTGGCTCGGTTATTTCCCGACGCGCAAGGCGGTAGGGACCGGCTGGGACAATGCCGACTTCAATGCCCTTTACGAAGCCTCTTCCACCGAGATGGATCCGGAAAAGCGCGCCGACCAGTACCGTCAGATGCAGGAACTCTACGCGGATGCAGCTCCGCTCCTGTTCATGTACGAGACGCCGTTTGCGGTCGCCGTGTCCGGAAAGGTCTCCGGTTACGTCCAGACGCCGCTCGGCGCGAACATCTTCGAAAAGGCTTCGCTGGAACGCTAGAGCATCCTCCGTTCGGCAGAACTTCAAACAGGTTCGATTGAAGTTCTGCCGATCACGCGTTCCTCCCAAGAGCGGAAGGCCCGGACGTCCGTCCCACTGGCACCCGGGCCTTCCGAACCCTTCTCGGCAAATGACGGCAAAACAATATGGCTGGTGTGCAATACACCCTGAACCGGCTGGTTCTGATGATCCCGACCTTCCTTCTGGTGATGATCATCATTTTTCTTCTTGTCCGCCTTCTTCCCGGCGATCCGGCCATCGCGATCGCGGGTGACAAGGCGTCCGACGCCGATATCGCCGCGATCCGCGAGAAGCTCGGCCTGACCGCCCCGCTCTGGACCCAGTTCTGGCTGTTTCTGAAGAACACGCTGCAGGGCGATCTCGGGCGGTCCATTCTGTTGCGCGCGCCGGTGCTCGACGTGATCCTGGCTCGGCTGCCGACAACGATCTTCCTGACCCTCTATGCGGTGACGCTGTCGATCCTGATCGCCGGACCGCTCGCCTTTCTGGCAGCGGTCAATCGCGGCAAATGGCAGGACAACCTCATCCGGGCCGTGTTCCAGGTCGGCCTTTCCATGCCGGTCTTCTATATCGGACTGATCCTGCTGACGTTCCTGGCGGCGCAGCTGCGGCTTTTTCCAGTCGGCGGCTATGGCGAGACCTTCGCGGACCGGCTTTATCACCTGTTTCTGCCGGCCGTGACCGTGGCGCTCTACACCTCCGCGATCCTGATGCGGAACCTGCGCTCTGCCATCATCGAAGTGCTGGATGCCGAATATGTGCAGTTCGCCCGGGCGAAGGGCCTGCCAAACCGGCTGATCCTTGGCCGGCATGTCCTGAAAAACGCGCTGATCTCGACCGTGACGCTGCTCGGCCTTTCCATCGGTCAGCTGATGAGCGGCACGCTTGTCACCGAGACGGTCTTTGCCGTGCCCGGTGTCGGCCGGTCGATGCTCGAGGCGATCTTCGCGCGCGACTATCCGCTGATCCAGGGTCTGACCCTGACCTTTGCGGTGCTGGTTTCGCTGGTCTTTCTTATGACCGACCTCTTCCAGAGCTGGCTTGACCCGAGGATGCGCCTGACATGAGCGATATCACTCTTGCCCCGGGTGCGGCCCCGATGAAAAAGCCGGGCCTGTTGAAGCAGGCCCTGTCGAAACCCGGCTTCATGACCGGTGTCGGCATCATCGGCTTTTCCACCCTGCTTGCCCTCTTTCCGGGTCTCTTTGCGCCCTACGATCCTAATCAGATCGACTATGTCGCGGTGCGCCAGACGCCAAGCTGGGAACATATCTTCGGCACGGACCTGCTGGGGCGGGATACCTTTTCCCGCGTCATCTGGGCCTATTCCGTCGACATGCGCATGGCGTTTTTTGCCACCGTCTTCGCCCTTGTCATCGGCGTCGTCGTCGGGGCGCTGGTCGGCTATTACCGCGGTGTCGCGGATCTCGTTTTCGGCCGCGTCGTCGATGCGGTCATCACCTTTCCGTTTCTGGTTCTGGTGATCGCCATCGTCGCAGTGCTCGGGCCGGGGCTCACCAACATGTATATCGCGATCACGCTGGTGAACTGGGTCTATTACGCCCGGCTGATGCGGGCGGAAGTGATCTCGCAAAAGGCCAACGACTATGCGTCGGCGGGCATCGTCATGGGCTATTCCGACCGGCGTATCATTTTCCGGCATCTGCTGCCGAACGCGATCACGCCGATCATCGTCTACTGGATGACCGACATGGCGCTCGCCATCCTGCTCGGCTCGTCCCTCGGCTATCTCGGCCTCGGGGCGCAGCCGCCCCAGGCCGAATGGGGTGTACTCATCGCCGAAGGGCGCAATTTCATCACCACCGCCTGGTGGCTGAGCCTGATGCCGGGCATTGCTATCGTCATGACCGGGCTCGGCTTTTCGCTGATCGGCGACGGTCTGGCGGATCTGTTGAGGCCTCGCGGATGATCCTGACCTCTGTTCACACCCCCCTTCTGGAGGTGGAAAGCCTCTCAACCACCTTCAAGGCCGGTAGCCTGTCGATCCCAGCCGTCCGCGACGTCGGCTTCAAGCTCGGCAAGGGCGAAGTCCTCGGCCTTGTCGGCGAAAGCGGATCGGGCAAGAGCGTGACGCTGCGTTCGATCCTCGGCCTCACCCGGCGCTACGGCAGCACGACGGGCAAGGTTCAGTGGCGCGGCGACAATCTGGTCGAGCTGCCGGAGACAAAACTGCGGAAGATCCGCGGCGGCGAGATCGCGATGATCTTCCAGGAACCGATGACCTCGCTCAACCCGCTGCTGACGGTCGGACTTCAGATCGACGAGACCCTGAAGGCTCACACAAGGATGCCGGCAACCGAGCGCCGCAAGCGGGCCATCGAGATGCTGGATCTGGTCGGCATTCCGGCGGCCTCCTCACGGCTCCACGAATATCCGCACCAGTTTTCCGGCGGCATGCGCCAGCGGGTGATGATTGCGATTGCGCTCGCCGCCCGGCCGAAGCTGCTCCTGGCGGACGAACCAACCACGGCGCTCGACGTCACCATCCAGGCGCAGATCCTCGACCTGATCCTGTCGCTGGCGAAGGATTTCGACATGGGTGTCATCCTGGTGACCCACGATCTTGGTGTTGTCGCCCAGACCTGCGATCAGGTGGCGGTGATGTATGCCGGGCGGATCGTGGAGGAAGGCACGGTGCACTCCGTCCTGAAGACACCGCAGCATCCCTATACGGTCGGGTTGATGCGCTCGGTGCCGCAGGATGTCCCGCCGCGAACGCCGCTCTATTCGATCCCCGGAACGCCGCCGAGCCTTCTGGCGCTGCCTGAGGGCTGCGCCTTCGCACCGCGCTGCCCCAACCGGACGAAAGAATGCGAAGCAACCCGGCCGGAGCTTCTTCCGACCGGAAACGGCCGGGCGCTTGCCTGTTTCAACAGGATCGAAAAACGCGATGGAGCGGCGGCATGAGCGATACGGTTCTGGAAATTCGCGATGTCAGCCTGACCTTCAAGGGCAAGTGTGGCGTGCTTGACGTTGTCGCGGGGCGACCGCCGCGGGATGTCAACGCGCTGAACGGGGTTTCGCTTGAATTGCACCGGGGAGAAACCCTTGGCGTTGTCGGCGAATCCGGTTGCGGCAAGTCGACCCTCGCGCGCTGTATCGTGCGGCTTTACCAGCCGAAGAACGGCGAGATCCGGTTCAACGGCACGGATATTTTTGCAGCCGGAGTGCCGCGGGACCGGAGCTACAATCGCCGGGTTCAGATGATGTTCCAGGACCCCTATTCTTCGCTCAATCCCCGCATGACCACCGGGCAGATCCTGAAAGAAGCCCTGCTGGTGCACAGGATGTGCGGCGAGGCGGAGGTCCCGGCGCGACTGGAACGCCTTATGGATCTGGTGCAGCTGCCGCACGACGCGCTGGAGAAACTGCCGCATGAGTTCTCCGGCGGCCAGCGCCAGCGTATTGCCATCGCCCGGGCGCTTGCCGTCGAGCCGGAGGTGTTGATCGCCGACGAGCTGGTCTCCGCGCTTGATGTCTCCGTGCAGGCGCAGATCGTCAATCTGCTGCTGGAGCTGCAGGAACGTCTCGGCCTGACGATCCTGTTCGTCGCCCATGATCTGCGCCTGGTGCGCCACGTTTCCAACCGGGTCGCCGTCATTTATCTCGGCCGGATAGTCGAGATCGGTGACAGCGAGACCCTGTTCGCAAGGCCGATGCATCCCTACAGCCAGGCGCTGCTCAGCGCCGCGCCTTCGCTTGATCCGGACGACAAGGGCAGGAAAATCCATCTCGAAGGGGAATTGCCCTCGCCGATGGATATTCCTCCCGGCTGCCCGTTCCATGTCCGCTGCCGCCACATGACCCCGAAATGCACCACGGATTTGCCGTTGCTGCGTACCGTTGAGGGCCGCGGCTCGGTTGCCTGTCACCATGCCGAAGAGATCGAGAATGCCTGAAACGACCCGTGCCGTGATTGCCGGCCGTCTTACCGACCTGCGTGCGGAAATGTCTTCCCGCGGCCTGAACGCCCTGATCGTTCCGCGCTTCGATGCACATCAGGGCGAATATATCGCTCCACATGACATGCGCCTTGCCTTCGTTACCGGCTTCACCGGCTCGGCGGGTGTTGCCATCGTCACCGTGGACGGCGTGCGCCTCTTCGTCGATGGCCGCTATACGGTACAGGCGCAGAACCAGTGTCCGGCTGGGCTGATCGACCGGGATCATCTCCATGAGAGCCCGCCGGAAAGCTGGCTCGGCGTCGTGGCCGACCCCGGCTGGAGCATCGGCTATGACGCCATGCTGCTGCCTCCCGCCTGGGTGGCACGATTCGAGACTGCAGCAGCTCGCGCCGGGGCGAAGCTGATGCCGGTCGACTGCAATCCGGTCGATGCCGTCTGGCACGACCAGCCCGCGGAGCCCGCAGGCCTCATCAGCGCCTTTCCGATGCAGTTCGCGGGGCTCTCGGCGACCGAAAAGCGCGCCGGGCTGATCGCTGTTTTGGAGAAGGACGGTATCGATCTGCTGGTAGACTCCCAGCCGGACAACATTTGCTGGCTTCTAAACGTGCGCGGCGACGACGTTGCCTTCAATCCGATGCCGCTGTCGTTTTTTTTGCTGGAGCGTGAGGGTAAGGGGCACTGGTTTGTCAACGCGGACAATTTCGTGGGTGGTCTCAGAGATACGCTGCCCGGCTGGCTGACTGTGCATTCGAAAGACGCCTTTCTGAATGTACTGAACGAGAAATTACGCGCCGGCGCGAGAGTATTGGTTGACCCGGATTTCTCGCCGGCTGCCGTTAGTCAGGCCGTTATTGCGGCTAAGGCCGAGCCCGTGGCGCGGCGTAGCCCGATGACTTTGACCAAAGCGCGCAAGAACGGCGCCGAGCTTGAGGGCATCCGAGCATGCCATATTGAGGACGGTGTTGCCTGGGTCGAGTTTGGAGCCTGGCTGAAGAAAGCAGTCCCGAACAGGGCAGCAGCCGGCAATCCAGTGAGCGAGTATGAAGCAGAAAAAAGAATCCTGAATTGTCGCAAATCGCGTTCCAGCTTCCTGTCGGAGAGTTTTCAAACAATTTCTTGCGCCGGTGGTAACGCCGCTATGTGTCATTACTCAGCTGATCCGGTCGCATCTGCGCCGATCCTTCCTTCATCGTGTTATCTGATTGACAGTGGCGGTCAGTACGAGACCGGAACCACAGATGCCACACGTACTTTCACCTTTGGGACCTTACCGAAGGGCTACGCGGTAGCATATACCGCTGTATTCAAGGCATTCGTTGCGTTGGCGACACTACGATTCCCTAAAGGGACTCAAGGACACCATATCGATGCTATTGCCCGCCGTCCACTCTGGGACCTTGGACTTGATTACGATCACGGCACCGGCCACGGCATCGGTCATCGCCTTTCTGTACACGAACAGCCGCAGCGCATCGGCAAACCGCACAACCCGGTAGATCTTGCACATGGAATGATAATGTCCATCGAGCCAGGGCATTACGAGCCCGGTCATTATGGCATCCGCATTGAGAACCTGTTCGAGATCATCGAAGCCGAAGACGGGTTCCTAGAATTTGCTAACCTTACCTGGGTTCCAATACAGACGGAAGCACTGCGTCTAGATCGGCTGACTGCGGGCGAAATAGCTTGGCTGAACAGATATCATGAACAGGTGGAACAGGCACTTGGGCCGTATTGTACGGCGGACACAGCAAATTGGCTGCACGAAGCCTGCAGCCCCTTACCTTTGCAAACCGCTGAAGTCGCACTTCAAGTATCGCTCACACCACAATAAGAGCGATCGGAAGCGGTCCGGAAACAAACAGATACTTGTTTGACCGGGACAGCTTCCGAGCGGAACCTGCAGCACGCTCCACTTCCTCAGTACAAATTGTGACAGTACCCTGGTGACCATTCCCATGGCCCGCCAGGACCTGGGTGTCACCGCCGCCGCCGTCGACCGCATGATCCGCCAACTCGGCCCCGCGCTCCCCCGCGAGCTCACAGGCCGAGACAGATACAGGGCCTGGGGGATTCTGTGACGTCTGATTGAGTGATCTGCCCGAGGAAGCCCCCATGGAATAGGGGGCAGGGATCAGGGATCGGGCACAACGCCACCGCCTCATTCCGGGCGATACCCGCGCCTGTGCTTTTGTGCCGCCAGCTTCTGCTGATGGACCAGAGCCGATGACACATCCGCAAACAGATCAAGCCGCGTTCGACCCCAGGTGCCCAGGCGTCCCCATGTCCGGCGAACCGCAAACCCGCCGAAAAGGGTGGGTTCGACCGACAGGTGGTAGAACCGGTTCATGTTCCGGCCGGGATCCACGCGTCTGAGGAGAAGGAGATCGTCATCAGGTTCCATGACCGCAGTGTCGAAGATCTCCGAACAGCGGTCCAATGAATGATTGGAATCGATGCGAAGGAACGGATTCAAATGGATGATAAGTGGCTGGGAAGAACAGCACCAAAGGCGGAGACTTCTCAGCCGGATTCGGACGGATCCGTCGCAAACTTTTCATGGACCGATGTGGAGGTATCGACGTGTCGTTGATTTTTCGATGTTCTGGAGGCGTGCGATGGCAATTATAGTAGAGCTGCGCAAGGGCGACGCCGAGGGCGCCCGGTCCGCTATGCGCAGCCATGTCACCGATACAGCGCTGCGTGCAGGGTTCGAGATCGGCTGACCTGCCTCCCTGTTCTGTCTCTCTTTCCTGGCATCAAGCCTGTGCGGGCTTGCTCTTATCCCGGTGAACTCATATTGAGCCAGCGACCGCTTCCCGGTTGTGCCTCAAGCCGGCCGTCCCGAACGACGATTTCCCCCCGGCGCACGACCGTGTGCGGGAAGCCTCTCAGCTCCTGACCGGCAAAGGGATTGTAGCCGACATTGTCATGAAGGGCGTCGGGGAGCGTATGACACCGCTCCGGATCCCAGATCACGAGATCTGCGTCTTTTCCTGTGATCAGGTCGCCCTTCGTCTTCAGGCCGAATATACGTGCCGGGCCAGACGATGTCAGTTCGACGAACTGCGCGATGCCCTTTCGTCCATCGGAGACCATCGCATCGAACAGGAGCGGCAACCGAAGCTCCAGCCCGGGTTGCCCGTTGGCGATCTTGGGAAATGGCGCGTCGCGGCCGTGGCGGAACTTCCCGCTTTCGTCCATCCGGTATGGGGCATGGTCCGACGTCACGATTTCAAGCTCCCGGCCGAGGGCGACCCAGAGGGCGTCCTGGTCGGCTTGTGTCCGCTGCGGCGGGCTGCAGAGGAATTTGGCCCCGTCCGCGCGATCCAGAATGTCCTCCGTCTGGAAAAGATAATGCGTGCAGGTTTCCGCGTGAATGTTCACACCGCGTGCGCGCGCATTGCGCACGATTGCGATGCCTTCGATGGTTGAGATGTGGAAGATCATCACCCTTGCGCCGGTCAGTTCGGAAAACCGGCACATGCGCTCCACAGCCTCGATTTCGGCGAGGCGCGGGTGCGATGCTGCATGGTCTTTCGGTGCCGTGCGGCCTTCTGCAAGAAGCCGGGCTGTGGCTTCGCGGATCATGGCATCGTTTTCGGCGTGAACGCAGACAAGGGCTCCCATTTCTTTCGCCGTACGCAGTGTGGCGAGGATCTCCATGTCCTGCAGACGAACTTTGTCGTAAGTGGTGAAGATCTTGATGGAGCGATGCCCTTCGGAAATGGCCTGATTCAGATCTTCGATATTCTCACCGGAAGTGTCCGCAACGATCATGTGGAACGCGTAGTCGGTCATGGCTCCTGCAGCAGCCAGCGCACTATAGTCCGAAAGCACGTCGCGAATGCGCATGCCCGGATGTTGGGCCGCGAATGAAACAGTGCTGGTGGTGCCGCCGAAAAGCGCGGATCGCGTCGCAGTTTCAAAGGTGTCTGCGTTCATGATACCTGCGCCCGACATCTGTTCGATGTGGCAGTGTGTATCGACCCCTCCCGGCAGAACAATCTGTCCTTTTGCGTCGATTTCTTCTTTCCCTTTGGGTAGGTTGAGGCCGATTGCGGCGATCCGTCCATTCTGGACAGCAATGTCGCCTTCGGCGAGGTCTCGGGCATCGCCAAGGGTGCCATTTCGAATGACGAAATCGTAAGCGGGTGGGGTCATGCTATGCTCCTCTTTGCATTGCAGGATACTATTGGTATACCATGGATGCAAACTGGACGTGTCGCAGGCACTAGCAGGTGTGGGAAATCGATGTCTTTACAGCAGGGTGCAGAGCCGAACTTAACAGAAAACACGCTCGAGCGTCTGCGCAAGATGATCTTGAGGGGAGAGCTGGCGGCCGGAACGCACCTGCAGGAACGAGCGTTTGCGGAGCAGCTTGGAGTGTCCCGGACACCTTTGCGGGAAGCCATCACGCGTCTGATAACAGAAGGCCTCGTCACGCGCAGCACCCGGGGAACGCCGATGGTCTCGCGTATCTCGGTTTCCGAAATTGTCGAGATCCTGCATGTCCGCCGATTGCTCGAATGTGAAGCGGCGCGACAGGCGGCCAACGTCAATTCCTCACCGGAGGAATGGCTTCAATTCAAGGCGACGATCCAGAATTTCCTTAAAAACGATAGGCCTGACCGGGTGACGCATGCGGATTTCGATTTTGATCTGCATATGCATATTGCCCGGACTGCTGGATCGAAGCTGCTTATGGAATTGATCCAGGGGCTTAAACTGAAGACCCGAATTTACGACCAAGGCGAAATTCCCTCACGCTTCGAACCGGGTGCGCGTGAGCATCTGGAAATTATCGATGCGATCCTGGCGCGCGATCCGGAAGCGGCCGAAAACGCCATGCGCCGGCACATAGACAACGCACGAGAAGCGATCTTGGCGCATATTCACAGGCTCTCCTGATCCGAACCCCGATGACCTTCCCTTAGATCCGCGTGAGTTCGCTTGCGCGGATTTTCTGTGTGTTGACACTTGGAGTTCCGTTGGTATACCAATGGTTCCTGAAAGGATCTGAGGATGACATCTCGCTTGGATAGACCGGCCGCGCCGGAGTTGCAGATAACGTTCCTGTATTTCCATGACGTGCCGCGCGCGCAGGAGTTTTACGAGCGGGTGCTGGGCGCTCGTCTCGCCATCGATCAGGGCTGGTCGAAGATCTATGCCCTTGCCGGTGCGGCCCATGTCGGCCTCGTTGATGAAAGCCGTGGCGCGAAGCGGGCCAGTGAACACAAACCCGTTCAGCTGTGCTTGCGGGTGCCTGATGTCGATGCCTGGCATGCCTGGGCGAGCGCACAGAACGTCTCGAATCTGACGGCGCCGCGCGACAGTGCCCAGCTGGGGATCCGGGCGTTCGTGTTCGATGATCCCGAAGGTTACCAGATAGAAATTCAGTCCGTCCTGGAAACGACGACTGCATAACCAGAAGGGCGGCCAACGCCTGTCATCCCAACATAATCCAGAGGGAGACATTTCACATGTCCAGAATAGCTACAGTGCTTCGTGCGCTGACGGCATCGGTTTGCCTGTCGGCTCTTACTACAGGGGCGGCGCTGGCTGAGAAAAGCCTGACGATCGGCCTCACGGCGGATGCGACGCACCTGGATCCGCAGGCAGGCGAGGAGCTGTCCTCCAATATCATGTACTACCATATCTACGATCCGCTGGTCCGTAGATCGCCTGACCTGACCTTCGAGCCAGGTCTGGCCGAAAGCTGGGAGCTGATTGACGACACGACATGGCACTTCAAGCTTCGCGATGGCGTCAAGTTTCATGACGGCGATGTACTGAAGGCATCCGACGTCGTGTTCACGCTCAACCGGCTCAAGGAATCGCTGATGTTGAACCTTGCAGCCAACATCGAAAGCTTCCGCGCCGTTGACGACCGGACGGTCGAGATCAAGACCCCGGCGCCCTATGCCGCTCTCCCGAATGATCTTGCGGCTATCCTGATCCTGTCGGAAGACCACGTGAACAAGGTCGGCAACGACGGGCTTGAGAAGAACCCGATGGGGACGGGGCCTTACAAGCTGGTCGACTGGGTGCGTGAGGACAAGATCGAGCTGGAGGCCTTTGACGACTACTACCTCGGCGAAGCCGGAATCGAGAATGTTACCTTCCGCCCCATTACCAACCCGGCGACCCGCACGGCCGCGCTTTTGACCGGTGAAGTCGACATCGTTCAGGATCTGGCGGTTCGCGACGTGGATCGGGTCAAGAACGAAGGTGGGTTCGAGGTCGTCACGCGTCCGTCGTTGCTGAACCTCGTCCTTGCGCTCGACATGCGCTCGGAAAGCCCGACCATCGAAGGCGATAACCCGATGGTCGACCGCCGGGTGCGGGAAGCTATGGCACGTGCGATCGATGTGAGCGCCATTCAGCGGGCCATCATGGGCGGATTGTCGACACCTTCCGACCAGTATGTCCCGGCCAGCCATGTCGGATATGTCGAAGGAATGAGTTTCCGGGACATGTACCCCTATGACATTGAAAAGGCGAAGGAACTCATGGCGGAAGCCGGTGTCGATGGCTTCACGCTGACGCTAGACGCAACCAACAACCGCTATGTGAACGACGCGCAGATCGCGCAGGCACTGGCCGGCATGCTGGCCAAGATCGGCATCACCGTCGAACTCAACGTGATGCCGAAGTCCAACTTTTGGGGTTACATCCGCGTACCAACCCCGAATTCCAGCTTCATCATGTCCGGTTGGGATGTTCCCTCCGGAGATGCCGGCCCGATGTACGGTGCACTGTTCTACAGCCGTGACAAGCGCGAAGGCTATGGCCAGGTCAACCGTGGCAGCTACTCCAACGCCGACGTCGACGCCCTCATCGACAAGGCGGACAGCACAGCAAAAGTGGAAGAACGGGATGCCTATCTTCAGGACGCAACCAAAATCCTCCTGAATGACATCCCGATGATCCCGGTTCACTACGAGCAGGACATCTACGGGTCTCGTGACGGCGTCAAGTTCACGCCGCGCACCGACAAGTTCCTGTGGGCCTACGACATGGACGTGGCCGAATAACGCGCAGCTGCGGGGCGCTGCCGGCGTCCCGCAACTCTTGTGGTGAACGGGGGAGAACAGCCAGGTGCTGGGCTATATAATCAAGCGGCTTATCCAGATGACCATCGTGCTCTGGGCCGTATCGGTCATCGTCTTTCTGATGATGAGCTTTACCGGTGATCCGGTCTTCATGGTCGTTCCGATCGACGCGACCGATGCCGAAATCGCGCAAGCCCGGCGTATCCTGGGTCTCGACCGGTCGTTACCGGAGCAATATCTGATTTTCGTCAAGAACATGCTGCAGGGTGATTTCGGCCGCTCCTACGTGTTCCGGGAACCAGCCCTCGATCTCATCCTGGAACGACTGCCTGCCACGTTGGAACTCGTTCTGGTGGCGATGGCGATGTCTGCTCTGGTGGCCATACCGCTCGGCGTTTATGCCGGCGCCAATCCGAAGACCTTCTCATGCCGCTCGATCATGTCCGGTTCGCTTCTGGGCATTTCCCTGCCGAGTTTCTGGGTCGGCATGATGCTTATCTTCCTGTTTGCCGTGAAGTGGCGGATCTTTCCGTCGTCCGGGCGCGGCGAGACCGAAGCCTTCCTGGGGGTGCAGTGGTCGATCCTGACTGCCGATGGCTGGAGCCATGTCATCCTGCCGGCCCTGACCTTGTCTCTCGCAACCATGGCAATGCTGCTTCGCATCACCCGTGCGGGCATGATGGAGGTTACCCGACAGGACTACATGAAATTTGCCAGAGCCAAAGGCGTCTCACGGCGCGGTGTCCTTTTCGGTCATGGATTGCGCAACGCGCTTATTCCCGTCGTGACCATCTTCGGGCTGCAGCTCGGCGATCTGATTGCCTTTGCAACGATCACGGAAACCATCTTCGCCTGGCCCGGTCTCGGCAAACTGCTGATCGATTCCATCTACCGCGCAGACCGTCCGGTGATCGTCGTCTACCTGATGCTGGTGGCGCTGATCTTCGTGGTGATCAATCTGGTCGTCGACATCGTCTATACGTTGATCGACCCCCGCATCACGGTGAAATGACATGATGACGGCGTTCTTCTCTTCCGAGTTCTTTGCAAACTATCGCCGAAACGGATCTGCCATCGCGGGCAGTATCATCCTGGTGTTCTTTGCAATCATCGTCCTGGCGGGTCCGCTGCTGGTCTCCCAGGACCCCTACGACATTGCGTCTCTCGACCTGATGGACAGCTACAAGCCTCCTGCATGGCTGGAGGGAGGTGACCCGCGCTTTCTCCTCGGTACCGACGGGCAGGGGCGGGACGTTCTGGCCGCCATTTTCTACGGCACCAGAATTTCGGTCATGATCGGTGTGACCGCGATGGTGTGCTCGCTCCTGCTGGGCACCTTTGTTGGTCTGCTGGCAGGTTATTTCGGCGGCCGGATCGACGCGTTCATCATGCGCATCGCCGACATCCAGCTTTCCTTTCCCTCCATGCTAATCGCCCTTTTCCTGATGTCTGCTTTCGGAACCGGCATCGACAAGGTTCTGATTGCGCTGACGGCGGTCGGCTGGGTTGTCTACGCCCGAACCGTTCGCGGCCAGACCCTTTCCGAGGTGGGTCGCGAATACGTGCAGGCGGCCCGCGTGTCCGGCCTGCGGGACGGGAAAATCATCCGCCGGCATATCCTGCCGAACGTGACGACACCGCTGATTGTCGTGGCGACCGTTCAGGTGGGCACCTTCATTCTGATCGAGGCCAGTCTGTCGTTCCTCGGGGTCGGTGTGCCGATTACCCAACCCTCGCTCGGACTGCTGATCAAAAACGGCTTCGATGTCCTGTTTTCCGGACTCTGGTGGGTCTCCGTCTTTCCGGGGCTGTTCATCATGGCTCTTGTCTTCGGGATCAACCTGTTCGGCGATTTCCTGCGCGATGAACTCAATCCGAGGCTGAAGTGATGCAGTCCAAGTCAGAAAGCCTTCTGCAGGTCGAAGATCTGCGCACCCACTTCCATACATTCGCTGGAACCGTCAGGGCGGTGGACGGGGTCAGCTTCGAAATCGGCAAAGGCGAAATCATGGGTCTTGTCGGCGAATCCGGTGGTGGCAAATCGGTTGTCGGGTTTTCCGTGCTCGGCCTCATCGATCCGCCTGGCCGGATCGAGAGCGGCCGGATCTTGTTTGACGGAGAAGACATAGCGGGCGCTTCGGAAGACCGGCTACGCAAGATCAGGGGCAAGGAGATTGCCATGATCTTCCAGGACCCGATGACGTCGCTCAATCCGGTGCAGACCATCGGCCGGCAGATGGACGAGATGCTGCGTCTGCATACCGATCTCGACAAGAAGGCGCGGCGCGCACGCTGCATCCAGATGCTCGAAGATGTCGGTATCAGCCAGGCGGCCGACCGCCTGTCCTCTTATCCGCATCAGTTTTCCGGCGGCATGCGCCAACGTGTGGTGATTGCCATCGCCATGCTGGCCGAACCGCGCCTGATCGTGGCCGATGAACCGACGACGGCGCTCGACGTGACCATCCAGGCGCAGATCCTGAAGCTGATCAACAGGCAGGTGCGCGAGCATGGCGCGTCCATGGTTCTTGTGACCCATGATCTGGCCGTTGTCGCGGAAATGGCGGACCACGTGACCGTGCTCTATTGCGGCAAGGTGGTGGAGCGCGGCCCGACGCGCGAGGTCATCGACGACCCGCGTCATCCCTATACGGCCGGGCTGATTGCCTCGATCCCGGATCCGTCCGAACGCAAACATCGCCTGGATCAGATCCCCGGCGCGGTGCCCGACATTCGCAAGCTGCCGAAGGGCTGCAATTTCCAGGCCCGTTGTCCAAGAGCCCAGGCGCTGTGCTCCGAGGTCGAGCCCGCATTGTCCCGGCAGGGCGAGGGGCGTCTGGCGGCCTGCCATTTTCCCGTTGAAGGAGACCCGGCATGACGGCGATGCTTGAAGTCGATAAACTCGAACAGCGGTTCAATATCGGCGGTGGTTTCCTGGATCGGCTGAAATTCGAAAAGGGCCGTCTGCGCGCGCCCAGGCGTGTCGTGCGGGCCGTCAACGGTGTTTCCTTCAAGGTCAAGGAAGGCGAGGTGCTTGCGCTTGTGGGCGAGTCAGGATGCGGCAAGTCGACGGTCGCCAAAACCATTGCGCGGATCCACAATCCCACGGGCGGCAGCGTCCGCATTCAAGGTGAGGAAATACAGGACCTGACACCGCGGCAGCTGCTTCCGGTTCGATCCAAGATGCAGATGATCTTTCAGGATCCCTATGCCTCCTTGAACCCGCGCCAGAAGGTGCGTGACATTGTGGCGGAACCGCTGGCCGAACAGACGGGTAGTTGGTCGCAGGCACATGAGAAGACCGAAGCCCTGCTAGCGCGTGTCGGCCTGAGTGCCGAGCAGGGCGGACGGTATCCGCACCAGTTTTCCGGTGGCCAGCGTCAGCGCATCGGCATCGCTCGGGCGCTGTCGGTCAATCCCAAGCTGATCATCGCGGATGAGCCGGTCTCGGCCCTTGATGTGTCGATCCAGGCGCAGATCCTCAACCTGATGATGGATCTGCGAGACGAATTCGGTCTTGCGTATCTCTTCATCAGCCATGACCTCAGCGTTGTGCATCACATCGCCGACAGGGTTGCGGTCATGTATCTGGGCTCGATCGTCGAAACCGCGCCACGCGACAGGATCTTCGCCAAACCGCGCCATCCTTATACGCGCGCGCTGCTGTCAGCTGCGCCCTCTCTCGACCCAAAGAAAAAGCCGAAGCAGCTTGAGCTGAGCGGCGAAGTTCCCTCGGCGCTGAACCTGCCGTCGGGATGCTGTTTTCACACCAGATGTCCATTCGCCTGGGAGCGCTGTGCGGCTGAGCGTCCAGTGTTGCAGGACACAGGAGGCGGCCAGGAGGTTGCTTGCCATCTCTTGGACGAGCCTCAGCGGGAGATCGCATGAGCATTCGTATTCTTCAGCCGCGCATCATGCTCGGTGATCCGCATGACTGTACCGACGCAGCCGATGAATTGTGCGTGCAGGGCGCGATCTACGACACGTTGATACGCAGAGAGGGGACGCGTTTCGTCCCCGCGCTCGCCGAGGCCTGGACCGTTGCAGACGAAGGGCGAACCTGGCGTTTTTCCATTCGCCCGGGGGTGGTTTTTCACGACGGGTCACCCTGCGATGCGAAGGCCCTTCAGGCTTCTCTGGAACGGATGGCTCGGGCGGACAAGGGCTACACCCTCGGCTCTCCCGCTGTCTGGAGGCAATATCTCGGCGGGGCAGACTATCAGTCCGACGGCCTTGATCTGACCATCCATCTGGCTGAACCGATGGCCGATTTCGCAGACGTGCTGGTGCAGGGTTTGATCGTTGCTCCAAGTGCCTTCGAGGCTCTGGATAAGGGTGAGGCGATGGCACATTGCGGCACCGGCCCGTACAAGTTGGTGGCGCGAGACGACGACAGTATTCAGGTATCCGCATCCGGTGTTGCGCACTGGCCGCGCCCGGCCAACAACGAACTGACATGGGTGCGCGAACCGGATGCAGGAAAGCGCCTGTGCGCGGTTGCCGAAGGTCACGCCCAGGTCGCGGCCAACGTCGATCCAGCGGCGGTGACAACGCCAGACATGACGGTGCTGCGGTACCGTGCACCTGTCGCAATCATCTATCTTCTGAACGCGGCGAAAGGGCCGCTTCGCGATGCCCGGGTCCGCAAGGCGCTGACACTCGCCGTGGACCGGGAGGCCATTGTCCGAGACGTGCTCGACGGCAAAGGCGAACCGCTGTGTGGGTTTGTCAGCCCTGCCCATTTTGGTGCCGGCGTAGGAGCCGAAAACGGGGACGGTATTTCCTATGATCCGGAGGCAGCCCGGCAGCTTCTTGCAGAGGCGGGGCATGCCGGTGGCCTGACCCTTGACGTCGATTGCCCGACCCGGCTTCCCGATGAAGCGGAGCGCTTGACAGAGGTGCTTGCCCGCCAACTGGCTTTGGTTGGCGTGACGTTAAAGGTGCATATTCACGAAGAACGCGAAGAATACGCCCATATGGTGCGCCGAAAGGACATACGGGATCTTTGCGTCTTCGACTCCAGTCCGATGTCAACGTTCCGGGTTCTTTTCGAAAAGATCGACAGCCGGGTCGCCGGAGCATGGTGGCAAGGGTATCGCAACGAGAACGTTGAAGCCTTGATCGACAAAGGCCGGAGAACTGTCGACACGCAGGAGCGCGAGGCGCTTTACCGCGACTCCTATCACTTGCTGCAGCAGGATCCGCCCTGGCTGACGCTCTACAATCCCATGCGAGCCATTGCTTTTGCCGGAGATCATCCCGGGGTTTCCATGCCTGTTGACGGGGTGCCGGACATGCGTGGCCTGCCCAAATTCGAAGGGACACAAAATGGCTGATCTCCTGATCGTCGGCGGCACCATCATCCCCATGGATCCGGACCGCCGCATCATCGAAGATGGTGCGATTGCGATTGAAGACGGCCGGATACTGGCGGTTGGCCCATCGTCTGAAATCCTTAAGGATCATGATGCGCCTCGGCGAATTGACGGCACCGGCAAGGCCATCATTCCGGGTCTTGTCGACGTTCACGCCCATGCCGGGCATGCGCTTATCAAGACCATGTTCATGCATGACGGCGACGCGTGGGAAGCGCTCTGCGGTGAAGTCTATACCACCGGTTCGACACCGGAATTCTGGAAGGCGGAAGCAAGCCTTGCCGCATTGGAGCGCATCAGGTTCGGCGTGACCTGCGGTGTGTCGCTGCTTGGCGGCGGCGACACCATCATGCGCACGGACGATCCCGTTTACGGCGATGCGCATATGGACGGGGTGCGGGCCCTTGGCGGACGCACAGTCATGGCGGTGGGCCCAACGCGCGCGCCGCATCCGCGGACCTATGCCGATGGCGGTAAATCTCCACGCAAGGTCGACTTCCAAACCCAGCTCTCCACATGCCTGGATCTTCTTGGACGCTGGCACGGCCAGGACGAAGGCCGTCTGAATATTGCTCTGCTCTATCCGGTGCTGCGTGACGAGCATGAAGACACCATGTCCGCAAACGACTATGACGCGGCCTGTACCCAGGCGCGCCGTCTTGCGGAGGAAGCGCGGGCTGCGCAAGTGGTGTTTACCCAGGATGGCCACCAGGGCGGGTCTATTCGCAGGGCAGAAAAGCTGGGCCTTCTGGGGCCGAACGCGCTTCTGTCCCATGCCATCAATCTGCATGATGACGAAATCGATATCTGTGCGCAGACCGGCACAAGGATCGCCCACAATCCATCCGCGGTTGCTTCGATCAACGGCTATTGTCCGGCAATCGAGCTGATGGACAGGGGCGTAACGGTTGCGCTCGGTTCGGACGCAACGGCGCCGGACAGGTCGGTCGACATGTTCCGCCACATGCAGCAGGCCATGCATTATCACCGCCGGCACTATCGCAACCCGGGGATATTGCCACCGGGCCGGACGCTGGAGATGGCGACCATCGAGGGAGCGCGCGCACTTGGCATGGACCGGACCATCGGCTCGCTTGAGCCGGACAAAGACGCGGATATCGTTCTGGTCGACATGATGCGACCCCACCTTTATCCACCCAACATGACGGCGCACCGCCTGGTCTGTTTCGCCAACGGCAACGATGTCGATACGGTTCTGGTTCGCGGGGATGTTGTTCTGGAAGGCGGCAAGGCAAAGAAGGCCAGCGAAGAGGCTATCCTGCGGGAGGCCGCACTGGAGAGCGAACGCATGATCGAGCGGACGGGTAGCGCGGCTGGCCTGGAGGTGCCTGAAAACTTCTGGAACGCACAGCGGTACGGGAGCCGCGCATGAGCGTTACCGTTATCCGCCGCGCGTCCTGGGTCATCCACTGGGAGGGCGGTAGGCATGTTTATTCGCGCGACATCGATGTGGCCTTCGATCACGACGGCATTTTGCATGTGGGACCGGATTGGCAGGGCCAGGCCGATCAGGAGGTAGACGGGCGAAACTGGCTGGTCATGCCCGGTCTGGTGAACATCCATTGCCATTCCGGAGATGAACCGCTTGCAAAGGGCCTGTTCGACGATGTCGGCACGCCCGAACTCTGGGGCAACGCGCTTTACGAGTTTTCGACACTGATCGACTCCGATGCGGATGCCAAAGCAGCCTGCCAAACCCTGATGCTGTCGGAGTTGCTGAAGTCCGGTGTCACCTCGTGTCTGGACATTGCAGGCGACCACGAACACTGGCTGGGTGTCGCTACGCAAAGTGGCATGCGGGTCTGGCTTGCCCCCGGTTTCCGACAGGCCAGATGGCGGCTCAGCCCGCAAAAGGCTCTTGAATACGACTGGAACGAGGCTGCGGGCGAAGCGGCAAGAGAAGCAGCCTTATCGGTTCTCGACCGGGTTGCCGCCGACACGACAGGTCGGCTGACCGGGGTGGTTGCCCCCTCCCAGATCGATACCTGCCATCCCGATTTTCTAGCCGCTGCACTGGATGACGCAAGATCGCGCAAGGTGCCGATGACCGTTCATGCGGCGCAGACCATGGCGGAAGTGACCGAACTTCATCGCCGGCACGGCAAGGGCGCGGTCGCGCTGTTGAAGGACATCGGCGTTCTCGGGCCGGAGGTGATCCTGGGGCACGGCATTTGCCTGGATCACCATCCGTTGACGCGCGAGCGAACGGCCATGGACCTCGAAACACTGGCAACGAGCGGGACGAATGTCGCCCATTGTCCGGTGACCTTCGCCCGGTCCGGCCAGGGCATGGAGAGCCTCGGTCGCTACCTGCGCGCGGGCGTTAACGTCGGCATCGGGACGGACACCATTCCCTTCAACATGCTGGAGGAGATGCGTGAAGCGATTGTCCAGTCCCGTTGCCGGTCGGGGGATTTTGCCGACATCGACACGGCGGCAATCTTTCATGCGGCGACCGTTCGCGGCGCGCAGGCATTGGGGCGGCCTGATCTTGGTCGGCTGTTCCCCGGTGCCCGGTCCGATGTGGTCTGCGTGGATCTGACCGCGCCATCGATGCGTCCCGTGCACGATCCTCTGCGCAGCCTGATCTATGCGGCCGCCGAACGGGCTGTTCGCGATGTCTGGGTTGCCGGGCGCAAGGTGCTGGCAGAAGGCAAGGCGCTGGGGCTTGATACGGACGGAGCTCTTGCAGAAATCGATGCCGCCCAGGCGCGGGCCATCAAGGTTGCGGAAAGCGCGCGTGGTCAGGCGTTCAGCGTCATCGCACCGCGCAGTCTGGAGATGCCGGAATGACCATACACATCATCAATCCGAACAGCTCGGCGCATGTGACGGCCCATATGGCGGAAGCGATTGCGCCGATCGCGGCAATGTCGCCGGTCGCGCTGGCCTGCCACACTCTGAGCGATGGCCCGCCAGGCATTGAAACGCAGGCCCATGTCGACGGTGTGATCCAGCCGCTTCTGGCCTTTTCGGACACGCTCAAGGACGAGGCCTCTGCCTTCGTCGTTGCCTGCTTTTCCGATCCGGGCCTTGCCGCGATGCGAGAAGCCCATGACGTGCCGGTGCTTGGTATCGCCGAAAGCGCCTACATGCAGGCAATGCTGATGGGCCAGCGTTTCGGCATTCTGTCGCTCGGCAGGGCGTCCATCCAAAGACATATCCGTTACCTGGGCGCCCTGGGGATTTCAGACCGGCTGGCTGCGGATCTGCCGCTTGGGCTGGGCGTGCTGGAACTGGCCGATGAAGAGCGGACGCTGGAGCGGCTGGGCGAAGTCGGCACCACCCTGCGCGACCGGTTCGGGGCGGATGTTCTCATCACCGGTTGCGCGGGCATGGCGCAATACCGGGCACGACTGGAAAACATGACGGGCCTGCCAGTCGTCGATCCGTGTCAGGCCGCGGCTGCCGCTGCCATCGGCCAGGTGATGCTTTCGGCCTGCAACAATAAAAGGGAGAAACGGGTATGACCCGACTGACGGAAGAGGCGCGGGGCGTCTATGTGATTGCCGTGACGCCGTTTGCGGAAGACGGCGCGCTGGACCTGCAAAGCATCGACAAAATGGTGGACTTCTATCTTGAGGCCGGCGCCACTGGTCTGACAGCGCTTGGCATGATGGGCGAGGCGCCCAAGCTCACAGGCGCGGAATCCCTTCAGGTCGTCAAGCGGATCCTGGCGCGGCTGGGTGGCCGCATACCGATGGTCGTCGGTGTGTCAGCACCCGGCTTTGCACAGATGGCCGAACTCACCAGGGCTTCCATGGATCTTGGCGCAGGCGGTGTCATGATCGCCCCGCCGGGCAGCCTCAAGACCGACGAGCAAGTCGTCAATTATTATCGGCAGGCGGCAGAGTTCATCGGCAACGTACCT
Source organism: Labrenzia sp. THAF191a (assembly GCF_009363335.1). Classification (GTDB taxonomy): domain Bacteria; phylum Pseudomonadota; class Alphaproteobacteria; order Rhizobiales; family Stappiaceae; genus Roseibium; species Roseibium algicola. The sequence goes on from NZ_CP045335.1 coordinate 134,852, forward strand.
TTCGTGCTTCAGGATTTCCCGCTTGCGACCGGCGTTCACATTCCCGTTTCGGCAATTGCCAGGATTGTGGAAGAGGTGCCGACCTGCGTCTGCCTGAAGCACGAAGACTGGCCGGGGCTGGAAAAAATCACCGCCCTGCGCGCAGCGGGGACGTTGAATCGCCGGATTTCAATCCTGTGTGGCAATGGCGGAGTGTTTCTGCCGGAAGAAATGGATCGGGGCGCTGATGGCGCAATGACCGGTTTCTGCTATCCGGAAATGATGCGCGATATCGTCCACCACTGTTCGAAGGGCGAGGGCGACCGTGCGCGCGATCTCTTCAATGCCTATCTGCCCCTGGCCCGCTATGAACAGCAGCCCGGGCTTGGGTTGGCCGTGCGCAAATACGTGCTGGCCAAACGCGGCGTGATTGCCAGTGCCGCATTGCGGCGGCCGGGCGCAGGCCTGACACAGGCGGCGCAACGGGAAGTGGATATGCTGCTTGCGCGGCAGGAACAACGTTTGAAGGAGCTTGACTGATGGATCTGGGGATCAAGGGAAAACGCGCGCTGGCGCTCGGGGCAAGCCGCGGCCTTGGCGCTGCAATTGCCAAAAGCCTTGCAGCGGAGGGAGCCGAGGTCATCGCGGCAGCGCGCAATGAAGGTGCAATTGCCGATTGGGCGAAGGACGCCGAAGGTTCGATTACCGCCCGGAAACTCGATGTGTCGGATGCGGATGCTATTGACCGGTTTCTCGATACGCTTCTGGCGGAAGGCCCCATCGACATTCTGGTCAATAATGCCGGCGGACCGCCTCCCGGGAAGGCGACGGATCCGGCAAGGAGCGACTGGACGGCGCATTTCGAAACCATGGTGGCCAACCTGATCCATATCGCCAACCGCTGCCTGCCGGGCATGGAAAAGGCGGGCTGGGGACGGATCGTGACAATCTCGTCTTCCGGCGTTGAACAGCCGATCCCCAATCTGGCGCTTTCCAATGGTTTGAGGGCCGCTCTGGTCGGGTGGTCGAAGACGCTTTCAAGCGAAGTCGCATCCAAGGGCATCACGGTCAACATTGCAATGCCGGGCCGTATCCACACGGCACGTGTAGACGAGCTGGACGCAGCCGCCGCCAAACGTCTCGGCAAACCGGTGGATGAGGTTGCGGCACAGTCTGCTGCCGGAATTCCTGCTGGCCGCTATGGCCGCCCGGACGAATTCGCCGACGTCGTGACCTTCCTGTGCTCGGCGCGCGCGTCCTATGTTACCGGAAGCAAGATCCGCATAGACGGTGGCAGCATCCGGTCAATATAGGCGTCAGCCCCTTAAAATGAGTATGCAAATCAGTTGAAGTCTGTTTCAAGCTCCAAAGCAGGAGTCTGGTCATGTCCGACGGTTGGTTCTGTCGCGAAGATTTGCCCAGAACGAGAAGCGGCCATTGCATTTCTCGGATCAGACGGCGAAGTTCGCAAAGACCGCTAATCGTAACCCGCAAATATTTTTGCGACAGAAACGTGTCGAAGATCTCCGATCAGTGGTCCAATGAATGATTGGAATTGATGCCTACGGACGGCTTCATATCGATGATCAGTGGCTGGGAAGAACACCGCCAAAGGCGGAGGATCTCAGCCACATCCGGACTGCTTCCAACTTGCTTTAATCCGGCCAAGCATGGCACTGCGGTGCGCGTTGGTTAGGGACATTCAAGAGAGGGAAGAAGATACTCTTTTCGCTCATGTCGAAGATTACTCGGCAAATCGGCAAGGCATCCCGTCCGAGCAAGGGCCTGATGGTCGTACGGGTAAGGCCGCGGACGCGAGTGATATCCCTCAAGAGTGAACGAGCATCAAACGCCGGTTGGCGATCGGCTCGGGAACCGATTGCCGCACCGGCATACACCTGGCGCGTGAGGCGCATCTCAGGACGATCTTTCGCGATTTTCGGTTTTCTGAATTCAAGGCAAGAGCAATCTTTGACAAGGCCATGGTCGCACCGGAGCGTGTCGGGCTGATATCTATGCTGTGCCGGGGGGTGGACGAGCCGCTGGCCGAGGAGGGGCTGTACGACTTTGCCTCGGTGCAGGCGGGGGAATTTGATAATCAATTCGCAAGTGCTGTTAAGTGCAGAAGACTATAAACTTAATCAGAAATAGGTGCCCCATGAAGAAGGTTTTATTACTTGGTTTTTTGATTTGCATGACTTGGACTAGCCCTACGCTTGCTTGCACCGTGAACGGGAAAGATTGGGCCGGTGCAGTCAACGGGGTACTGGAGGCCTTCAAGAATGGGAAATATCAAGACGTCAAAGAAATCATCAAAGAGAATATTAGAGTTGAAAATGGCCAAGAATTTCAAAAATTGGTATCGGATCTAGAGGAATACGAGCCAGATGGATTTGATAAGTGCAGAATATTCATGAGAGAAGAGCGGCCTCCAATAGTTGAAAATTTATTTTTCAATTTATGGGAACAGATGGCAACGGAATTTTTGCCTATTTACTTGTTGTTGACGGAGGACGTGAATTTAAGAGTGGAATTCAAATTCTTCGCGTTTCTACAGACATTGAAGATATTTTGAAGATTTGGAGTAATTCATAATGGGTGAGCAAAGGATAACTTTTACTGCAGCAATATCAAATGGCACCGCAAAAACGGCTCTCGACAAATCACTCGGAGGACTAGGGGCCGAAGTATCGGATAAGTGGCTGGGAGAACACCGCCAAAGGCGGAGGCTTCTCAGCCACATTCGGACGGCGTCCAATATGCTTTAGTCTGGCCAAGAGTGACACCGCGACGGGATTGCGCCTGGCAAGACTTGATAGGTGGCCGGTCAATCAAGCCGGCTGGCTGACAACGGTTTGTCGCTGTGTCCCAAGGCCGGAGATGCTTAGATCGACAACGTCACCAAGCTTGAGAAACTGCGGCGGATCGAGTCCAAGGCCTACGCCTTCCGGCGTTCCAGTGGCAATGACATCACCGGGCATCAGACGCATGAAATTGGACATGTAGGAGATGATTTTCGCCACTGTGAAAATCATGTCGTCGGTTGAGCTGTCCTGGCGTATCACTCCGTTCACCGAGAGCGTCAATCGAAGGTCCTGCGGATCCCGGATCTCGTCCCGTGTAACCAGCCAGGGACCAATCGGGCCAAAGTTTGGTGCGGATTTGCCTTTGATCCACTGGCCACCGCGCTCGATCTGATAGGACCGCTCACTGACGTCGTTGATGAGGCAATAGCCGGCGACCATTTCCAGCGCGTCCTGCTCTGGAACGTATTGGCATTCGCTGCCGATCACGACACCCAGTTCGACTTCCCAGTCGGTTTTTTCCGATCCCTTCGGCAAAATGATCGGATCGTTCGGACCGCTGATGCATGAGGTGGATTTGGAAAACAGCACAGGTTCGGAGGGATTTGGATTACCTGTTTCCTTTGCGTGCCGGGCATAGTTCAGCCCTACTGCGTAGAAATTCCGGACACCCCCCACACAAGCGCCAAGGCGCACGTCCGGATCCACGACCGGCAGCTTTGCAGTGTCCAGGGCACCCAGGGCAGCAAGGGTGTTTTTTGTGAGTGTTTCGGGCGTCAGGTCGCTTATGTGCGCGGACAGGTCCCGAATGCGGCCTCCGGCATCAACACAGCCAGGTTTTTCCTGGCCCAACGGGCCAAAGCGAAGAAACTTCATGTGAAATCCTCGTGGTTCTGTTTCTTGGGGAATTTTTGTCAGGCAGAGAGCAGGATCATGTCTGCGGCCTTCTCGGCGATCATCACGACGGGTGATGCCGTGTTGCCGGAAACAATGCGCGGCATGATCGAAGCATCCACGACACGCAGTCCATCAATGCCCCGCACCCGCAGTTCCGGGTCGACGACGGTTTTGTCATCGACACCCATCCTGCAGGTTCCGACAGGATGAAAAATGGTTGTCCCGATGTCGCCCGCAGCACGTATGAGCGCCTCATCGGACCGGACGTCGGGGCCGGGCAGAGCTTCCTCCGGCTCGTATTTGTTCAAGGAAGGCATGGACAGCAACGCGCGTGCATGACGCAGGGATCTGAGTGCAACCGTCCTGTCACCAGGAGCGGACAGATAGCGCGGTGTTATTTTCGGTGGGCTTTCAGGGCTGTCGGAAGCGATATGCACAGTGCCGCGGCTTTCCGGCCGGAGATTGCAAACCGAAACGGTGACGGCCGGATAGGGATGCAGAGGCTCGCTGAGCCGGTCAGTCGACAGGGGTTGAATGTGATACTCCAGATCGGGCGTCGCCACGTCCGGACTGCTGCGGGTGAAAATGCCGAATTGGCTGGGCGCCATGGAAAGCGGGCCTGACCGCGACCAAAGATATTGGGCAGCCATCGACACTTTGCCTGAGAGCGAATTGACGACCTGGTTCAAGGTCCGGGCATTGCGGACTCGAAAAACCATGCGCAGTTGAAGGTGGTCCTGGAGGTTCTCACCGACGTCATCCAGGGCATGCACCACATCTATGCCGGCTTTCCTGATGACCTCCGGCCGGCCGATGCCTGACAGTTCAAGCAGCGCGGGAGAATGAACGGCCCCCGCCGAAAGAAGGACTTCTTTTCCGGCCGTGGATATAAGCTCCTGTCCTGCGCAACTGAAGGCAACGCCCGTGGCGCGGCGGCCGTCCAGGATGATCCGCTCGACTGTGGCGCCGGTCAAAAGCCGCAGATTGCCGCGTTTCAGCGCCGGTTTCAGGAAGCCCCGTGCCGAACTCCAGCGGCGGCCGCCTTTCTGGTTGACCTCGAAATAGCCTGCGCCTTCGTTGTCTCCTGCGTTGAAATCGGTCGTTCGGGGAATGCCCATTTCGCTTGCGGCACTCTGGAAATCATCCAGGAGGTCCCATCTCAACCGCTGCCGCGCGACCTTCCACTCTCCGCCCGCACCATGCAGCCTGCCATCCGCGTCCGGTCTGTCCTCGGACCGCACGAAGTAGGGCAGCACGTCCTGCCAGCTCCAGCCGGTGTTTCCCATCTGCGCCCAGCCGTCGTAGTCGGCTGCCTGACCGCGCATGTAGATCATGCCGTTGATGGAGCTGCATCCGCCGAGAACTTTCCCCCGCGGGTAGGCGAGGGACCTGCCGTTCAGCCCCGGATCGGCTTCCGTGCGAAGCATCCAGTCCGTGCGCGGATTGCCCATGCAGTAGAGATACCCGACCGGAACATGGATCCAGGGGTAGCTATCCTTGCCGCCCGCTTCCAGAAGCAGAACACTGTTGGCCGGATCTGCCGAAAGGCGATTGGCAAGCACGCATCCGGCCGTTCCGGCTCCTATGATGATGTAGTCGTATTCGCCGTCTAACCTGCGTCTCATGAGGTCGTCTCGATTGCCATTCTTGAGGGAAGTGCGTCAGTGCAGTGCGAGGGCCGGGAACATCACCAAAAGCCCTACCGCAATGACCTGAAGAACGATGAACGGAACCAGGGACCGGAAGATCTCTCCGAGGGAAATCTCGGGTGGTGTCACGCTCTTCAGATAGAAGGCGGCTGGCCCGAAAGGTGGCGTCAGGAAAGACACCTGCATGTTCATGGCAAACAATACGCCGAACCAGACGGGGTCATAGCCAAGTTCCTTGATGATCGGCACGAAGATCGGCATCGTCAGAAGTGCGATCCCGACCCAATCCAGAAACATTCCGAGTATGAAGAGAATGAGCATCATGAACAGGATGATGACTGTCGGATTGTCGGATATGCCCGTGATGAGCTGGGAAATGAAACGGATGCCGCCCATCAGGTTGTAGACGCCCACCAGGGCGCTGGCACCGATGCCGATCCACATGATCATGCCGACGGTTGCCAATGTGTGCATCGACGCATCCAGCAACATGGAGAAGGAAAATTCCCGCCGCAGGATGGTCGAAACGATCACGCCGGCGACCCCGATGGCCGAGGCTTCCGTCACCGAGGCGATGCCGCCATAGATCGAACCCAGGACCACGAACACCACCGCCATCGGCAAGACCAGGCCGCGCAGCAGGGGCAGATGTTCTGAAAGCGAAATCCGATTTTCAGGCGGGGGAGGCGCGACCTTGGGATCGGTGTACGAACGGAACAGGATATAGGCGATATAAAGCCCCGCCAGCATGAAGCCCGGGACGAATGCCGCGGTGAACAGGTCCCCGACAGAGACGTTAGCCGTCAGTCCGTAGATGATGAGAACGATGGACGGAGGAACCATTGTGCCGAGCGCACCGCCAGCGCAGACAACACCGATGGCCAGGCGGCGGTCATAGCCAAGTCTCAGCATCTGCGGCAGGGCGACGAGACCCAGGAGCACGATTTCCCCGCCGATAATGCCGCTCATTGCAGCCAGGATAACAGCCACGAATATGGTCTGGACCGCCACGCCCCCACGCAGCCGTCCGCCGACGAGTTTCATCGCATCGAACAGATCCCTGGCGATGCCGGACCGATCGAGGATCGCCGCCATCAGTACGAACATGGGCACTGAAATGAAGACGAAGGATGAGACAAAGCTGTAGACGCGGCTGGTGATCAACGGAACGGCCATCGGTCCGAACCAGCCAACCGCAAAAAGAAGAGCAACCAGCAAGGTCACCATGGCAAGAGGCATGCCGGTCAGAAGAAGACCGACCAGAAGGGCGAACATCACCAATGTGCCCCAACCGATGCCGAGTGCCTTGAGGTTCAGGCCGAAATCGAGAAGGTCAAGCATCGCTGTCTCCCCCTGTCCGGAGTGGTCGGCGCAGGTAATTCACCGTCAGGATCAGGAACTGGATGCTCATGGTGACCATCACCACGAGCAGGAAGATCTTCAGGAGGGCCGGCGCGGGCGAGTTCCAGGCGCTGCCGCTGGTTTCCAGAAAGAAGGACCCATCCGGACGGAACATCGCCTTCTTGACCATGAGCCAGGATGCCCAGGCAAAGAACAGGCACGCCAGCAGACTGGCCATGGAAATCAGCACATCCAGAACCCTGCGTGCGCGCCGGCTGACCACGTCGTAAATCAGCACGACCCGGATGTGCGAATTGCGAGCGACACAGAAAAGACCACCGAAGATGAAGGTGACGGCACTGAGGAAGGTGGTAGTTTCATGCGCCCAGATAGTGGGCGAGTTGAAGACATATCGAAGGAAGATTTCGACGACCAGCACCGCCATGGCGATGATGATTCCAACCGCGAACAATCGGGCAAGGCGGGTGATGGCCCAACCCAATCGTCCAGATTCAGGCAAATATTCCTGAGCCGGCACAAGAAGTTCGGCCTGATCCGGCACTGGGGCACGTTCTGGCGGCAGAGGCATGGACAGCCACTCCAGTCTGAGAATGGGGGATCAACCACAACGACCAGGAGCGTTACCGATCGTTCCGTGAAACCGGTCGGCAGACGGCAGCGTGTCGGGGCCAGACGCGGTTGCCCGGTTCTCGGACGCATTTGTCCGAGCCAACGCCTTCAAAAGGCTGCTTGCCGGTTGTGGCTTATCAAAAGTTCGAAGGAGGAATTCGGGCGCTGAGGCAGCGCCCGAAAACATGTGTCACTTCAACATGCCCTGACTGTCGAGATAGGAGGTCAGGGTCTCATAGACGTTCTGGGCATTGTCGGAGCGCGCTGCCACCTTGGCCCACTGGTCCATCGCGATCCTGCGGAACTTCGCCCGTTCTTCTGCCGACCAGTTGTGAACGGTGATGTTCGGGTCTGCGGTCGCTTCCGCATAGGTCTTCAGGTCGTTCATCGACAAGATGGCAACCGCATCCTGCGCAAAGTCACGAACGGAGACTGTCAGGATTTCCTGAAGATCGGAGGGAAGCGCGTTCCATTTGTCGAGGTTCATGGAAACTTCCACCAGAGGCATGGAATGGAACCCCGGATAGACCGGATGTTCGGCAACCTTGTGCAGGCCCTGCTGGTGATTGGTTGAAAAGACGGTGGAATCCGCAGCGTCGATAACGCCCTTGTCGAGCGCTGTGTAAACCTCGGAATAGGGCAAGTTGACCGGAACCGCGCCGGCGGCCGCGAAGACTTCCTGAATGAGGCCTTCCGGGGCCCGTACCTTCAGGCCTTTCAGGTCATCGACCCCGTCCAGAGGACGTTTGGAAACGAAACCTTCAAGACCCGTGGTGGTGGCGCCGATGAAATGAAGACCATACGGCTCCTCAAGCGCGTTCATCAGCTCATAGCCACCGCCGTAGTTGATGAAGCGGAACATTTCGTCGGGTGCCGCCCAGGCACCGATGGGGTTTGCAATCAGCCCGAACGCAGGATCCTTGCCGGAGAAATAGCTGACGTCGGTAATGTGGCCGTCCAGAATGCCATTGCCGACTGCGTCCTGGGTTTCATTGTATTCGACAACCGAACCAACCGGCAGAAGCTCAATCGACAACCGGCCGCCGGACATCAGTTTTACACGTTCTGTCCAGGCCTGCTGGATGGCGAAGTTCGGGTTTCCAGCCGGATCGACCGACTGGAATGTCAATTCGAAATCCTGTGCGACGACCGAGGTGCTGCTGAGCATGCACGCTGCGATGAACGTCTTGAAAAACGTCACTTTCATACTTTCCTCCCTGAATTGGACATGTTTGGTGATCCCATGTCCTCGGATCATGTTGCGGGTTGCTGGTCCCGCAGGAGCTTTGCGTCAGGCTGCCCCGCTGAGAGCTGGCGTGACCGGTGAATTGACGAGGTTGCGAAGGCGGCCCTCGCGCAGGAACTGCATGGCCGTTTCCACCGAAAGGCGCCGCGCGTCGGCGACGCTTTCCGGGCTGGACCAGGCCGCATGGGGCGTCACGAACAAGCGCTCACCGACGATCGGATCGGCGCCATTTGCATAAGCAAGGGCGATTTCATCGGATTTGGAAGGCGGCTCGACCGGAAGCACGTCGATCCCGGCACCTGCGATCGTTTGCTGTCGCAAGGCGTCCAGAAGCGCGTTCACGTCGATGATCGCACCGCGTGCCGTGTTGATCAGAATTGCGTGCGGCTGCATCATCGACAGTCGCTCGGCGTTGATCATGTTCCGGGTTTCCGCTGTCAGCGGACAATGCAGGCTGACAACATCGCTTTGGGACAGCAGCTCTTCGAGATGGTCGCACCGGTCCACGCCTGCGGCGATCTCGGTACCGCGCGACACCAACGGATCATATGCCAGAACGCGCATGCCGAAGGCCTTGGCCCGAAGCGCTGTGGCAATGCCGATCCGTCCGAGGCCGATCACGCCGAACGTCTTGCCGCGCAATCGTGCCAGCAGTGGCGCCCGGGCATGGTCAAAGCCGTCTTGGGGCGATTGCATGAGGTTGCGATGATAGCTGGCGATACCGCGCCGCATGGTGAGCATCAGGGCAATGGCATGATCGGCAACTTCGCTGGTGCCGTAGTCCGGTGTATTGCACACCGGAATGCCTGCATTGGCGGCTGCCTGAAGGTCGATGTGGTCAAATCCGACACCGGCTCTCACAATGATCTTGCATCGATCCAGCTTTGAAATGAGCTGGGGTGAAACTGGCATTTCATGCCAGACCACCATCGCATCACACGACCGCAGAACCTCTTCAGGCAACTGCTCGGGAGAGCGCTCGCGGTAAATATCCCAGTCCACATTGTCACCCGCCGTGGCCCGTTCGATCAAGGCATCGTCTGGGTATTGGGCATCAGGGGTCAGGAGACGCAGGCGGGACATGAAATACCTCTTGAACTTCAAAGTGCATTTTGTGTTTGCATTGGACCTTCTAGAATTCTAGAATTTACTCGAATGTCAAACAAATTTTTGAAACTATGAAAAAAGCAAGGTTTTTGGCGATTACAGGTCTGCTAGACCGTGGTGTAGTGAGCCAGGTGGATGCGAGGAGAACAGAGTGTCGCTAACCCAGGAAGCCAGCGAGCGCATTCGTGATGCGATCGTGTCCGGTAAATTTGAATTCGGTGAGCGTCTCTCGGAAGAGCAAATCGCAAGAGCGCTCGGGATGAGCAAGGCACCGGTTCGAGCCGCCTTCATGGAATTGCGTGACATGGGTCTGGTGACCATTGTCCCACAGGCTGGAACCTACGTGTTTACACCATCGCGAAAAGACGTCGAGGAAATGAGCCAATTCCGGGCCATGCTTGAAAAGGAAGCTCTCCAGATGGCTCTGGAGCGGAACCGAAGTGGGCTGGTGCAACAGTTGTCCGCCGCCATTTCGCAGATGGACCACGCAATAGAAATTGGCGACCGGCTGCGCTACAGCACGGCCGACAGCGCGTTTCATCGGGTCATTCTTCAGATTGCCGGAAACAGGTATCTTGAAAAGGCCTATGATCTGACTGCAACTGCTCTGGCCGCGCTGAGAGCACGCCTTCAGTCAGGCGAAGGCGACTACTGGCACCGCTCCTACGCCGAGCACACCCGCATGCGCGACCTGATCGATCAAGGCGAATTCGAAGCCGCTCACGCACTCCTGCAAGAGCATATCCTGATCATCAATCGATCCCTGGCCCTGCCGGATACCAACACCCAGATCCGCCAGAAAGCACAGCTGCGCTCGGACCAGGAGTGTCAGGAATTGCTTCTTCAAAGTCAGGGCTGACTGTTTTGGGTGAGTTGCCGCAAATTTTTGCGGTTAAGCGCTTGCAACAAGCCCTGCGATACTCTCGGCTCCATGACCTTAATGCGAGGGTCTTTTTGGGAATCAGATCACTCGGAATCTGATCCCGGCCGTCGGACGACCAACAGTTTTCCGGCTCCTCCGCTGCCGCAGAAAAAGCGATCACCGCCATCGGATTCAAGTCCCGAGACGCCGGAACCCGATGGCATTTGCAAACACTCCAGCACATCTCCAGTTGCGGCATTGATGTGCCGGATATCGCTTTCGCCGTCCTGCCAGGTGCCATGCCAAAGCTCGCCATCCACCCATGTGACGCCGGTTACGAAGCGATCCGATTCAATTGTACGATGAACCTTGCCGCTTTCTGGATCCACCTGGTGGATCCTGCGGCCGCGATGCTGTCCAACCCAAAGGAACCCCTCGGCCCAAGCCAGTCCCGAATGCCCCCCGTCGCCGGGTGTCGGTATCGTGGCCAGCACTTCTCCGGTTGTGGGGTCGATCCTGTTGATTGCGTCATCGGCAATCTGGAAAAGATGAGTTCCATCAAAGGCGGTGCCGGCATCGGCGGCAGTCGCGATCGATCCCGTAATCTCTCCACTTTCCGGATCAAGAGCATTTAGCCTGTCTCCGGACGCGAACCAGACCCGCTCGCTATCAAAGCTGACCCCGGCAATGTCATCGATGCCGGGAAAGGGCCCGAACTCCCGGATGATCTCTGCTGTTCTGTGTTTCATGTGGCAATTCTAACCGGTGGCGATTGCGAGGGGGAGTAACAAACTTGTCGGGAATCCGGGAACACTCGATAGGGTCCAGCGGCAGGCCCGCCCTCGTCCAAAGGATCGAACCTTCCCGGCAAGGGCAAGGTCTTCAAGCTTCCTTTGAACCGTACGCGAACTTACGTCGAGTGCCATGGCCAGTGCAGAACTCGACCAGGCCTCTCCGTCCGCGAGCAGCGCCAGCACCTCCGGGTGGTCGCTTTCCACCGGCGGCGCCAGCACGGCGACCTGGTGAGCGCCGTACAGCTTCAGAGCAAAACCCAGGCTCGTTGCCCTTACCGCGGCGACGGGTTTGATGACCTTGCGAAGTCGGGCAATCTCGACACGCAACCTAGCCCGGTGCGAGTCGTCCACATGCTTTGCCCCGAAGGCGTGCATGAGAAGGTTTTCGCGCGAAACATCTTCCGGCCAGACCTCTGCCAACGCCCGGGCCAGAGCAAGCAGGACAGGACGGCGGTCGAGTGAGATCAACTTTTCCCCAAGCCGCACAGCATTTCGGCAGGTATCTACAATAAACGTATCGGAGGCGACCAGAGCCTCGACCCCGTCAAGCTGCAGCAAGTCTTGCCTGTCGCGAGAGACAAGACGGGCGGCCGGTGCCTCCAGCGCATGCCTTGCCTTTTCAACCTCGGCCTTGAGGGAAGGAATACCGGCATCCCGGGCAGCACGTGCTGCCTGCTCGAGCGCGGCTCGTGCAGGCCCCGTCCGGATTTGCCGCATGGCTATACCGGCGACCACAAGACAGTAGCCGGCGCGAGACGCAGGCGGCAAGACGCCGATGTCGATGCTGTCGAGTGTCCTGTGAGCATCTTCGAGCCTGCCGATGAGCAGAAGCTGACGGGCTTCGAGATAGCCGGCATGTGCAGCATTCACCTGATCACCACCAGTTTCGAGCGTCGTCCGTGCCGCACCAAGGGTTTGAAAGGAGCGGCCGAGGTCGCGGCAGACCAAAGCGATCTCGGCTTCGGCAACCATGCAGCGTGCACGCGCCATCGGCTCATCCGGCCCGAAGGCGTGGGCCGCATCCTTCAGCAGCTCTCTGGCGCGCGCAAGGTCGCCGAGCTGGGCCATGGCAATGCCGCGCAACGCCAATGCCGGCGCGTCGTTGCGCAGTGCCACCCGTTTCAATACCGCCAGGGGATCTCCGGACGAAAGGGCGCGCGCCGCCGCGGCGATCAGCATGTCCATGGAAATCCCGTCAAACTTGTAACTCTCACCCGCCCCGTCTCCGCATCTATGTCTTTGCTCACCGGGCGATGGTCGCAAACGCCGGATCATACGGAGGACCGATAATGACGATGTTTGCAGGTACAGGGAAGACACAAGGACCCTCTGGGCACTGCCGCGACACAGCAGCATGCCTTCGGCTGGCCGCCGCGCCAACCTTTGGCTCAATGGCGTGGATTTCCGCAACCGGAGTGCAGGGGTGGGAGATCTGTTCATCCGTTCCAGGCTTCCTGCCTGTGAATGACATGACCCTGATGTACGTCCTGATGGGCCTGTTCCACCTGCCGCCCTGGCTCAGGCTGATGTCCGCCCGCTCGCGGCGCTTCGATATCCCCACCACCCAAACTGAAGGAGAATGATCATGCAACACGCTGTTGTTTCACATGAAGACTGGCTCGCCGCGCGGCGGGCCTTGCTGCAAAAGGAAAAGGAACTCACGCACCTGCGTGACAGTGTCGCCAGTGAGCGTCTCGCCTTGCCGTGGGAACGCATCGAGAAGGACTATGTCTTCGATACACTTGACGGCCCGCGCTCTCTTGCCGGTCTCTTCGAAGGGCGGTCCCAGCTCGTGGTGCAGCATTTCATGTTGGCGCCGGGATGGAAGGAAGGCTGTCCGAGCTGTTCTTTCATGGCCGACCACACCGACGGCATGAACCTGCATCTTGCCAACCATGACGTGACCATGATTGCGGTCTCCCGCGCACCGCTTGCCGATATCGAGCGCTACCGCAAGCGCATGGGCTGGACGTTCGGATGGGTCTCGTCCTTCGGCAGCGACTTCAACTACGATTTTCGGGTCAGTTTCACCCCCGAGGAGGTCGCCAGCGGGCACATCGACTACAATTTCGGCGGCTGGAACATGACGGGCGAGGAATGGCCCGGCGTCAGCGCCTTCATCAAGAACGAGGCCGGCGAAGTTTTTCGCACATATTCGACCTACGGACGCGGTGTCGAAGTGATGATGGGCACTTATGCCATGCTCGACCTGACGCCCAAGGGGCGCAATGAGGCGAGGGGCATGGACTGGGTGCGCCGACACGATCGCTACGAAGAAGCACCTGGGAATTGAGTGCGCAATGCATGCCGGCAGCGCCGGTAACGGAAAGCTCGCCGGGCCTGCAAAGGCCCGGCAAATTGCAAATTTGCCTCTAGGCCCGCCGGAACCTTTTCGGACGGCAGCGACCAGGACGAACAGCTATCTGAGACTGCTCGCTCGGGACGTCTACTCCAACCATCTCGTCATTCCGGAAAGACATTGCCTGAAACACGTCGCTTCGGCCTCGGAAGGTGCGTGTCATTCCGACTGCGGATCAGACCGACCTAACGTGTCCTCGGCCAGAAACGCAATTTCCTGTTTCAATCGGTAATTCCTGCAGACATTATGTTCCTGGTGACGTTGGGTCACAGCACATTGGGTGGGGGAACATTCATGAGCACGACGGCAACCACGGCGCAGACGCTGGACCCACCGCCGGATTCCTGGGTCGCGCCCGGCGCCAGCGACGGCTTTGCCACAGCCGGGTTGATTACACTGCTGCTGCTCCTTTTCCTGGTGATCTACCTCTATGCCGTTTTCGACCGCTACGCAGAGCACAAGGGATCGAGGACGCCGATCCGCACCACGATCCCGACCATGCTGGTGATCGGCCTTGCCTATGACCTGGTGCCGCCCTTGCGGGACGTGAGCCTTCTGTTGCCGTTGACCCTGATTTTCGCCGCCTTCGCCTATGACGTCGTTCTCTGGATGAAGCCGGAACCGGTCGCGGACGAGACGTTGCAGGAAGAGGAAACAGCAGCCGTCGAGAACGCGTCGCCTGCCAATGGAACGCCCCCTGCCAAAGAACAACCGATAGCAGAGCAGTCAGTAGCGGATCTGCAGGCACCGGTCGAAGGAAAAGGAGCCAACGCATGATCGAGCTCCTCATCACCTGCTTTCCGCTGTTGCTGCGCATGGCCTATCTGCGCTGGCGGGGCCGCCCCGTGACGCTCTACAACGTCCACCGCGCGCTGTTCGTCTGGATTGTATTGTTCGTCGCACTGATCTTCACGGTCGAGTATTATCATCCGGACACTCCAAATGCGCTGATCCCCTACCGTGTCGTGCCGATCGTCACCGAACGCGGTGGCACGGTCACCGAGGTGCCGGTCAAGGCCGGTCAAACCGTCAAGGTCGGCGATCTGCTTTTCACGGTCGACGACAGCAGCGAAAAGGCGGCGGTCGCGACCGCCCAGACCGCGGTCGGCGAGGTCAACAGCCAGATCGATGTCATCAAGGCACAGATCAAGGCAGCCGCGGCCGACCTCGCCCGGACGAAAGCGGTTCTCGACACGGCCAATCTGACCCTGTCGGAGCAGCAGGACCTCAAGGACAAGAACTCGCCCGCCTATACGCTGAACAGGTATGAAAATGCAAAGGCTGCGCAGGAGCAGGCGGCCGCCAATGTGAACGCCGCCAACTCCAAGATGGAAGCGCTGCAAGTGCAGCTTGATCAGGTCCTGCCTGCAGAACTGAAGTCCGCGGAAGCCGCCCTTGAACAGGCCAAGGTCAATCTTGCCAAGACCAAGGTGTATTCGTCGGTTTCCGGCAAGATCGAGCAACTAACGCTGAATGTCGGCGCTCGCGCCGCGCAGTTCTCGGTTAATCCGGCGATGGTCATCGTGCCGGATCGCGACGAGTCCGATCCCATCGAAATCGTCGCTGGTTTCAGCCAGACAAACAGCGCGGTTCTGCATGTCGGCATGCCTGCGGAGGTCGCCTGTGAGAACAACATCAACAGCGGCATGGCGAACACGGTGCTGGCAGCGCGCATCGTCCGCATCCAGGACGTTATCGCGACCGGCCAGCTCGGTCCTACCGGCGTCCTGATGCAGCCGTCAGACCGTCGCGGCCCCGGTGATCTGGTCGTACATGTTCGGCTCGAATATCCCGAACAGAACGCTTTGCTGGTTGATGGTGCCCGATGCCTGGTCCAGGCCTATACCACCCATATTTCCGGCTCTCTCCAGGGCACCTTCATGGGTGGCATCATCCAGGCCTGGGCGCTGGAAAAGGCGTTGATCATGCGGATGAAGGTCTGGATCATGCTCTTCGCTGGAACGGGACTGATCGGCGGAGACTGAGTTGGCAGAAATACGTCCGATCCTTGACGCGATGCTCGATGTCATCCGCAAGGACGGCGCAAATTCGACTTGTTGACCAGCTGCGGGCATTGCCCGTTAATGATTACGTCCGGTTTCCGGATCCTGACGAGAGCCGCCGAAAGACTGAAATGGGGACGCTTTGCCGGCTGGCAGGCACCGATGGCACCAACCGCGCGCGCAACGAAACCGTTAGTGCGGTGTCAAATGTGATGCCGGTAAAGGTCCTGGGATCTGTTCAGGTGCGAGCGCATTGCGCTTTCGGCCTCTTCAGCGACGCCGCCTTCGATGCACTCGACGATTTTCGAATGCTCGGCAAGCGTGACGTTCTCCCGTCCCGACCAGATCAACAGGTCCGTATGATAGTTGAACAGCCAGTTGAGCATGGCGTCACTTACTGCTGCAAAAATCGGATTGCCCGAGATCGAGGCAATCTTGCTATGAAACGCGATGTCGGCCTTGATGAAGTCGGACGGACTGTCGAGCATGTCCTCTTGATGGCTGATGAGGTGCTTGAGCTCGGAAATGTCTTCGGGCGTTGCCATTTCCGTCGCGATCCTGACCATGCCGACTTCAAACAGCCTACGCGCCTGCTTCAGGTGCTCCAGATTGTCCGAAGACGCAGACAGCAGCATGCGAGCCACCATATCCATCTGCCGAAACGCAAGATCGGCCGAAAGCTCACTGACCCTGGAGCGCTCACCCTGCGAGATCGAAATGAGACCCTGGGTGTGCATCGTCTGCATGGCCTCGCGCACCGCGGGCCGGCCGACGCCGAAACGTTGCATCAGTTCACGCTCAGACGGCATGGGGTCACCGGGTCCAAGCTCGCCCCGTACAATCATTTCACGCAATCGATCGAAAACCTGATCGGAGAGTTTTCGCCGGACAATCTTGTCGTCACCGGCCCCCAAGCCGTTCCAGTTTTCCATGACCCGCCAATCTGATCTCTTCATTGTTGGGGTGTCTGAACGTCGCGACAAGCACGGCGTCAAATTCGCCAGCCGCTTCAACACCCTTGGGAAGACTTATAGCCGGATAACTTCAAATGGGCCAAACGTCCTGCGTTCCCCAAAGCCGATTTCCAGTTCCCGATTTGTCAGATTTGCAGCAAACCGCAAGACCTCACCTTCCTTCTCCACACAAAGAGCAGCTACGTTGGCTGGTGTTTCATCGTTGCAATCGATGACAGCCCCTTCGCTTAGCCCAGCAAGGAGCGAGACAACTTCACCGACAGGCAGAAGAGATCCGCTTTCTGTGTCCACGATTCCTCTCGGGCCTGTGAAACTGGCCGGGATCCATTGGTGGATATCAGCGTTGGCAATTGCGGACGCATACCCCATGGCCCAGGCAGCGGCGAAAAGGCCGCGCTGACGCGGATCCTCGTGGGTCATGCAGATGCGCTCGTTCCCGGGATTGGCGAATGTCTGCGAACCGTAGGGATTCTGACGCATGCCGATGGTTGTCGGTCCCAGTCTGTATTCCTTGTCCTTGCCGATGATTGCACGGGCAGTACGCGTGATGTGCGGCAGGGTCTCAAGTGTTTCGAGAACACTCTCGTCATCAGCAGCATGGACAATCGGATTGGTCGCGTGGGTCACGAAATCAAGCAACGACACCGGAGGTCGCTTGCGGTTCAACTCGGTGAAATAGCTGAACATGCCGCCCCCGAGCCTCATGCCGGGGAAGCAGTGCCTTGCGGCCGTATAGATGTCCGCCAGGGGAGGGCATTGCGGCCATTCGCTTCCAGGCGGTGTCGATTGTCGATCAACGGAAGGACAGACCGCAATGGAAGCCAACTCGAGCCCGCTTCGATCAATCATGTCGGCAAGGTTTTGAAACTCGGCCAAGAGGTCTCCCTTGCAGGAAACCACATATTCAAGTTCATAGGACGCCGGGAAACGAACTTGCAGCTCCCTGAAACCCTCGAGCGCCTCCTGCCCATGCAAAGCAGTTGGATCAAGGTGACACAGGATCGCTGGAGGGTTCACTTTCCTCAGGAGGTCAATGTGACTGATGGCGGACTTCAGGTCTTCCGGGCTGATCAACAAACCGATGCGCGGAAACCGGCTTTTTGTTTTCTTTCCCGCTTTAAGTTCGACACCCCTGGTGGAGGTGCTTAGCGGTGATCTGGTCGATGGGGCAGTCTCGTTTGCAAGATTTTCAATCTGAAGGGTAATCGACTGTTCGACCTCCTTGCCCGCTTCAATGACATATGGCCACGGAAGCGCCAGGGGTCTCACATAGGTCTTGTAGGAAGCGTCTGACCAGTTGCGCTGGTCCTCCATTTCGAACGTGTCGCCGTCCATCTGGCATCGGGCCTTCAAGTGCGGCGCAGGTGCGTGGGTCAGCGACCGGATCGACTTGAACGGTTGCCAGGGATCTATGAGGTCTGGAAACCTGGTTTGGACGACCGAACCATCACAATGCTCCACTTCGACAGGTTCACCGGCTACTCCATTGATCGGATGCAGCACCGTGAAACCACAGCGGTTGGTTTCGAAGGCGCTGTCGGCAACAGCCGAGGAGTCAAATCTCAAGGAACCGGTTTCCGTGCCGGTGATGCGTGCCGTGACGCTGAGACCCGCCCCCTGGTTTTTGTAGCGGGAAACATAGGAAATCTCGAAATTCCCGGGCTCTTCCAGGATAACGAGATCAGAGATGGCTCCGGAAAGCGTGCCCCAGTCCTTGTCACGCACCACGTAGGAAATAGCGCGCAGCACTTCGTGGCCCTCGAAACGGACGTAGCGCAGGTTTCCGTTTTCCAGCCGTACTTCCAACGGTCCTGCGCGCAATATCCGGAAAGACTCCGGCGCACTTTCCGTTCCGTATAGGCGCATGCGGCTCACGGTACTCATCTCAGGCGCTGCCCAGTATGATTGTTCGGCTGTTTCCGGCGGCGGAAAGATACGCAGCCTCGACCAGTTCCAGCGTCTTCAGGTTGTCCGTTCCGGATGTCTCTGGCGTGCTGGCAGCATTCAGGCAATCGATGAAGTGCCGTTGAATGTTGTAGACACTTTCCTGAATGTTGTGCCAGGGGCGCTCCGCCCAGGAAAGCAATGGGGGCGAAACGTCCAGTTCCCTGGTGCCGGAGGCATTGTGCAGCACCAGCCTGTAATCAGGCATCAGCCTCAGCGTTCCTTCACTGCCATCCACTTCAAGAAGGCTTTCCGGAAAGCTTTCCCGGGACAGCCGTGATGCGTAGCTGCAGTCGACAACACTGGTGACGCCGCTTTCGTGAACCAGCATCATAGTGGCAACGTCTTCCGCCTTTATTGCCGGATTGACCCGCTTGGTGCTTGCCGAGATGGTACGCGCGTCACCGAACAGGAAACGGGCGATGTCCAGGATATGAATCCCGAGGTCCTGGATGATGAAACGGTCATCCGTCGCAAGATACGGCTGGCTGGAATAGACATCATAGGCCGAGCGGAAACTGACCCGCCCCCAGAACGGCGTTCCGATACTGCCCTTTTCGATTTCGGCTTTCGCCGCACGGATTGCCGACTGCCAGCGGAAGTTCTCATGCACCATCAGGGTCACGCCGGCCGCTGCAGTAGCATCTACCATTGCAGTGGCGTCTTCCAGTGTGTCCGCAAAAGGCTTCTGGCAGATGATGTGCACTTTCGACCTCGCCGCGAGTTCCACCAGCGGCCGGTGGGTCTGAACTGTCGTCGCGATGTCGACAAAGTCGAGATCTTCCAACTTCATGAGCTCGACCGCGTCGGAATAGGTCCTTTCAATGCCAAAGCGTTCGGTCGTTTCCTTCAGGCGTTTGTCGTCGCGATCACACAGCGCGATGATGGCTGCTCCATTGACATCGGCCCATGCATGCATGTGATTTTGGGCGAAAAAACCACAGCCGATCAATGCGCCTTTCTTCATGAAATTCTCCTCAAGCTGCCGCGGCCTGCTGCTGTAGTGCCACACGGGCCTGCAGCTTTTGCTGCGCCTGGTCGACAACTACGGCAGCGATAATCACCAGGCCCTTGATAACGGTCTGCCAGAAGGAACTGACCCCCATCATCACGAGTCCGTCGGACAGAACGCCTATCACGAATGCACCGACAATCGTTCCACCGATCCGTCCGCGTCCCCCCGACATGGATGTGCCGCCGAGGACCGCCGCCGCAATCGCATTGAGTTCGAAGGTCTCTCCAGTTGCCGGATGCGAAGCCACCAGCTGTGAAGAGATGACAAGGCCGACAATGGCCGCGCAAAAGCCCGAGAACATGTAGACGAACATCTTGACGCGATTGACCTTCACACCCGAGAGGGCGGCTGCCTTCTCGTTGCCGCCAACCGCATAGATGTGCCGTCCCAGTGGCGTTCGGCCTGCTATATACGCGGCGATCAATCCGACAGCTATCAAGAGCCAGATGGACACCGGGATACCGAGAAAGCTACCAGTGCCGAGGATGTCGAAACCCGTAGATCCATAGGCCTCCTTGCCGACGAGGTTTGGAAACGTCGCCCCGTCAGAGGAAAGCAGCGCCAGCCCGCGTGCCACGTAAAGCGTTCCGAGTGTCGCGATGAAAGGTGCCACATTGAGACGCGTTATCAGAACCCCATTTATCGCTCCCACGAAAACACCGACGGCGAGCGTGATGAGAATGATCTCGAAGATATTGAAATAGAGCGAGTACCCAATCCCCAGATCGACACCGTTGAGAATGAGATAGCCGGCCACCATTCCGCAAAGGCCGACAATCGACCCGACCGAGAGATCGATCCCGCCGGTTATGATGACGAAGGTCATGCCGATCGCCAGAAACGCGTTCAGCGCCACGTGCTTGGACATGATGACGAAATTCGCGGTGCTGAGGAAATTCGGAGCCGCAAACGAGAAGAACGCAAACACCGCAATCAGGGCGATGAATGTCCTGAGCTTCAAGAGCAGCAGGATCATCGGTTGTCCGCCGGAGGTGCCTGAAGGCTGCATGGTGGTGACTGATGTCATCCGTTACTACTCCCAATGAAATGACCTGCTTCGGAGGCAGGAGCGTGCCCGATCGCAGACGCCGCGATTATCTGTTCTTCCCGCACGTCGGCGCCCTCGAACTCGCCCGTAATGCTGCCGTTCGACATCACGATGATCCGGTCGGACAGGGACATGACCTCCTCAAGATCCGAGGTGACGAACAGAATTCCCAGTCCTTCAGCCGCAAGCCGCCGCATGGTGCGAAAGACCTCGGCCTTTGCGCCAATGTCGATGCCGCGGCTCGGCTCGTCCATGAGCAGGACCTTTGGCGAGGTCATCAGCGCCTTGCCGATCACGACTTTCTGCTGGTTGCCTCCCGAAAGAGAGCTGACGGGGTTTTCCATGCTGGCAATCTTGATGGCGAGGTCCTTCACGAACCGCTTCACCGTCTCCCGCTCTGCTTTCAGGCTGAGGTGAATGCCCTTCACGAACCTGCCGAGGCTCGACAAAGACATGTTCTCCCGGATCGGCAGGATCTGGATCAGACCTTCCGACTTCCTGTCTTCGGGGATTAGCGCCAGCCCGCGTCCGATACGCCCAGCAACGTCCGGTTCGTTCAGATGGCGTCCCTCGACGTAGAAGTCCCCCGTGCAATGGGGATGCTGAGCCATGATGCACTCGAACAATTCGGAGCGCCCCGCGCCCATGAGGCCGTAGATGCCGACAATCTCGCCAGCTCGCAGGGACATTGACACGTCATCGACAACGAACTTTCCCGTCCGGCCCATCAGGCTGATGTTCTCGCAGCGAAACACTTCGTCGCCGAAGTCATGATCGACCGTCTTGGCGAAGTCCTTTGAGGCTGCACCGATCATGTTCTGCACGATCCAGGGCACATCGACGCCGTCCATGCTCCTGGCACCGGTTCGTGCACCGTCCCTCAGCACCGTGATGTAGTCGCCTATCCGGATCAGTTCCTCCAGGCGGTGCGAAATGTAGACGATGCCGACACCGCGTTTCTTGAGGTCCGCGATGACCCGGAAGAGGATTTCGACTTCTGCCGCACTGAGGGCGGATGTCGGCTCGTCCATGATCAGGATCCGGGCATCCTGGGCCAGTGCCTTGGCGATCTCGACAATCTGCTGCTCCCCGATGCGAAGGTCGGACACCATCGCGTCCGGCGAAATGTCGTGCTCGAGACGCTGCATCAACGCTGCGGCTTCCGACCTCTGGTCGCTGGCGGCGATATCCACCCCGGCGCGGGTCTTTTCCCGTGCGATAAAGATATTGTCGGCAACCGACATGTTGGGAAACAGGTTGAGTTCCTGGAAGACAATGCCGATCCCGTGTGCCGCGGCCGTGCGCGTATCGGGGAAAGAGACCTTTTTCTCTCCCATCAGAATATCACCCGAGGTCAGCTGCTCGACGCCGGCGATCACTTTCATCAAGGTGGATTTGCCAGCGCCGTTTTCGCCAACGAGCACATTCACTGCGCCAAGCCGGACATCGAAGTCCACGTCCTTCAGCGCGTGTGTACCTGGATAGACCTTGTTGGCGGCGCGCACGGACAAGCCGATCTGGTGCTTTGCTTCTGTCATGACCCACCAATTTTTGTCTCAACGGGTGTGATCAGGTACGGCGGACCATCACCGCGCACCGTAAAGGCACCAAGCACGTCAACCGTCTTGCCCACGAGATCGTCGCGGGGCAAATCTTTCAGAGCGCTTTCGTAAGCGCGTGTATTCAGGGAACGGGAGAGCTGGGCAAACTCTATCTGATCGGTAAATGAGGAGAAATCTACAAAGGGAAGGATGTCCCGGAGTGCTGTTCCGCGGATCACCGGACCGAGCTGCAGGATAACGTCTGCCTTGCCATCAGCGGTGACGTCCACTTCCGCAGTGGCGGCACGCGTGTCCGTCTTGGCTGCCAAGATTGTGCCCTGTACCCGGGCTGCGAAATTCCAGGGACTTCCCTCGCTGGACGGACGATAACCATGTGCTTCGCCGGCGACGTCAACATCTCCTGCGATCGCATCGCCGAGAACGACCATGTCGGTCGCCGTTTGCTGAAGATGTGGCAAAACCTGTTTGGCCCAGATGTCGGCGACAAGGGCATCCATGTCGCCGCCCTGATCGCTTGAAACGACTTGCTGGGCCTGACCGTCACCGTCATTCGTGGCAACGTGCTTTTCGAGTTTGCAGCCGCCCAGGCCGGCGGCAACTGCAAAAACTAACAACAGGGAAGGAACTGCGCCGCGATCCACTGTGCAACCTCCTTGAACAGAACCCTTCCGGCGGTATCCGGCAGGACTTTTTCAGGTTTTCGTGGGAAAGATCACACCGCGGCGGGGCATCCGCCGCAGTGTGACACAGGGCCTAGTTCAGCGCGAAAGTCTCAAGGCTACCTGCATTCGAACCATTGATCAGGACGCAATCCATCAATTGCTTTTCGTCCTGACCGGTCGATCCCGTCTTCAGGTACTGGTCTGCCTGCTCTACTGCGATCTGGGCCTGCCGGTAGGCTGGTTGCAGCACGGTTGCCTTGATGCCGCCTTCCAGAATGGAGTCGCGTACGTCGTTGCTGCCATCAAAACCGACAACGATCACATCCGTCCGCCCGGCTGCCTTGAGAGCCGCCCAGGCTCCCATGGCCATGGTGTCATTTCCTGAAATGACACCCTTGATCTCGGGGTTGGCCTGAAGGATGGTTTCCATCTTTTCGTAGGCTTCGGTCTGGCTCCAGTTGGCTGATTGCTGGGCAACCATCTCCAGATCGGGGTACTGGTCAATCACATCATGATAACCTGCAGAGCGAATTCCGGCATTGGTGTCGGCTTCGCGGCCCAGCAGCTCGGCATATTTGCCTTCTTCACCCATCAGCTTGACGAACTCCTCCGCGCCGAGCTGTGCTCCCTGGTAATTGTTGGAGACGATCTGGGAAACGGCAATGCCTGTTTCCTTGATTTCGCGATCGATCAGGAACGACGGAATGCCGGCTTCTTTCGCGCGGCGGACTGGAGCGACAGTCGCATCCGCACCGGCATTGTCCAGGATGATCGCCTTCGCACCACGGGCGATTGCCGTATCGAAGAGCTGGTTCTGCTTGTTCGGATCGTCATCGTGGACCAGAACGAGTGTGTCATAGCCGAGGTCTTCGGCACGTTTCTGCGCGCCTTCGGCTTCCGCCTTGAAAAACGGATTGTCATGCGACGGTGTGATGATTGCAATGAGGTCGGCTGCGGAAGCATAAGCGGGTGCAAGCAGGGTAGCTGCAACAGCAGCGCTGGCAAGCAGGATTCGTCTCGTGAATTTCATGTTGTCCTCCCAACAATAGGTTCAATCTCGTGCCAGGTCCCGCGGGGTCCCTCCAAGACCCCGACGGCACCAATCTGAACGTTCGCCATACGAGATGGCGAACCGCTCAATCAGGTGATCTGCCGGATGCTTTGCCTGATTTCGTCCGGCTTGAACACGCCGATCCAGTCGTCTCGCATGAGACGTTTCTTGCCATTGGTGATGGCCTTGTTGCAGGCATCGGAGAAGACGCCGTCGACTTCTTCCATGACGACTGCTCCAAGAATGTTCATGTGTCCCAGAAGAAAGTCTCGGGCCGCCACGGGGTCGACCCCTCGCCGAATGACTTCATCCATTGCTTCCTTCATCACAACGAGAAGGGTCGCGCAGACGGTTTCGGACAGGCCCGGCTCCAGGAGCGCCATTTGTTCCACCGAGACCCGGTGCGAACGCAGGATCGGCTGGAAAATGGTTTTCGCGATCTCCTCCCCGATTGCATAGTCCTCTTCCGGACCCTGCATGAGGGCGTTCACGATCGCCTGTTTGGCAGCAATACCGCCGAAATAGTCGCGTTTCGCAGGCAATTGCGTTTCATCGTTGAATATCGGCGGATGGCAGGGATGGGTGACGAAATAGGTCACGTCCTTGCGCTCAGGAAAGTGCCCCGCAAAAGGGGCAGCTGCGTCCAGTGCGATCAGCATCGTTCCTGGCGCAAGCTTGTCGATGATGCCTTTCGCCACCGCCCGGATCGCAGTGTCCGGCACAGCAAGAATAACCGCACGTGCGTCTTCAAGCGCGGCGTCGACGTCGACACAGTCGACGCCGACTTCCGCCTTCAGCCGGTCTCTGCCTGCATCGCTGACTTCCACATGGGCAACGTTGAAACGGGAGCCTTTCAGGTTCTGGGAGAGCCGCACTCCCATTTTTCCCCCCGCACCGATGAGAGCGATTTTCATGTGTCCTCCAAATTTGTTGCGCAAATAAATTCACATACAAATCATGTTGTCAACTGGTATGATAAGTTGATAGTCATATAAGCAATGCGCAACCTGGAACAGGACAGAGGACGGGAATGGGGAGGCTCTTTGCAACATATGATCTTGAAACACCGACAACTCTGGAGCGGGCCGCCGAGGTAATCGCAGGTGAACAATCCTCGGGAACATTCCTGAAGCTGCCGGGTGAAACAAACCGGTTAAAAGAGCTCTCCGGGGCAAGGGTCGAGCGGATCACGGCAACATCGAGCAGCAGGGTTCCCTCGCTGCCGTGCCGGATCAGTGCGGAGACCTACACGCGCGGCGA
The DNA here is from genome assembly GCF_009363335.1 of Labrenzia sp. THAF191a. Lineage (GTDB taxonomy): Bacteria > Pseudomonadota > Alphaproteobacteria > Rhizobiales > Stappiaceae > Roseibium > Roseibium algicola. Next base: position 160,039 of record NZ_CP045335.1, read on the forward strand.
GGTCGTTCTTTCCTGGCCGCTCGAGAACATGGGCACATCCCTTCCCAACGTCCTGGCAACCGTTGCCGGCAACCTTTTCGAACTGGCAGACGTGTCCGCGCTTCGCCTGACGGACATTTCGTTTCCTGAAGAATTCGCCATGGCGTATCCGGGTCCGGCCTACGGCCGGCAGGGAACTCTGGCGCTTGCCGGTGTCAGGGACCGGCCGATGATCGGCACGATCATCAAACCAAGCGTCGGTCTCTCACCTGCCGAAACGGCGTCTCTTGTCGCAAAACTCGCCGACGGTGGAATCGATTTCATCAAGGATGATGAATTGCAGGCGAACGGACCTCACTGCCCGTTCGAGGATCGCCTGAACGAAGTCATGAAAGTCATCAATTCGCATGCGGACCGCACCGGCAGGAAGGTGATGTACGCCTTCAACATCACCGACGAGCTGGACGTGATGCGCCGTAATGCCGACCTCCTGCAACAGGCCGGCGGCACCTGTGCGATGGTCAGCCTGTTTTCACTTGGTCTCACGGGACTCACCGCCATCCGGCGGCACGTTGATCTTCCACTTCATTGCCACAGAAACGGTTGGGGCATTTATTCCAGATCGCCGGATATCGGCATCTCGTTTCGTGTCTGGCAAAAGTTCTGGAGGCTTGCCGGAGCGGATCATCTGCATGTCAACGGAATCGCGAACAAGTTCACGGAGGCCGACACCACGGTTGTCGAAAACGCCCGCTCTCTCGATGATCCCCTGTCAGGAGAACGCGGATATCAGGCGATGCCGGTATTCTCGTCGGGTCAGACAGCGGTTCAAATGGAAGAGACCTGCCGGTCCGTAGGGCACACCGACTTTATTTATTGTGCCGGGGGCGGGATCATGGGACACCCCGGCGGTGTTGCCGGCGGTGTCGCCAGCCTGAAACAGGCTGCAGAGGCCGCCGTTGGCGGAATTCCGGCACATGTTTTTGCAAAAGATCACAAGGAACTTTCCGAGGCCCTGGACCTGTTCGGCAAAAAAGACGGCACCGGAGCAAGGAAATGACAGGCGATCTTTTCATTTCCTATTACGGTGACGATTTCACGGGATCGACGGACGTGATGGAAGCCCTGACAACCGGAGGCGTCGAAACCGTCCTGTTCACGTCTATCCCCGGCGAAAAACAGCTCGAAAAGTTCAAGCATTGCCGTGCGGTCGGCCTGGCAGGTATCAGCCGTAGCCAGACACCCGAGTGGATGTCGGAGCACCTACCGGCGATTTTCTCCTGGCTGTGGACGCTCGATGCGCGTTTCTGCCACTACAAGACCTGCTCGACCTTCGACAGTTCGCCGGAAAAGGGCTCCATTGGCCGTGCCCTGGAAATCGGTTTGGAAACGTTCAGCCAGAAACGGACAGCTGTTGTAGTCGGGGCTCCCCAGCTTCGGCGCTACACCTATTTCGGCAATTTGTTCGCGGCTTATCGGGATGAAGTTTACAGAATAGACAGGCATCCCGTGATGAGCAGGCACCCGGCAACGCCGATGCACGAAGCTGACCTGGTAAAACACCTGTCAGGACAGACGAACCTGCCCTTTGAATGCCTGACCCCGCTGGACGGTTCCATCGCCGCCAAGCCCGGCCATGTCCCGAATATCGGCCAGGCGGGCAACCCCAATCTCCTGATAGATGTTTACGACAGCCTGTCCCAGGTGGCCGCGGGAAGTTATCTCGAAGAAAGCAGGCAAGATCTGGGTCCATTCATTGCCGGCTCGTCCGGCGTTGAATACGCCCTCTTGCACAAATGGCGCGAACTTGGCCTGCTGCAGCCGCCGAAACCATCTCCGCCTCTGACGTCCAAGTCCCGTATCGCAGTTGTCTCTGGTAGCTGTTCACCAACAACCGCGCGCCAAATCGAAGCCGCGGAACATTTGGGCTTCAGGGGCATCGAAGTCGATTTCAATGCACTGGCAACCGGCAACGGCATCAAGCAGGAATTCGAACGCGTGCTGCAGATCGCTTCCGAGGCACTCGAAACCGGCCAAAGTCCGATCCTGTACACTGCAAAAGGTAAAACCACCGAAGAGGTAACAGGGTCCTTGAACCTCGATCAGGTCGGCAAAACCCTCGGTTGCCTGCTGGCTACCCTCAAGGACCGGCATGGTCTCGAGCGTGTTGCCGTTGCCGGTGGTGACACATCAAGCCACGCTCTGGCGGAGCTGGACATTTTCGCCCTGACACTCCGGCAAGCGATCCCGACCACACCCGGTTCGCCAGTGTGCACCGCGCATACCCGCGGAGGATCAGAACTCGAAATTGCGCTAAAGGGCGGCCAGATCGGAAATGACAGCTATTTTGCAGATCTTCGAGACGGCACGTTCAAGCGCTGACGACCAAGACAGGAAGGCAAATCTATTCGCAACGTCTGCTCTTGGGGAGCGTTCGAGAATATCTGAATGACCGAATTGGGGCCGCTTTACCGTCATTCAGCTCAACCGCAACAAAGGTTGGCCGGTAACCCATATCCGACCTTCGTTTTTCACTCTTCGTCCGGCTGAAAGACCTCTTCGATTGTCAGGCCGAAGAGCCGTGCGATGCTGAATGCGAGCGGAAGGCTGGGATCATAGCGCCCGCGTTCGAGGGCATTCACTGTCTGTCGCGAGACTTTAAGACGGGTGGCGAGGTCGGCTTGTGACCACTCCCTCTGCTGGCGAAACTCCTGAATACGGTTGTTCATTTGAAGCGCAACCGTCCGATCATGACGCCGACAAACCATATTGCAGCCATCAAAGGCCACACTGCAAACATGGAGAGCTTCGGAAACCCTGCACCTTCAAGGAAGCCATAGCCGAACGTAATCAAAGCAGTTCCTGCAAATGACAGCGCAAGAGCCTCGAATTGGAGCTTGCGTTGCATTTCGTCCAGGCGCCGGATGCTGCGTATAATCACTCCGCAAATGAACGCGGCTGGCAACATCGGGCTAAGTGCAATCAGAATGCCGGCCGGTTTGCTCTCGATACCGCCCGCAATAACCCACTGAGAAACGATCAGCATTGCAGCGTAGGTGGCCAATCCGACCAAGAGAAGAAGCAACCCACGCATTTTTGTCTCCGCATTCGTGTAAAGCACGCTTTACTTATAGGTGGCGAGACCGTGATTGTAAAGCGTGCTTTACACATCATGCGGATCGCCATTGTGTCCGCACTGTTGACCTCCAGCGCTCCGATCTTGCTGCGCGATGTTACGAAAGGCCGGTTTGGAGAAGCTACGCCGCAGCGGGGCCGAACCTGGCGAAGGTCCGCTGTGGGCCGTTTGTGCCTGCCAGGCACGCACCAAGACAGGGTTAGGCACTCTGCGCCGCCGCAAGTCAGCTCCGAGCCCGTAAGGTCTCATGCTGCGTTGTGCTGGATGTTCCGCATTGGACACACCACAAAGTTGACCGAGAAACACTTCCCTGTTACGCAGGGAGCCTGCAAAAGGAGCGCCCTGTCAGTGATCAAGTAATTTCCAACCCTGTCGACGCCCGTGGACATCATTGGAAATTCTTGCACAGGAGCATCAAATGCATCCCATCATTTATGACGTAGCTGTCTCACTTGACGGTTTTATTTGCGGCCGGTCTGGAGATATCTCGAAATTCGCCCAGGACGGCCCCGTCGTGGAAGACTATGCCGGGCGGCTTCGCAGCTATAAAACGGCTATCATGGGCCGAAAAACCTATGAGTTTGGCTACAGGTTCGGCCTTGAAGCAGGACAGAACCCCTATACGCACATGAAAACCATTGTCTTCTCTGACACGCTTCAAGTGCCTGCGGAAGCGAACATATCTGTTCGCCCAACCCCGCTGCGTGAAGAAATTCTGGAACTGGCGCACGACTCTGGCGGCCCTCTCTATCTGTGCGGCGGAGGAGATTTCGCAGGATGGATGCTCGAACAAGGACTTATTGACAGGCTTATCCTAAAGCGCGCGCCTTGTATCTTAGGGAATGGCATCGGATTGTTCGGCCGCAATACTCCCGCCTTGAGCATGTCCCGGATCAATACAAAAACCTATGTGAATGGGTATGTTCTGGAGGAATTTGCGGTCCTGTGACCTTCAAAAAGCGGACAATCCGACAGGTCATTGGATTGTCCGCTTCGCAGCCGTTTTTTCAGCATTCTACAAATGTCCGGTCTTGAGATCTGTTCAGGAGAATCCGACTGCCCGTTTTCGGGGGGGACGCTTTGGGGACGGGCAGGTTACACCATGAACGGTCCATCATTTCCTGGGCTGGCATCAGACCTGCGGTGCTTGCTCGCCGCGGACGAACGAACCAATACTGGCACCAGAGCAATCACCATATTGAACGGGAGCCCCGCAAGCACCTTTGACCGCGCTGGACAAAAAGGACCAGCTTTCATTGGTCCGCAGGTGCGCCATGCCTGCTAAGCCTGGATAGGTACAAGCCTTTATCGGTAGCAGAACCGTTTGCGGCGACTGGCGAGCCGATCTCGCGTAGAAACTTGAGCCGCATCGCTCTGGAAAAATCAGGGAAATCCTGCGCGGTTATGACAAATGCTCCTGTCCCGCCGATGAGATGATGTCGAAAATGTCGGGCAACATCGATCGGGTCTTCCTCAATAGCCAAACCATTTATGACGATACCCTGGGCGATCAGTCTGTCACGTGCTTTTTCAAGCATCGGCACATCATCGGCGTGACCATTGCCGGAGACGTCGATAACCTGACGCACCGCAGGTATGGGAGCCTCCTTGAGCATCTTCCCGGCAAATTCAACACCGGCGTGGATCATCGTGTTGCCGCCGGAGAGAATGCGAGGCATTTTCCTGATTTTTGTCGCCAGAGTGTCGATGTCCTGCTTTTCGCGCAGACGCGTCCACTCAAGCGCAACCGCCTGGTGCCTGATGCTTGCCCATTGCACGATTGCTAAATTGATACCGCCGGGCGCTTGAACAATCGCTGCTTGCACATCCGGATCCCGAAGCGCGATCGCAATACCGGTTCGCTGCAACTCGAATTCCTGATCATTGATACTGGCTGACGCATCCACGGCCAGCACCAGGTTCAAGTGCGACTTGTTCTGTGCCGATGCTCGCGGTGCCATTGCAAAGACGGCAAGTACCATAAGCAGCAATGAACTTGAGGCGATAAAGCGCACGACACCCTCCTTGCCACGCAAACAAACCGGAGAGACGGCAATTGGTAGCCCGTCGACTCTCTCGCGCTGAAATCCGTTCAATTGACCAGAAATGCGGACTCCACTTTTGGCTTCCCTGTCAGGAGATCATTGGATGGAGCGACGGCAGTTGTTTCAACGCACAAAATGGTGAATGGCTTGAGATATCTGCAAGGGTCTCTAAGTCCGTGGGGTTGATCACTTGCTTGTCGCCAACAACTCGTCTTCAGATCAATGGAAAGCTCCGAACACCCAGCCTGATATTGTCGAACCGACTGCAGCCAGCAAGACATCGTCCCATGTGACGACCATGCTGTGAACCCGCCTAAATGAAGCCCCACTCACAGTGGAGTTTCCACGGGGGTATGTCGGAGGAATTACGGCTCCCTGACACCAGGCAAGCGGTGGCAACCTGCCATGAAAAGCGGTATGGTCTTTTCATGGCCACAACCTTTGATATGCTCCCGCGGAGAGTTTCCGACCATATCAACAGGTCATGGACTAACGCTGGCCGCAAACCCAAAATGAAGAATGCAAGCAAGAGGGCTGGCGACCGATGCCGATGATCACGGATCCGGAGGATTTTTTTACCAAGGGCTGTGGTCGTTGTGAACGCTTTGAAACGCCTGACTGTTCAACCCGTCCCTGGATTGACGGTCTAAGGCAACTGCGCCGTATCTGCCTTGACATGGAACTGGAAGAAACCGTCAAGTGGGGGCATCCCACCTATATGCACGCTGGCCGAAACATAGCGATTTTTGGGGCGTTTCGCAGCGATTTTCGTCTGAGTTTCATGAACGCCGGTCTCCTAAATGACACGGAAAATGTGCTTGAACCACAGGGACCGAACGCTCGTACACCGAGCATAATCCGCTTTGCCGATGTAGCCCTGGTTGAAGAGATGGAACCAGTGATACGCGCGTACCTTCGGCAACTTATGGAGCATGCGGAAAAAGGCACGAAGCCACCAAAGGTACGAACGGAAATTGACATGCCGGATGAATTGGCTGAGGCCCTGCAAACGGACCGGGAGCTGGCCGATGCATTTTATGCGCTCACGCCGGGTCGGCAAAGAAGCTACATGTTCAATCTTAACCAGGCCAAACAGTCCGCAACACGAGTCGCTCGAATCGAGAAGTTCCGCCACAAGATCATTGCCGGCAAGGGCGCCATGGAACGTTAGAATGTGCGGCCAACGAGAATTAGGGGCCTGAACTGGCTCCTTTGCAAATGTTGAGTTTGGATAGCTCCATTCACATTTGGAGCGTTTCCTCAAGCTCCTCCATGCATAAGCGAATAGTGCCGAGGGCGTACTGAGTGGGACCGCCTCGACGCCTAGGCGGGCTAACTCTCCAGCCTCGCCGAGGACTTGGCAAGGCGCCAGCACCTTCCAACCTTATTTTTGAAACCTGCACTCTTCCATAGGCGACTGTTAAGCCGCCGTAATTGTTGAGCCTACAGGCGAATATGTCAGCAACTGCGGTCGCCAATTGCGATCGGCTTGTAATTGCGACCCAGAAAGTGCCTCACTTTCTCTATCTTGCCGTGCGGCCACAGGTTTGGAACTGTTACGGACGTCCAGGAATATCCAAGATGTCGCGCAAGAACGTATTTGTTCAGTTTCAAACGGTCAGAAACGTCAAAGTTCAGCAATTTTCTGTAAAATTCGTCCAATCAAAGACCCTACAGTGCTGCACTTATTGCACCTTCAAAGAGAACTGACGGCAAATAGATGTGATTTTTCAATTAGCTAAGACCACAATGTGTTTAACAGTCATAAACAGTAAGACTTACATGATTAATAGAAAAATCATGCCACGCGCTGGTCTCTCGGCGGTTTATGACGCCAATTCGATCACACTGTTGCGGTCGGACGGTTTCTGGCACCCAATAGAATTTCACCATGGCACTGAAACTATCTCAGGCCCGCACCGGCTCGCCTGTCCTCGATTGCCTCTATTTGGAAACGGGCCGATTTCTCCACTCGGGTAGCGGGAAGAGCTTGTCGTAAGCCCAGTTAAAGGCAAAAGCGTAGACCAGGTAGAACGCTACGAAAAACAGATCCATTACCAGAGCCTGCCAAAGGGACACACCCAGATACCAGGCAATGAATGGCATCAGAACGATCAGCAGACCAATCTCGAAGAAAATCGAATGGATGATGCGCACAATGAGCGTCTTCAGGGTCTTGCCCGTAAGGCGCTTGTAGGTGACGTCGAAAACGAAATTATAGACGACGTTCCAGAGCGTCGCGATGGTTGCGCTGACAACGCCGACGACGCCAACATCATGCATTGGCACGCCAAAGGCGACCGTTCCGAGCGGGATGGCCAGGACGAGTGCGATAATTTCGAAGCTTAGTGCTTGGCGAAGACGATCGAGCGGGGACCGCATTGAAACCTCAACAATGGTTGCGGGTCGTCCCGCTTTGTTATTTCCACATATGAGGTCGTCCTCAACGCGCCGATATAGAAATCCAGCACACTCTTTTCAAGTTGGATCGATGACCCCTGAAAGTTACTGGACCTGAGACGGTCACCCATCAAATTCGGCCTTGAGAAGTCTTGGTTGCTCGAGTTCGGCGTTTAATTGGCATCGGTCTCCCTAGGGCGTTACGTGCAAATTCTTCGAAAGTGCATCATGTGAGAGCGTCTTGCAGATCAACCCTGCTGCGGGCGCCAATCAGCCGATGGAATGACGTTGATCATCCACGGAATACCGAAGCGGTCGACCAGAGAGCCGAAACCTGGAGACCAGAAGGTTTCTGCGAACGGCATCACCGTCTTGCCGCCTTCGGAAAGCCGATCGAACCAACGTTCCGCTTCTGCCTTGTCTTCGGTATGCAGCGTGACATCGAAGCCGTTTTTGGGTTTGTCGATGCCGGGCGCCCATCCGGTGTCCATGTCGGCACCCATCAGCGCCTGGTCACCAACTTCCAGCCAGCAGTGCATCAGCCAGGTCTTGTACGTCTCATCGGTGATGGGCATGCCTGGAGGCGCATCGGCATAAGGCATGGCGGCTGTAATCTTCCCGTTGAGTACCTTTGCATAATACTCAAAAGCCTCACGACACTGGCCCCGGAAGCTTAGACTGGTAACGATTTTCACGGTTGTCTCCTTTCGAATGGTGTTTCCAGGTGCTCCCCGCGAGACGCCGAGCCCGGAATTGCGAAACTGAGCTGCTCCTGTCTTTCAAGAAGCGCAACGGCGGCACGTTCGTTGGTATCGCGGAAGAGGTTCATTTTCAGGCGTCTGCATGTACTGCCAGATCGATAGACGGCAATGGGGGTGCATCCAGGCCGTTGAAGGGGTGACGCCAGGCAGCGATCTCTTCGAGCTGCTGATACCAACGAGCGATGGAAGAATAGTCTTCGATCGGCAGTCCTGCGACATCATTGAAGGGCAGATACGCCGCCATTCGGAAGTCGGCATAGGAAACCGAATTTCCGACGAGCCAATCGCGTTGAGAAAGTTCGACTTCGAGAATTGTCGCGGACCTGCGGAAGAGGCGTAGACCTTCCTCGATTTTCTTCGGGTCAATCGGACCAAGCCGGTAGCGCTGTTTGGTCCCCCGTTCGAAATGAACAATATCGCAAGCTTTCTCGAAGTTCTCCTTGCTCCAGCTCAGCCAACGGATCATCTCCGGTTCGTCGTCGCCGGTGCGCCAGAAATTCGAACGTCCGCGGCGCGAAAGCCGGCAGGCAATTGCATCGGTCTCCCAAAGACTTTTTCCCGTGTCTGAGAGTATGGGTAACAACAGATTGGGATTTAGCGGCAGAAATCGCTCAGCCTCACCAGAGGCGAGGGGCGAGGCAAATTCGAACTCGATATTTGCGTCGAGATAGCGAGCCACCGCGACCGCCAATCGAGGATTGGGATTTCGGCTGAAGAACAGTTTCATTCCATTTCACTCCCGGTGTTCGTCCATTCCAAGCGAAATGCTGGCTGCATCCAGCGGCCGTTTCGTTAGCGGCAATATCAATCCGGACATTTCTACCATCGCCTTTGCAGAAGCATTCTTTCCGTAGACAAAAAGCAATCTGCCAGGCAACAAACCGTCGACCTTGGCACTGCTCGCAGGTGTTTTCCTCGACCTTGGATCTACTTCAGGCGGATCTTTTTCCTTGTGAAGGTCACTCTTTTTGCCTCCCCACTCCGCGATTGTTTCGCCAAACAAAGTGGGAGGACTATCGTGCGTCTTCGAAGGATAATAGACTTAGTATTAAAAAACAACTGAACGTATTAAAAAGCGACTATTCGGCCGAAACTGTTCAAATTGCAAACACCTTCCGCTGACTTGTCACCTTAGACGGTGGCTGGTGATCCCTTGAAGTTGAGACCTGCAAGGTCACGCTCTTCATTGTCCATTAAAAGAGAGAAGCCACTCGCGTGTTCTTCGCCCAAGAGAAGGAGAAGTTGCATGCTGGGGTTCAGGCAATCGCCTGCACTTTGCAGGTGGCAAGGGATCGGCGGACCTAATACCGCGCCTGCATCCTTTTCCCCCAAAGCTTTGCCACCGGCTCGAATCCGCTATCGTCGTCCAGATCAACGCGATGAACCACGAGAGGTGGAAGGACAACACATCCCGTGTAGTAGAGAGCACCGTGATTGATCAGAAATTAGCGGCGCAATGTACGTACCAAGACTGCTGTAACGCATTTGGCCATGATTGCTGTCAATCACGAAACGGGCAATGTACCAGCTTGCTCAAGAGCGCCCTATACAAACCGATTCAGCGCAACATGCTCTAAAGTCAACAAAAATGAAAGAGACGCCTCCTCAAGCAATTTTGAAGAGGAGACCGCACCGCCTTTGATGAGATCTACCATCAGGCAAATCGAAATTGACAATGCTATTGTTTTCGATAATATTTTTGAAATACTAATTTGAAATTGAAAATAACGTTAGCAGTCGCACGGTCGTCGATAACGAAGAGATACCTGCGACCAAATATGCCGAGTAGGCTCGATACAAGACTTCTGATTGTACTTTTTGAATGTCGAGCAGCCACGTCGTTTCAGACCAGCCAGGGCTGACAATGGACGTTAATCACCTTTGTTTTCGAAAATTAAATATGGTCCGCTATGAATTCCACTTCGCCGCAAAGTTCGCAATTCAACTATTCCGTACACGGTCTGCGCGGCGTTGCGTCGATCATGGTGCTGGTCGCTCATATTCTCGGTGGAACAGCCGAACACATCTACAATGACAGGCCGGGATATGTTGAAGGGATTGTGCCGTTTCACAACTTCGGCACATCTGGCGTCATGCTGTTTTTCGTAATCAGCGGGTTTGTCATCCTGCCGAGCGTGATGAGGTATTCTCCGTCAGAGTTTGCCCTCAGGCGCCTTCTGAGGCTCTATCCGCTCTTTCTCGTGTCGACCTTGTTTTTTGCCGTCCTGAATGGCGTGACAAACAGATACCCGGAACTGAACAACTTTGAGTCAGTCCTGTTTTCCCTGACCTTCCTGGATTTGTTCACAACAACAAAGCAGGTTGCCCCGAACGCCTGGAGCCTGACCTATGAAGTGATGTTTTATACGTTGGCCTGCATGACGTATTTTTTCCTGACAAGAAAAATGAACATCGTCTGGAAGATCGCATCCCTGGCGATACCGGTACTGTTTACCTACTACTATCCGAAGGCGCTGTTTTTTCTGTCCGGGGCCGCCATCTACTGGATGTACAGGAGCGAAATCACCAGCGGTCTGAAGTACACGAAAACACTTGAGGCCATTTCGTTTCTCGTCTGGGTCTATCTGGCTTCCACGTGGGACTTCAAGTTTCGGACGTACGAGTTCTACGAGGCCTATCCGACCATCATACCCGCCCCGGCGCTCCTGGTCCTGGCCACCGCGACCTACTTCTTTTTTGCGGCTTCGAAAGACAGCCTGACCGGAAAATTACTGAACAACAGGATCATGTTCTTCTTCGGAACAATAAGCTACAGTTTCTACCTGGTTCATCCGTATATATACTTCGCTACACGGCAAATTTTCTCATCTTTCGGCCTGTTTGGCGACAATATTTTTGTGTCCCTTCTAATTTTTGGTGCGGTAGTATTTATTCTTACATCAATCTTCTCGCACTTTTCCTATCTGATACTCGAGCGACTGCCGTACCAAATCTTCTTCGGACAGAAAATCTACCGGAACAGAAGGGTTCAGAACGCCTGACAACGTGGCAAACGCCAATCAACGTTGGACCGCATGTGAACCCGAGGAATTGATGGCCTTATCGCCAATCTGGGTTGTTCGACATGACGCTGGCTGGTTGCTTCAGGCGGGGGCCTTTGCGGGTGATTTGCGCGACACCGCAAGCGATCGGTCAGCGATCGAAGCGACTTTTTCGGCCAGCTCGATGATCCGCTCCTGTTCCCACGTGGTATCCACGAGGAAAGCGAGACTTGTCTCGCCCAGCTGCTTGGCAACGGGAAGCGGTTTGTCGGGCCCCAGCCCGCGATCGCGAAACAATGCCTCTCGGTAGATCTCGGAACAGCTTCCGGAAAACGCGGGCAGACCCGCTTCGGCAATTTCGGCAAGGATCCGGTCGCGCGACCAGCTGTCGGCCATGGCCTCCGGGCGTACGAAGGCGTAAAAGCGATAATAGGCATGGGTGAGGGATTGAGGCGGAACGGGAACCCGTAACGCACTCGACCCGCTGAGGATCTCGGCAAGCGTCAAGGCGTTGCGCGTCCGGTGGGCGCGGGTTTCCGCGAGCCGCGACAATTGTATGCGTCCGATAGCGGCCGAAGGCCCCGCCATGCGAAGGTTGGTGCCCGGGCCTGAATCATGCAGCCATCGAAAGCCGGGCTGATGGTCTTTTTCAAACACCGTGGCATAGCCCTTGCCGTGATCCTTGAAACTCCAGGCACGAGACCAAAGCTCGGGATTGTCGGTGAGAAGCATCCCTCCTTCGCCCCCTGTCGAGATTATCTTGTCCTGACAGAATGAATAGGATCCGAAATCACCCAGTGTACCCACATGCCGTTCACCGATCATCGCGCCATGTGCCTGGGCGCAATCTTCGATCACCCAGATATTGTGGGCGCGGGCAAGGGCCAGGATGCCATCCATGTCGCAGGGCCAGCCCGCCAGATGCACGGGCAGGATGCCGACCGTACGCGAGGTGATGAGGGGGGCAATCGTCTCCGGCGTGATGTTCTGACTGTCCGGATCAATGTCGGCGAACACCGGAATGCCGCCGGCCAAGAGCACACAGCTGGCAGATGCAACGAAGCTGCGTGGGGTCACGATGACTTCGTCGCCCGGCTGAATGTCGAGAATTCGCAGCGCGGTGTCCAGTGTTACAGAACCATTGGCCATTGCGATTGCGTGAGCAGCGCCGGTGTAGTCGCAATACTCCGTTTCGAAGGCAAAGACGTCCGGGCCGGTCCAGGCATTCACCTTGCCGGACCGCAGGACGCCGGTAACGGCATCGATCTCTTCGTCAGTGTAGACTGGCCAACCGCCCATATCCTCTCTCCTCAGACCACATAACGCACAAGGACGAAACCCTCGGCGGCAGAACGGTGAACGGTCGCCCCGCGCAAGGTGGCCAGCGCCCGCAGGGACTCCACCGACCTTTCGTGGGGTGCCTCGCGAACCTGACTTGCGAACAGCTGGAAAGCCTCGAGCTTGCGGTCGAGCGTTGCTGAAATGTCCACGAACACATTGGGAACGAATGCCGGCGTGAGGTACGGCGCATTCCAGTTGGTTTCCGAAAGAGTTTCGTAAGCCGCAATGACAGGGGGGTGCCGGGCCTGATGGGGCCGGCTGGCAACCAGGGTGGACAGAAAGCAGAGCTGATGGTCGAGATGGATGTCGCCCGGATGTGGTGCCAGGACCAGCGTCGGGTCGAGATCCCGAACGAGCGCACCCAGCCCGCCGTTCAGATCGGCATGAGGATACTCCGCCAATTCAGCGGCAGGAAAATCGAGCCAGTGGGTTTGCGAAATGCCCAGATGGGCGTGCGCGGCTGCGGCTTCTTCGCGAACCTTGTGGATCTGCTCGGCTGAAAACCTGGGCGGACGTCCGCGTGTGACAATGGCGACATGCACCGCTCTGCCTTGATCCGCAAGACGGGCAATTGTGCCTCCTGCACCCAGGACTTCGTCATCGGGATGGGGCGCGATTACAAGTGCCGGGCCGTCGCCGGTGAAAATTGGAGAATTCATGATTTTGCACGACTGCTGAATTTGGAGTGAAGACCTGGGCACCGGTCAGGGCCGGTCCATTCGAGAATTTCAAGACATTGGCCGTCGCCGCATGCGACGGTAAATACCGAACCGTCAACCGCCTGGACCTGGCCAGGAAGACCGATGTAACGGCCCTTGTGGGGGCAATGCCTGGCGCGGGTCACGGTCAGCATGGCCCCGTCAGAGGTTTCCGTAAAAGCTCCGGGATAGGGGGGACCGACGGCACGGATTAGCCGATCGATCTCCGCCGCGGAGCGGGACCAGTCGATAAGCCCATCTTCCGGCCGCCGCCGCGCACATATGCTTACGCCGTTTTCAGACTGCGGTTCGGAGGGCACCTCGCCGGACTGGATCCGGGTCAACAAGGGCGGCAGCATTTGCGACACTGCGTTCCTGACGCGGTCATAGAGTTCACGAGCGGTGATCGTTTCCGGGTCTATGTCGTACCGCATCTGAGCTGCGATCGGGCCATCGTCCACGCCCTCACCAAGCCAGAACAGGGTTGCGCCAGCCTCGGTTTCACCCACGAGGATCGTCCAGGGAATGACACCTCGGCCGCGCAGGCGCGGCAGGGCAGAGGGATGGAACCCGATACAGCCGAGCCGTGGTATCGCGCGAAAGTCTGGACCGCAGATCTGCGACCAGCCGATCACAAGTATCAGGTCAGGGTCGACTTCCCGAAGGACCTTGAGCGTCTCCTCGCTATCGGATCGTGCGGTGTGGTGTACCGGCACGCCGTACTTTTTGGCCGTCGGCGCGAGATCGGCAAAATCCGAGTGCCGGCCGGACAGTTGCGGCGGCAGTGTCACCACGAGGGCGGGAGCGTGACCGGCGGCGCAAATTGCGGCAAGAGCTTCAAGAGACCCTTCGACCGCACCCACAAAGACGGTCTTCATGCGGAAACCTGTTTGTTGTCGGCCCCGTTATCGAGACCTTTCCAGGAGCTTGCGGCATCGAGCCGGCTCGCGTTCTTGTGCTCACCGAAAAGTGCAACCCCGATGGTTTCAAAGATAATCTGAAGATCGAGCGCTGCGGAGCGATGCGCGATGTACCATAGGTCCAGTCGCAATTTCTCCTCGTTGCTCAAGGACGTGTTACCGCTCACCTGGGCCCATCCGGTCAGCCCCGGCCGCACGGCCCCGCGCCGGACCCCGTCTGCCCCGAATTGCATCACTGTCTCAGGCTTCAAGGGGCGTGGTCCGACCAGGGCCATCTCTCCGCGAAGGATTGACAGCAGCTGCGGAAACTCATCGAGCCGCATGCGTCTCAGCCAAATTCCGGACGTGGAAACGCGTCTTTCGTCAGGCAGCAGGTTCCCGCCGGCATCGCGCGCATCGCTCATGGTGCGCAGCTTGGCGAGGATAAACACCGTGCCGCCTTTTCCCGCACGCGTTTGCGTGAAAAAAACCGGCCGCCCCAAGGTAAGCACTGTGAGCAATGCCGCGAACACGAAAAACGGAAATGCAAAAACCAGCGCACAGAGGCACAATAAAATTTCAATAAACCTGTTCATCGGAATCCTTGGCTCCTGAAATTAAAAAACAGAGAAGATTCTGAAGGCCAATAAAACCAAAATAGAAAGAAAACTACGAACCTAAGATAAGCATCTACCTCGCAATATTGACACACTAGCCAAATTTTACAAGTGGAAGTCACATCATTGTTTAAGCGCTTGGACAACAACCCGAATGCACCCTGGGAATTCCTTTCCGGAGCCGCCAATTCAGCAACGGAAGGGCAGGGACGGGCTACCTGCTCCGAAGCCGACTAAGAATTGAACAGCACCTTTACAGAGGCGCCTCGAAATTCCCTGACAGAATTCCATGGACAGTGTCTGTCCGCCGCCCTCGCTCCGCTCCAGCCACCCCGGCAGCAGGTCTAACGGGAGGGAAAACGAGTCGTCCGAATGCGGTTCGAACGGCAACAGGAAGGGACCAAATTCATCATAAATCAGGCTCCGCGATAGTGGCGATGACGTTTTTTGCACTGTCAGAATGCAGCATCCTGAACTGGCTGATTTTAATTGTTTTTTCCGTATTTTTTGGGGGTTTGGAAACGCTAAAAAGGCCATCTGATCAATCCGCCCAAGAAATTTGTGGAAAAAAACTATTTATTAACCTTGCGTTATGTGTTACACCTTGGGTTGAAATTGCAAGACTAAATTTAACATGAAATGCTGTGACGTATGGCATTTTTTCATGCTCTGAAGATTTTATTTTTGAGAACTGATCATTATTTTAGATGATCTATGTCCTTTTAAGGGACTAATCTTCGGAAAAACTGAAAATATTTGTCGAAACTACATTCACGAAGTGGGAATCGTTTTATTTATTTTCCATTTTGTAAATACGCCACCGTCGCAGCAACAAAAAACAAAGAATAATCAGTCCGTTAAAAAAATAACGGACGGCGAGGCACAGCTATTTTTGTGCCTCAAGTGTTTAGCGGAGCGTTTGCTTATGGCGGATTTTTATTCTTCTGAGACGACGTCGAAGATTGGGATAAAAGCATCGGGTCACTCTGTCTTGGAAAGCCGGCCGAAAATTAATCGGTGGTGCCAACAATTATTGACCGAGCTGAAAGCTAATCGCAGACTTGTCCTGGGTGACGTCGTTTCAATTACACTGTCTGCAGCGCTTGCAGTGCTCCTGACGGTGACCGGATCGGCTCAAAAGCAGTTATTGCCTGCGATACTGCCATTTGCGGCGCTGGCATGTGTCTGCGGTCTCGTGATTTTCCCATTGGCCGGGTTCTACCGCCGGGACACGCGATCAACTTCGTTGAGAGACATCGTTGTTCTGCTCAAGGGAGCCCTGCTCACAAGCGTTTCGCTTGCAATCCTGTCACGTTTCAACCTTGTGACAGCCTCCGTTCCCATTCCTGTCGTGATCGTTCAGTTTTACCTCGCCGTGCCTGCGCTCGGTGCGTTGCGGGTTATCGCCAGGGGCCGGGAGCTGACCCGTCAAAGCCGCCATCTCAAGGAGAAAGAGGTGGATTCGAGGATTCCGGTTCTTCTGGTGGGAACCGGCGCAAGTTGCGACCTCTTCCTGCGTTCCTTGCGCAATACCGGCTCCCGCTACCTTCCGGTCGGAATTATCGATGATGCCCGCAACACCCAGGGGCTCTACTTCCACGACGTCCAGATCATCGGAACGCTGAGGGATCCTGAAAACGTGATCGAACGGCTTTCGCAGTGGAACATACTGCCACAGCGGCTGCTCCTGACCGAACCGACAACCCATTTCGACAGCGACGGCATCCAGAAACTGACTGTCTGGGCCAGTGGACATGGGGTGACCGTTTCAAGGCTGCACGGGCTGGAGGATCTTGGTTCCCCAGATCTGGGCGAAGGGCAGAACATGAGAACCGTGGATCCGGATGACATTCTGGATCGGCCGCAAAAGGCCGTGGAACGCTCGTTGCTGTTCGAAGTCTTCAAGGGGCGGCGGGTCCTGGTGACAGGGGCCGGCGGGTCGATCGGCAGCGAACTTACACGGCAGATCGCGTCCTTCCATCCGGCAGAGATCGTGATCATCGACAACTGCGAATTCAACGCCTACTCGATCGATATGGATCTGTCGCAGCATTTTCCCGATGTGCCGCGGCGGATGTATGTGGCCTCCATTGTCGATGCGGACCGCGTCAACTCGATCTTCCGGCAGCACCGTCCGGAACTGGTGTTCAACGCGGCGGCCCTCAAGCATGTGCCGATCGTCGAGCTCAACCCGTGCGAGGGCGTTCTGACGAATGTTGTCGGATCGAGAAACGTTGCCGATGCGGCCCGCGAAATCGGTGCTCTCGCAATGGTACAGATCTCGACCGACAAGGCCGTCAACACGACCAATGTCATGGGGGCAACCAAACGCGTCGCGGAATTCTACGTCCAGGCGCAAGACCGTATCACCAACGAGACGGAAGAACGCACCAGGTTCTTCTCTGTTCGATTTGGCAATGTCTTGGGGTCCTCAGGGTCGTTGATACCGCTGTTCCAGCGCCAGATCTCAAACGGCGGACCGATCACGATCACCGATCCCAAGATGGAACGGTACTTCATGACGATCCGCGAAGCTGTCCAGTTGACACTGGTATCTGCGGCGAGCGGCCTGAAGTTCGACACCAGCCAGGGTGAGATCTTCGTCCTGGACATGGGCAAGCCGGTCAAGATCGTCGATCTTGCAGAACGCATGATCCGTCTTGCCGGTCTCACACCTCACCAGGATATCAAGATCAATTTCATCGGCATGCGTCCCGGCGAGAAGCTGTTCGAAGAGCTTTTCGACAAATCGGAAGCCCGCGCCGATTGCGGAATTCCCGGTGTCAGCGCCGCACGTCCGGAAGGCGTTCCGATTGCGCGGTTGCGGGCAATGATCCTGAAGCTGGAGCTTGCTGCACGGTGCCAGAACGGGTCCTTGGTCAACCAGTTGCTTCGGGACCTGGTGCCTGGCTACGGCACAAAAACATCGTGCGCGGTTGAGCCGGCCAAAGTGGGTGCAAGCGCTGCATGGTCAGGTGCGAAGGAAATGACCGTGAAGTTGCCAATTCCGCCCCATGCCGTTCTTCGGCCGGTTGGTGCACCTGAAGTGCTGAGTACTGGCTAATGAGCGCTTCTGCCAACCATATGGACTACGCGGTCAGTGTGTCTTCCAAGTCGGGGACCGGGTCTTCCGGGCGCCGCCGGCGGGCTGTGATCGTCGGTAGCCTGGGGTATTCGCTGGTCAATTTCCGGCTGGATCTGATGCGGCGCTTCCAGGCAAACGGCTATGAAGTGACCGCTTTCGCCGCCGAGATCGATGCAGAGACCGCCAGAATTCTGGACGAGAACGGGATCGCTCATCGCGAAATTCCCATGAAACGCACGGGGACGAACCCCTTCAGCGATCTTGTCAGCCTCTGGGCTCTCATTCGTGCACTTCGCGAGGAAAAGCCGGAACTCGTCCTCGCATATACAATGAAGCCGATCGTCTATGCCTGCCTTGCAGCACAACTGGTCGGCATCCGGTCCCGCTACGCGCTGTTCACCGGGCTCGGATATGCCTTCATGGAAGAACATCCAACCGGACGCAGGCGTTATGTCCGCAGCGCCTCCGTATTGCTGCACCGGATCGCACTGCGCAAGCTTACCGCGGCTTTCTGCTACAATAGCGCGGACCGCCGGGATATCCGGAACTATCGGCTGATACCGGACCAGGTGCCTCTTCACGACATTCCGGGTTCAGGCGTAGACACCGCACGCTTTTCGGCGACACCTGTTCCGCAGGGACCCGTCCGCTTCCTGTTCGTGGGGCGGCTGCTTCGGTCCAAGGGGCTTGCTCTTCTTGCCGAAGCCGCCAAGCTCCTCAAGACGCAGGGGCTCGAATTCGAGCTCGACATCCTGGGCCCGACCGACAGTAATCCCGACGCGATCGAACCAGAGCAGCTCGACGCCTGGCAAAGCGAAGGACTGCTGCGATATCGCGGCGCGACAAACGATGTCGTCCCCTTCCTTCAGGCGAGCAGCGTGCTGGTTCTTCCGACGTCGCTGCGGGAAGGCATTCCACGTTCCATTCTCGAAGCCATGTCCTGCGGGCGCGCTGTCATCACCACCGATGCGCCGGGGTGCGGAGAGACGATAGAACACGGTGTTTCCGGCTTCGTCGTCCCGCGCGGTGACGTTCAGGCTCTCGCCGCATCGATGAAAAGCTTCATCGAAACACCGGCACAGGCTGCAAAGATGGGCGCGGCTGCGCGGGCACTCGTTTGCAGCAAGAATGATATTCACCGGGTGAATGCCAGGCTGATGCAGCTCATGGGCATCGAAGCCGTCCGATATGCTTCCGGCTCACGCAGCCTGGGTTCTCCGGCTGAAGCCGAACTGGCCTGTCAGGTGTCGGAGGTAGCCCTCCCATGACGCAGTCCGTCACAACGGCCCGCACGGCATTCTCCGACCTGATGACCTCCCGGGTCGTGCGCTTTCTTGGCGCCGGCATAATCAACACGGCGTTTGGATACGGGGTCTTCGCAATTCTCGTCCTGGCAGGTGTGCACCCGCAGGTCGCTCTCGTGGCACAGTTCGGTCTCGGGGTCATCTGGAACTATTCCATCCATGCCCGGTTTGTTTTCGGTGTCAGCGGCTTTGGCAGACTTCCGCTCTACGGCCTCGCCTATGTGGCGGCCTATGCATTCAACGCGCTGTTGCTTGCGGTCCTGACCGGCGCCGGGATACCTGCGCTCGGTGCCCAGCTCCTGTCGCTGCCGCCTGTCGTGGCCCTGTCCTATATTCTTGTTGCCCGCGCCCTCGGCGTGCGGACGGGCAGAAAGGACGCACGGCAATGAGTGTCCTTCAGTCCAACCAATTGGCCGCCGCGGTGGATCAGGCTTCACATGCCGCACACCGTCAGAAATGGCTGCGCCTTGCAGTCAGTGCGGCGTCGGTTGCGGGTGTCGCGGTGCTGCTTGGCGCTCTTTACGGCAGGCTGATGACCTTCGGTTTGCGGCGGGACGAGATGATGTTCGTTCCCCCCGCGCGTTATATGCCGGACTGGCAGCTATACCAGGACGTCTTCTTCAATCATGTGCCGAATGTCGCCTGGTTCTTCCACTCCATGCATATCGTCTTCGGCGATCAGGGCTTGCTGGGCTCGGCAAGGACAGGCGTCTTTCTTCTTTGGGTGCTGCTGATCCTTGCGATTGTCTGGACCACGCTGCGCATCTCGCGATCCTGGCTGCTGGCGCTGTTCTCGGCCGTGGCCATTCTCGCCGCGGATCCGTTGCTCGGCCAGGCCGGTATGGCCGCGACCAACAACCTGCTGCCGCTGCCGTTTGCAGTTCTGGGGCTAGGCCTTTTCCTGGTCGAGACCATGGAACAGCGGCCGCGATCCAGCCTGATCTTCGTTGCCGGAATGTGCCTTTCGCTTGCAGCAGGCAGCAAGGTCAGTGCGGTCGTCTTCATTCCCCCGGTCGCGCTTGCCGCCTTCCTGCTTCCGGCACGTATTTCCTTGCGCACGCGCCTGACCGGAACTGTCCTTCCGCTCGCCGCCGGCGGGCTGGTCGGAGCCTTGCCCGTCTTCTGGTATCTGCTGGACGATCCGCAGCTCTTTCTTGCGCATGTTCTGTCATTTCATACCGGCCCGCACATCGCCTACTGGACGGCGAACGCCGCCAGCGAACCCGGCCTGGCGATGGGGCTTGGCGGCAAGTTGCAGCTTGCGTTCGGAGCCTGGTTGGCAGGTGGTTCGCTGATCCTTGCAACAGTGCTTGTTTACCTGTTCTGGATGTCGATCCGGGCAGGGCACAAAGGTGAACGGCAGGACGGCAAATGTCTCGGACAGATTGTTGTCGTCCTCGCTGTCACGGCTCTTGCCGCCGTTCTAAGCTTCGTTCCGACACCCGGTTTTCCGCAGTATTACATTCAGCCGCTGGTCTGCCTTCCGATCCTTGGCGCGTTGTTTTACCGGCAGATCGGAACACGGGACCGTCAGCAAGTGGTGCCGGTTCTTTTTGCCAGCATGTTTGTCATGCTCGTCATCACGCTTCCGCGGCTTATGCCCGGGCTCGCAAGCCTTGCCACACCTGATGACTTTACCTCCGCGCGCCTGGTTCGCGGTGGTCAGGAATTGCAGCAGGCGCTGGCCTCGCACAATGTGCCTGAAGGCCCTGTGGCAACCTTCATGCCGCTTTACCCGATGGAGGCCGGTCTCGGCATCTATCCGGAATTTGCTTCCGGTCAGTTCGCATACCGGATCGCGCCCTACACGGACGCCGAGCTTGCCGCTTTCTATCGGATGGTCGGTGCCGACGGTCTGGGAGATCTGTTCGGCAAACAGCCTCCGGCCGCCATCCTCGTTGGCTACGACCCCGACCTTGAAGCGCCGATGCTCGAGTATGTGCGGGCAAACAACTACCTGGAAGTTCCGGTTGCCGAACTGAGCAACCGTTACGGAGAAGGCCGCCTTTTTGTTCGAACAACGGGAGGCCAGGACTGAGCCGCCGGTCTGTGGCTCTCAATGTTTTGTCAGTGCGATCGTTTCAGTCGGGCTGACTTCGTTTCACACCAAGATGTTGTTTTCAGTGTTTAGACAATCAGGGAGAAGAAAAATGCAAACCGTACTTCTTGCCGGAGGATTAGGCTCACGCCTGGCTGAAGAAACAGTCACCATTCCCAAGCCGATGGTCGAGGTCGGTGGTCGACCGATCATCGCTCGCGTCATGGATATTTACAGTCATTTCGGCCATCGCGACTTCGTTGTTGCGGCCGGTTACAAGGCGTTGCTGATTAAACAGTTCTTCGCCAACTACCATCTGATTGCCAACAATATTTCCGTATCGGTGGATACAGGAAAGTTGCGTCTCGTACCGTCGGAACCGGGCGGCTGGAACGTCTGCGTTGTCGATACGGGTTCTCACACGATGACCAGCGGCCGCATTCGCAGGCTGCGTGACTGGCTCAACAACGAAACCTTCATGTGCACCTATTCGGACGGTCTGGGCAATATCGACATCAACGCCCTGCTCGACTTCCACAAGTCACATGGAAAGCTTGCCACCGTCACCGCCGTTCAGCCGCCTGCACGCTTCGGCAACATCGAACTCAAGGGTGATCGGGTCTTCGCGTTTACGGAAAAGGTTCGCAAGCGCGACACCTGGATCAACGGCGGCTACTTCGTGTTCGAACCGGGTGTTCTGGATTACATGGTCGATGACACCGAACCGCTCGAGCAGTCGCCCCTGACCCAGATGGCCAAGGACGGCGAACTGATGGCGTATCGCCACGACGGTTTCTGGCATCCGATGGATACGGTGCGCGATCGGGACACGCTTAATTCGCTGTGCGACGAGCTTCCGCCGCCGTGGCTGCGGTTCAATGAGGAAATGCCAGCCAATATGCCGGCACTCGCGATCTGAGACGACGACCATGTCCGAGTTTATCGATCCTCATATTGGCCGAGCTTTCGCCGGCCGCCGGGTTCTCGTCACAGGCCACACAGGGTTCAAGGGCGGCTGGCTTTCGGCCTGGCTGTTGCACCTGGGAGCCGATGTCGTTGGCCTGTCCCTGCCTCCCAGTGAGGGACCGGGTGTCTTCAAATCCTGCGGTCTCGCGGATCGCATGGACAGCCGAATTGCCGACATCCGGGATCGGGGAGCATTGCAGGAAGCTCTGCGCGGCGTGGATGCGGATATCGTCTTCCATCTGGCTGCCCAGCCCCTGGTGCGCCATTCGTACCGGCATCCGGCGGAAACCTTTGCAACCAACGTTTCGGGAACGGCCAACGTCCTGGATGCGGTTCGCCAGATGCCTTCGCTGCGCGCTGTCGTCGTGATCACGACCGACAAGTGTTACGACAACCGCGAATGGACCTGGGGCTACCGGGAGATCGACCCGCTTGGTGGCCACGACCCCTACAGCGCGTCGAAGGCGTGTACCGAACTTGTGGCGCAAGCCTACCGCCACGCCTACTTCGCCGATAGCAACGGACCGCAGCTGGCAACTGTCAGGGCCGGCAACGTCATTGGCGGCGGTGACTGGGGTGAGGAGCGGCTGGTGCCGGACATCGTGCGGGCAGCGTCAAGCGGCGTACCGCTCGAGATCCGCAGCCCCGAGGCGGTGCGCCCGTGGCAACACGTACTGGAGCCGCTATCGGGCTATCTCCAGCTTGCGGCGCGGCTTGTCGAGGACGGCTCCGAGTTTGCAGGTGCCTGGAACTTCGGTCCCGAGCTCGAAAGCACGGTCAATGTGCGCGAGCTGATGCAGATGGTGCGAACAGCCTGGGGCCAAGGCGCTCCAGAGGTTCGTTTTCCGGAGCAGCAGGCGGGAACGTCATCGGCTCTGCATGAAGCCGGCATTTTGCGCCTCGACAGCACCAAGGCCCGCACCCGCCTTGGATGGCGGCCGCAGCTCAGGCTTGCCGAGGCAATCGGAATGACAATCGACTGGTACAAAGCACACGCGCTTGGCGACGACATGAGCGACTGCACCGAACAGCAGCTTGCCGGCTACAGCGCCCTGATGGCTGGCAGCAGTCTCACGCGCTACGCGATGGTCGCTGAATAGACGGCGCGAGATCACCGGAGAAATTGACACATGCGAGTTAATTACGGTCAGACAGTACACGGACAGGAAGAGATCGACGCCGTGGTCGAAGTGCTCAAGACCTCGACCCAGATGGGTCCGCGTGTCCGTGACATGCAGCAGAAGGTCGCCGAGCTTTTCAGCAAGAACTTCGGGATCATGGTCAACTCGGGTTCTTCGGCCAATTACCTGGCCGTGGAGATCCTCGATCTACCCAAGGGCAGCGAGGTCATCACACCGGCGCTGACGTTTGCCACCACGGTTGCCCCGCTCGTCCGCCAGGGCCTTGTGCCGGCATTCGTCGACGCCGCCGAGGGCACCTACAACATCGACGAGACAGCCATCGAACGCATGATCACACCTGCGACTTCCGCAGTTATGATCCCGTCCCTGATCGGCAATCTGCCGAACTGGAAGCGCATTCGCGAGATCGCCGATGCCCACGGCCTCAAGGTGATCGAAGATAGCGCCGATACTCTGGGCGCGACGATTTCCGGTGAAAGCACGGGTATCTACTCGGATGTCTCGACGACGAGCTTCTACGGTTCGCACGTCATCAACGGAGCCGGCAACGGCGGCATGCTTTGCGTCAACACCCCCGAGTTGGCGCGCAAGGCTTTGTTGCTGCGTTCGTGGGGACGCAGTTCATCGCTCTTTGTTGAATCGGAAGCAATCGAGAACCGGTTCAATGTCCGTCTCGATGACATCGAATATGACGCGAAGTTCGTCTTCGAAGCGCTGGGGTACAATCTGGAGCCTTCGGAAATCAGCGCGGCGTTCGGGCTCGTGCAACTCGGAAAGCTGCAACACAACATTGCAGTGCGCGAACGGCATTTTGAAGCCCACAAGCGGTTCTTCGCCGACTATGAAGACTGGTTTGTCCTGCCGCGCCAGTTGGAAGGTGCCAGGACGGGATGGCTGGCTTTCCCGCTGACAATTCGGGACGACGCGCCGTTTACCAGGCGCGAGCTTCAGATCTATCTCGAAAAGGCCGACATCCAGACCCGCCCGGTCTTCACCGGCAATATTCTGCGTCAGCCGGCAATGAAGAACATCGACTGCCGCGTCGATCCGTCCGGCTATCCGATCGCCGACAACGTGATGCGTGGCGGCATCCTTCTGGCCTGCCATCACGGCCTCAACGACGATCACGTCGAATACATGCACGCGCGCGTATCCGATTTCCTAAACCGGTTTTCCGCCGGTTTCGGTGCCATGGCGGCAGGCAACGAGAGGGTTGGATGACGCCAAGTCTACCGAACCCTTAAGGAGATGCCTGTCGGGCGATGGGCAGGGACTTTCGGGGAGGGGCGGCGCCGAAAGCTTGAATTGCCGCGAATTCTGCCTGGTGGAATTCGCAATGAACCTGAACCTGACATTGCAAGTCATTTTAAGAGCGATTGAAAAAAATGAATAAATTCGAGCTAGACAAGTCCATTCGCCGTACCTGCAGAACCTGCGGTTCCGAGGATCTTTTGCTGTTCCTTCCCATGGGAGCTCATCCGCCGGCCAACCTGTTTGCCAGCGCGGCAGATCGCGATCAGCCCCAGGTTGCCTTTCCGCTCAACACGCAAGCCTGCCTCGATTGCGGCTTGATCCAGGTTGCGGATCAGGTGCCGGCCGATTTCTTCACCAACTACCTTTATGTACCTTCCGGCGCCGCGACGATGCATTCCCATTTCGCGGAGCTTGCGGAGGTTGCCGTTAGCAAGGCGAACGGTGGGCTGATCGTCGATATCGGCTGCAACGACGGGCTCATGCTGTCCCACGCCAACCGGCTGGGCGGCAAGACGCTCGGCGTGGACCCGGCTGCGAACCTTGCGACAATCGCGCAGGAGCGCGGCGTGAGGGTGCACACGGCATTCTTCAACCCCGAGACGGCAGCGGAATTGAGGGCGTCCGAAGGTCCCGCCGCCGTGATCACGACTTCGAACACCTTCAACCATATCGATGACTTGCACGGCTTCACCGAGGGCGTGCTGACGCTTCTTGACGACGACGGTGTCTTCATCATCGAGGTGCCGTGGGGCAAGGAAATCCTCGAGACCAATGAATTCGACAATGTCTACCATGAGCATCTGTCGGAACTGAGCCTGCTTTCGATTGTCCGTCTGGGCGAAAGCGTCGGCCTCGATGTGGTCGATGTCACCAAGCTTCCGGTGCACGGAGGCTCGATGCGCGTATTCATGCAACCGGCTGCCTTGAAGGTGGAACGCGCGGCAATCGTCGACGAGATGCTTGAAGATGAACGCCAGGCCGGCATGACGGAGGCCGCGACCTATCAGGATTTCGCCGAGCGGGTACACCAGATCCGCAAGGACCTGACCGGGCTGCTGGCGGAATTGAAGGCAGAGGGCAAATCGATTGCCGGCTACGGCGCTCCCGCCAAGGGCAATACGTTGCTCAACTTTTTCGGGATCGGCACGGAGACACTCGATTTCCTGGTCGACAGGAACACGCTGAAACAGGGCCTCTTCTCTCCGGGCATGCACATTCCTGTTCTCTCGCCGGAAGCCGTAGCCGAGAGGCAACCCGACTACCTGCTGGTTCTTGCATGGAATTTCCTGGATGAAATCCGCGAGCAGATGGCCGAATTCGAAGCGAAGGGCGGCAAGTTCATCGTTCCCCTTCCGGTGCCGAAAATCGTTCCCTGAGGCAGAACTATGGCGCGCGTACTCATAACCGGAGCATCCGGTTTTATAGGATCAAACCTGACCCGGGCCTGCCTGAAGCGAGGTGACGAGGTCAGTGTGATCTTGCGGCCTCGTTCGTCCACGGGCCGGATCGCCGATATCGCGTCGCGCGTTGGCCTCTACA
Source organism: Labrenzia sp. THAF191a (assembly GCF_009363335.1). Taxonomy (GTDB): domain Bacteria; phylum Pseudomonadota; class Alphaproteobacteria; order Rhizobiales; family Stappiaceae; genus Roseibium; species Roseibium algicola. The sequence continues at coordinate 186,245 of NZ_CP045335.1, forward strand.
GGCTCGACGTCACCGACGCTCGGGCACTTCGCAGCTGCCTGGCAAAAGCCAGGCCGGAGATCGTTTTCCATGTGGGTGCGCGCACCCGTTTCGAAAACCGGCCGGACTTGCAGGATCTCGCCGACAGCGTCGAGGAGAACGTCTCGCCGCTGATCGCGCTCCTGTCGGCCCTTGCCGCTTGCGATTGCCCGCCCCGGACTTTCGTCAGGACGGGGACGATCGCCGAATACGGGGACTGTCCGACACCCTATACTGAAACCGAGCGAGAAAAGCCGGGCGGATCCTATGCCGCCTCACTTCTGGCCGGGACGCATTATCTGGAGATGGCGCAACCGCGACTTCCGTTTTTTGCCGTTACCGCACGGCTGGCCCTGACCTATGGGCCCGGGCAGTCGGAAAGTTTCCTGATCCCGCGCGCCATCACTCAGTTGCTGGCCGGCCAGAAAGTGAGCGTCCGCAGCCCGCTGGATCGCCGTGACCTGATCCATGTCGATGACGTGACCACGGCGCTCATGATGCTGGGCGACAATCCAGAAGGTGCCGGACCGGTAGTCAATGTGGGGACGGGGGATTCCCCGACGGTCGCCGAGGTCATGAGGACCTTGATCAAATTGACCGGCGCCGACGTCGATCTCGTGAATTTCAGCGATCAAGTCCGCGATCCCGTCGAATTGATCGTCTCTGCCGAACGCATCCGCGATCGCCTTGGCTGGTCAGCGGAAATCAAGCTTCAAGATGGCCTCGAAAGGACCGTGAAATGGGCACGAGAGAACATCATTCCAAACTTTGCAACGGAGATGCAGGCATGACTCTCGTCTCGATCCTGATCCCGGCACTGAATGAAGAGGACAACGTTCGCAACACCTACAAACGTGTCATGGACGTGTTCGAGCAGCTTCCCGACTATGAGCCGGAACTCATCTTCACCGACAATCATTCCAGTGATGAGACCTTCTCCATTCTCACGGAAATTGCTGCCGAGGACCCACGGGTTCGCGTGATACGGTTCTCTCGGAATGTCGGGTACCAGGCTTCGGTGCTGACCGCCTACAGGGCTGCCGAGGGCGCTTGCGCCATACAGCTTGATTGCGACCTCCAGGATCCGCCCGAACTGATCCCGCAGATGCTCGATACCTGGCGCAAGGGCTACCACGTCGTCTACGGAATCCGGCGGAGCCTGCCGGACGGTCCGGTCGTCGCGTGGCTGCGCAGAACCTTCTATGCACTGATCGACGCGATCAGCGAGGACGACCTTCCCCGGAACGCAGGCGAATTCCGGCTGACCGACCGGCGCATTCTCGATGAGCTGCGCCGCGTGGAAGACCGCTCGCCCTATGTCCGCGGTCTCATCAGTGGCATGGGTTTCAACCAGACCGGTTTTGAGTACGACCGAAACGCTCGCGTGGCTGGAGATTCCAAGTTCCCGCTCCGTGCAATGATTTCCCTCGCGGTCGATGGCCTGATCAACCATTCGCTTGTGCCGTTGCGGCTGGCGTCCCTGATCAGCCTTCTGGGCGGCCTCTGCGCCTTCCTGCTGCTTTCGGGCTACCTCATCGGCAAACTGGTCTTCGGCCAGGAGTGGCCTGCCGGTTTTGCGACGACCACGACGCTGATCCTGCTTTCGATGACGGTGAACGCGATGTTTCTCGGCATTCTGGGTGAATATGTCGGACGGATATTCCTGCAGTCGAAGAACCTGAACCGGCCACTGGTTGAAATCGAACTGAATGGCAACGGACAACGGAATGATGCGGTTCCGAAGGGTCGACGCACCATGGTGGAGGCTGCGGAATAAACCATGAAACTGCTCTTCGTTCAGGCTAGTTTTGGCGCAGGCGGCACGGAAAAGATCGTTGCCATGCTGGCGGCACATCGTGCTGAGCTTGGCGATGAAGTGCACGTCGCAGCAATGACCTGCCCCGATGCAGGATCGTATTTCGATTATCCGGACAACGTCGTCCTGCACGTTCTCGACAGGGATAACGGCAGAGGGCTGCTTCCCCTGCCGTTGCGCCGGCTTGCCAGTATCCGCAAGCTGGTTCGGGCTCTATCGCCGAATGTGTGCCTCTCGTTCCTGACAAAGGTCAACGTTCTGACCCTTCTGGCCACCGGTTCGTCGGTGCCTGTGATCGCGTCCGAGCGCAACAATCCGCTGGCACAAAAGGCACACCCGATCTGGCGCCGTGCCCAGAATGCCCTGATGCCCAGGGCCGCCGCGATGGTCATGCAGACCGAGCGGGCACGGCAGGACCTGCCGGCGCGGGTACAACCCTGTGCCCAGGTGATCCCGAACCCCTGTGCGCCGATCGACGGTGTGGCCCCTTCAACCGGTGGCAAGAGGCTCGTTGCCGTTGGACGACTGGATCACCAGAAAGGCTTTGATCTGCTCATCGACGCCATGTCTCTGGTGCGCGAAAAACAGCCGGATGCAAGACTGACGATCTATGGAGAAGGCACCGCCCGTGCTTCCCTGGAAGCGCAGCGTGACCGTCTTGGTCTTCAGGATATTGTTTCCCTGCCGGGCAAGAGCGCAAGGCACGGAGAATGGATCCGGACTTCCGACATTCTGGTTCTTTCGTCCCGTTTCGAAGGGTTTCCGAACGTTGTCGCCGAAGCTGTCGTCAGCGGGCTTCCCGTCGTGGCGTTCGACTGCGCCTACGGCCCAAGGGAACTGGTCTTCGATGGCGTGAACGGACTTCTGGTTCAGGACGGCAATGTCGGGGCACTGGCCGACGCGATTGGTCGCCTGATGTCCAACCCGACCCTGAGGGCCGCAATGGCGGATGCGAATGTCCGCCTGCAGCAAAAACTGGCACCTGAGACCATTCTAGCCCTCTGGGACCGGACGATTTCCGACGCGGCCCGGAAGGAAGCATTCAACCGCGGCAAACCGGCAGGGGAGGGCTATTCACATGCGAATGCGTGAGCCTGTCAGCCCTGCAGGTGCCGCGATGTCCGTGGCAACGGACCTGGTGCGAACCGATATCGGAGCGCCCGGCAAAATCGACTTCAATACCAGGACAATCCGGCGGAATTCGTCGGCATTTGGGGGATCTTCATGAGCAGTATTGTTGACTCGCAGCAGGAGCAATATGCATTCGCTGAACGTCCGATACAGTTCGGCTTCTTTGCCATTTTCAAGGTGTTGCGAAGAAACTGGATCTGGCTGAGCTTGGCCATGTTGATGGGTCTGGGGGCCGCCTATCTTGCCCTTCAGGTCATTCAGCCAAAATATGCCGCTCGGTCGACCATCATTCTGGCGAAGGTTGAAACGAGAATTAATCCGACAGAGACGACAATCGAGAATTCCGACACGTCGCTTATCCACATCGAGACCGAGATCGATTTTCTGCGCTCAGTCGAATTCGCCCGCAAGGTCGCCAGCGAACTGAACCTGATCGCAGACACCTATTTCAATCCGTACCTTTCGGCGACCGAAACGCCGGTTCCCACTGATGAACAGCAATTCGAAGCGGTGCTGGTACGCATGCTCAACAGCTATACGGTTGAACGGCGAGGCGAGAGCCTGGCGCTCGATATTCGTGTGCGGCATCCTGATGCCGTCATGGCTGCGCAACTGGCCAATACACTCTCAAGTACATACATCGATGACTCTCTTCGGGACAAGAAGAAAGCCGTACAGTATTCAATCTCAGAATTGTGGGACCGGATAACGTTACTCGGCGGTCGCCTGAGCGAGATGGAAGCGCGTCTGGCGGAACTCATTCGCGAAAACGAACTGGACGACACCAGCCTCGGCGACGAGTTGAGGGCAGAGCTGAACAGATTGACGTCTATCCTCAATCTGGCGCGCGACCAGAATGCGTCTTCCATCCGGATCAATGAAAGCAAACAGCGTCTTGCCGCGGTGGAAACGAAGCTTGAGGAGCGAACGCGCGCCGAACTGACACAGTCCAAGCTGCAGAGGTCGCTGGATGCGGATCTTGCCAGGTACCAGGCACTTGTAGACCGGCGTAACGCACTGGAAACACAGATCGACTTTCTTCAGCCCGATGCCCGGCAGGTGACTGTGGCTTCCGCTCCGCTGAAACCGGCGACACCCAACCGTCCCGTCATTTTTGCGCTTGGGATTGCCGGCGGCCTGATTGTCGGTCTGGCCTTGGTGCTGTTGCGCGAATTGTTCGACCGCCGGGTCTGGACCGGTACCCAGACGATGCAGTACCTGGGCCTGCGAACCATCGGCTACGTTCCGCGGATCCGGTACTGGCGGAAGAGGGACAAGCAGGAACTCTTTCTGAGCAGAACCTCCAGACAGGAGAATTCACCGTACCAGCTGGCGTTGCGAAGCCTGCTCACACTGCTTTCCAACCAGATCCGGAAAAAGGACAGCATGGTCATGGCCGTAACGTCGGCACTTGCCAACGAAGGCAAGACGACCCTGACGTTCTCACTCGCGGTTTCCGCCGCCCAGGAAGGACACCGGGTGCTGTTGATCGACCTCGACATCCACCGGCATGGCCTGACACGCATGTCAGGTTGCGAAATCCCAAAGGAAACGCCTCAGGAAATCTGGGAGGATCAGAACGTCTTCGACGCGCAGATAGTGCCTTGCACCCGTTTCGGACAGATCAATCTCCTGTCGTTCGCTCAGGATTCCATCATTCCGAGGCGCGTGTTCAATACGCCTCGTGGCAAGGCGATTTTGAGAAAATTGCGCGCGTCCTATGACGTCATCCTGATTGACACGGCCCCCGTTTTGGCTGCCGACGAAGCAAACCGCCTGGCGTCGCTTGCGGACTTCGTGATCCTCATCGCCCGCTGGGGACGCACGTCGGAAGATGCGCTTGGAACGGCGGCAGAAGCCTTGCGGTTCAATCAGATCCCACTCGCTGGCGTGGTGTTGAACGACATCGACATGCGGCGATATTCGCTTCGCGACTACGGAGCTCACCGGGCAGGAGGATACTACGCCTATAACAACGGCTACATCTACAAACCGCCAAGTTGAGACAGCTACCGTCACGGTGGCGCGACCCTTTCAGTCGACACGATTCACCCGAAAAAAGCCGTGTCTGACATGCTGTTCTATCTGGAGTTTTTCGACATTTCGCTGCGCACCAGTGTTTCACGCGCAGCTTATTGAAAATTGCATCAAGTGCCGCGGCGCCGCTCAAGTTCTGATCTGGTGTTCCGCAATTTCAAGCGATCGCATGGTTCGGCGCACACGCGCGACACAATGAAGGAGACGATCCCTGTTTTTGATCAACACCAGCTCTCAAACCGCCGGCAAGGTGGCTGATCAGGTGTCAAAACGTGATCGCCATGCCGAAGGTGCTGCCGAGTTCAGACCAGAGAATATCCAGATTCTGACGCTGATCTTCAGAAATGCGGTTCTGATCGTCCTGTGCATACTGGCTGCTGGTGCCCTGATGTGGTTCCGGCTCACCACCGTTGTGCCGACCTACAGCGCGCAGGCCACGCTGGTACTCGATGACGCGGTCCTGCGTCTCGATCCATTCGGTGCCCGGTTGCGGGCCAGAACCTTGTCGATGCTTCAACTGGCCACTGAAATCGAAGTCATGAAGTCACGGGAATTCGCAGCAAGGGTAGCGGAGGAGGTCGTACCTGATGAGATTTCCGGAACAGGTCAGAACGTCTTGTCCGGAAGGGAAAGCACGGTCGATCGCATTCTGGAGAGCTATCAGATCATCTGGCATCCCACGACCTTCGCCCTGGACATCCTCGCCACGGACGCCAGCCCTCAATTGGCAGCAGACATCGCGAATGCTGTCGCCCGGAACTATGTCGACTACACGCTTGAGATACAGCGCGCCGATGTCGAACGAACCAAGATGTCGATCTTGTCGCGCCAATCCGCGCTGCAAGAGACGTTGAAAGATGCGGAAGCCAATCTTCTGGAATTCACCAGAACTAACAATCTCGACGATCTGACCGAGACGGAAACCCTGACAAACAATCTTCGTCGCCTGCAAGCGCAATTGGCGCTGGCAGAAGAACGCGGAGTACCCTTGCAAGAGTCTGCAGAACTCAAGGCCGACCTGGATGCGACGCTGGCAAAACTCGACGCACGTTCGGCGGCCGAAGTTGAGAAAACCGGCTTCGAACGGAGACTGGAATCGATGCGAAGACAGGATGATCTCCTGTTCGATCAGCTTGAAGCACTCGCATTGCAGGAAGCGCTACTGACCCCGGTCGCGCGGCAAGTGTCGATCGCTATCCCAACGACCAGACCAGTTTCGCCTTCTCCCAAAACCGAAATGGTGGGTGCGCTGATCAGCGGGCTCACTTTCGGTTTCCTTCTGGCGCTCTTGCGGGAAAACCTTCGCGGACGTCTGCGGTGGCCGCAGCAGATAACCGCGTTCCGCGCACCGGTTCTGGGGCAATTGCCTCCCCTATCACGGAAATTCGTAAACCGTATGGCATGGACGACCAGGAGCGGGAACTTGCGGCGGGCGCTGCACAAGATCGCACCCCTGCACACCGCCGTACGAACAAACACCAGGGCGGACAACAGGACCGAGAATGGGACCGGTGCAATGGTTCTGATCACGTCACCCGGGAGCCGGGACGGCCGGAGTACACTCAGTTTCGCACTTGCCGCATATGCAGCCGCAGGAGGTGAAGATGTTCTGCTGGTCGATCTTGATCCTTCGCCGAGGGACTTGATCTCGACCCTCTCGCGCAAACGCACTGCGAACGGATTTCTCGATCTTCTGAGCAACCCTTTGCGGATCGATGCGGCCGCGTGGCATCTGCCCGGCCATCCGCATCTGTCGATAGTCGCGCCTGCACCGGGGCCCGTACCAATGCGGTTCAACAACATGTCCAGTGTCGAAGCGTCACTCAGCGTTCTGCGCCGCAAGTACTCGTTAATTGTGGTCGATTGCCCACCGGTACTGAGTGACGACGCGACATGCCGCCTCGGCAGTGTCGCGCAGGCAGTACTGCTGGTCGCGCGCATGAAGAAGACACGCTTCGAAGACCTTTCGAAAGCCGCTCAGCAACTCGAACTGAACAACGCCTCAAACGTCGGGATCGTGGTGAATGATGGCTAGGAACAGAACACAGGCCGCAGTCCTTATCGTCTTCGGCCTCTTGATGCCGCAAACGCTGGCGGCCGAGGCCGCGCCTCGAGCCTTTCCGGGGGCGGTCGGGTTCGGAGCATCTGCAACCGGCTGGACCGGAGGGGAGGTCATCCCCGTCACAACGCTGGCAGATGCTGGCGCCGGCTCTTTGCGAGCCTGTGTCGAAAAGGGCGAAATGCCTCGGATCTGCGTCTTTGAGGTGAGCGGAACGATCACGCTCGACACCCCCCTCTTTTTTCGCTCAAACCTCTACGTCGCAGGTCAGACGGCACCTGGGCAGGGAATCCAGATCAGACTGGGCAAGTCGCGCGCGACGCCCGTTATCATCAAGAATGCCAGCGATGTCGTCGTCAGGTTTCTCAAGGTACGCCCGGGACCGAGCGAGCAGCCTTCGTCGTCGGTCGATGCGGTGACGCTTGAAAACGCGACGCGCGTTTATCTTGATCATCTGTCCCTGATGTTTTCGACCGACGAGAACCTCGGCATCCACGTTTCCCGCGAACGCTCCAGCGACATAACGGTCGCCAACAGCATTTCCGCCTGGGCTCTGGATCATGCCAACCACCCGAAAGGGCGCCACTCCAAGGGGGCCTTGATCTGCTCTGGAGACGGCCGGGATTTCGATTGCGGACGCGTGAGCCTCTGGCGAAACCTCTTCGCTCACAATCGGGACCGAAATCCCGATATATACGGCCATGATGACGGGCCGGTCGAGGTCGTGAACAGCGTATTCTACAATCCGATCAGTCAATTCGGAGAGTTTCGAAACTACTACGGCAACGCGTTTATCGTCTATGCCGGCAATGTTGCCCTGACCGGCCCGAGCACCGTCGACAGACGGCCCGCAGCAGTTGAAGCAATCATGGCAAGCGACCAGTACAGACTTGAAGTTCAGGTCGATGACATTCTCGCAATCGACCGTGGACGCTGCGACCAAGACCGCCCCTTTCGGCAAGTCGATGCCGATCCCGGAGCAGAGATCATCGAGGGTGTGACCGGCGCACTGTCCGTCCCGCGCGTGAAGGCAAGCGAAGTGCTCGACCTTGTGCTTGAGGGAGTGGGCGACCGCCTGCCATCGGGCGGACATCGGGACTCGCTCGACCAGCAACTTGTCGAAACCGTTCGCGATTGCAAAGGCAAGGTGATCGATTCCCCATCCGAAGTCGGCGGCTGGCCGGACCTCCAACCGGAAGAACGGGTCGTGGACAGTGACGGCGACGGATTTCCTGACGCTTGGGAGCAGTCAACAACCGGGCTTGATGCCGGCCAGCCGGACGATCCCTGGCAGATCGTTGCGGGAACGGACCAGTCCTACATACAGCTTTGGCTGGCAGAGCTTGCCGGCGACCGGGAGCTGGATGACTGATGGCCCGCCTGATCAACCTCTCCGCTGAAGACAGCCAGACCGCCGGTCGGCTCATGCGCAATTTTTCATGGGTCTTCTCGTCCCAGGCGGTCAGCGGCGTGATCAGCATCGGGACGCTTGCCATCATGGCTCAGTCGCTTGGTCCGGCAGGCCTCGGCCTGTTTGCGATCTTCCAGGCTTATGTTCGCATTGTCGACCGGCTGTTGCGGCTGGAGCCCTGGCAAGCCGTGATCAAATACGGTGTCGACGCTCTGTCCGATGATGACGGCAACCGGTTCATGCGGTTGCTGAAGGGTTCGGTTTACGTGAACCTTGCAGGCAGCACTTTGGCTGCCGGGGTTTCGATCCTTGCAGCTCAGGTGACCGCCCGAATGATGGGCTGGCCGGAGGATAGTGCGGCTTATCTGGCTTTATTTTCGCTGGCGCTTCTCTTCAACCTCAAGCCGACCGCGGTCGCGGTCCTGAGGATTTTCGACCGGTTTGATGTTCTTGCCAAGGTCGACGTCGGAATTGCCCTGATGCGTCTGGTGCTGTCGGCCGGCGTATGGTTGATGGGCTACGGCCTTTGGGGGTTTGTCCTCGTTGCGGTGATCGAAGGTCTGGCGAACAGTCTGCTGCCGTTCGTCTATTCGCTCCGATATGTCCATCAGCGTGGCTACGGCAAGTTCATGCGACTGCCTATTAGGGGCATACGCGAAGAGAACCCCGGAATTCTGCGGTTTCTCTGGAATTCGAACTTCAATGTCATTATCCGCCAGACAGTCCAGCGTCTTGACGTGATCCTGCTGTCGGTTCTCGTTGACGAGAAATTCGTCGGATTTTTCCATATTGCCCGCCGGGTTGCCGACAGCGCGCTCAAGCTGGGGCGCCCGCTGAACCAGGCGATCTTTCCGGAACTGGCCCGCAAATGGAGTTCCGGCGAGGAACGCGGGTTTTACAAGCTCGTCAATGGCGTGCTTCTGGCAATAGCTGGCCTTTGCGTGGTCGTGCTGGTTCCTGCCGCCTTCCTGATGCCATACGTCCTGTCAGTCATGTTCGGCGCGGGCTTCAACGAGGCTGCGAACATGGTCAACGTCCAGTTGCTGGCAGTCATACTTCTCCTGGCAACCATGGTGCTCAACCCGGCAATGTTGAGCATGGGGCGCGACCGCGAGCTTCTGTGGGTGACCTTGCTCGGAAGCGTCATGTTTTTGGCCTCTTTCGCCCCACTGGTCGGGATGCTGGGGCCGGTCGGGGCTTCGGTCGCTCATGTTCTGTTTAATGGCACGCTCGTGGCAGGCACCTTGTTTGTCCTTTACTGGTCGCGCCGACGGCCCACCGTGAGGAGGCCGGCTTGACCCCAAGCGCGATACCGATCTCTTCGCACAGCGGTTCTCCTGTCCGGAGCACGACGAGCCAGGAAATCGAACGCCTGCTTGTCATTGCCGCGGTATTCCTGTCGCCAATGACATACCTTCGAACCGACATCGTGTTCTTCACGCTGTCCGATCTCGTCGCCAGCGCCGCTTTCGTCGTGATGATTGCAAACAGGCGCGTGCCGCTTCGCCCGTTCGCGGACATGACATCTTTCTGGCTGTTCTCGGTATTGCTTCTTTGCAGTGGCCTGATTGCCGGATCGTTGTTGAGCGGCGATCCGCTAACGGGTGCGGTTGGCGTCATCCAGTACGTCTTTTCGTTTGTATGCATACCGCTGCTGCTTCTGGGGCGTCCTGCGCGGGAGACGATGTTCCTCTGCAAGGTGATGGCGTTTTCCCTTGTGTTCGTGATGTTGCACGGAGTGCTCTATTCGGTGTTCAGCCCGGACGATGCGCGTTTCTTTTCCAGAAACGGCCGACTGACCGGACTGATCGAGCGGGAAAACGGGGTCGGTCTCCTGGCTGGAGTAGGGATCGTCTACGTGATGTGGCTTTACTTCATCTCCCAGATATCCGGCATCGTGTTCCTGGCACTGGTGGCACCCGTTGCCTACGGCCTGTTGTTGTCCGCATCGAATTCAGGGTTCATCGTCGCGGTTGTCGGGATATTTGGAATCTCTTTTTTCCACGGCTCCGCCAAACATATCCTGGCTTTCATCGGGATTGGAGCTCTTGCACTGGCGGCCCTATTCCTGTTCGGACAGTATTTCCTGCCCGAGGTGTTTCAGGAGCGGGTCTACGGCGCATTGACGACCGGCGATTCCAGCGAGGCGGGAACCTTCGATGGGCGACTGCTTCTCATCCAGGAGGCAATTTACCTGATCGATCGGTCGATCTGGTTAGGGGTCGGAGTGGATCAGCACCGGTTGATCAGCCAGTACGGAGCGCCGGTTCACAATACCTATCTGTTGCTGTTTTCCGAAGGCGGCCTCGTTTCGCTGCTCGGCTTCGTCTGCTTGCTGCTTACACTGGCATTCGTCGGCTGGCGGTCATTCAGCAATCCCAACACGCGCTGGTCCGGGGTTCTGATGTTCACGATACTGCTCATGTTCGCGGTTGCCCTCAACGGAGTGACCCACGTTTACGGCAGGTTCCTGTCCGTTCCCCTCTTGCTTCCGGCGGCGATCTGTCTGTCGGGTTACCGGGTTCGCCGGCACCAGAGACGGGAGCACAGATGACCCATGAAAAAGGTCCTTACCAACGTTCGTCGAGACCATCGAAAAAACCGGATGCAACTAAAGCATCCCGAAAGAATCATTAACGCTATTTCGGGAAAAATTTCTTTTTCGTTGTTTTCCGATTTTCGTGATAATCTTGGATATATTGATAATAATTTTGTTTCTTTAAGTTAAAATATGGGAGATCGCGCATTGAGTATTCGGTTTATAATTGCCGTACTTTCATTATCGACTTTTCTTGTGTCGGGTCTCTCGGCCGAACAGTACAGGCTGTCCGGCGGTGAGACACTGGAACTGCGTGCCGGCGCCTGGGATGCCAGAAACAAGACATTTGCCAACTGGGATGGCGTGGCCGGTTCCTACAAGATGGCACCGGACGGCAATATTCATGTCCCGATTGCGGGAGCCGTGGAAGTTGTTGGCAAGACCCTGGACGAGGTCGCGGATACTATTGCCAGCCGCATGCAGCGCATCGTCGGCTTGACGGAATTACCCGCGGTCTCCGTCGAAGTATCCCGGTATGCCCCGGTGTTCGTGGGCGGAGCGGTTACGGCTCCCGGACAATTCGACTTCATCCCCGGCATGACGGTCGAGAAGGCCCTGGCTATTGCCGGTGGCTATTATCGCCTGCCGAACGAAGAGGGGACACAACAGACCTCGCTCACCCGAATAACGGGAGAGATCAATCAGCTCCGCGGAACCGCATCCAAACTGTTGCAGCAGGAGAAAAGGCTCGAGCAGGAAGTGCAGCTCTATTCGGCGGAGACATTGCCAGACGCCGTGGAGTCGCAATCATCCGATCCTGTGCAGTCGAAGATCCTTTCCGCCAACATCAAGGTGATCAAGGCCGAGCTTCAGAGCCTCAAGGATCTTCGTGTCCTGCTGAACGAGAAAATCTCTCAACTGTCCGAAGAAATCGTCTTGCGTGACAACCAGATCGAACTGGCCCGCAAGGATCTCGCATCGATGGAGCATCTGAAGGACAAGGGGCTGGCCGTGACGACCCGCGTGTCCTCTGCCAATACGGCGCTCAACGATCTGGAGGCAAAACGTCTGCAGCTCGAAGTCGCCCGTCTCGACGCGCAGCAGCGTCTCAATCTTGCATCGAGAGACGCCGCGACCCTGTTCGACAGGACCCGCGGGGAAAAGCTCTCCGAACTCACGGAGGTGAAATCAAAGCGTTTCGAGGTCGAATCCCGTCTTGAGCTGGCCCGAAAGGTCTACGCCGAGACGCTGTCCGCGAACTCTGTTGATACCACCGCCCAGGACAGCATTGTCACACCTTCCTACAGGATATCGCGGCTCGAGAACGGCGAGATGCAGAGCCTGGACGTCGACCTGAATGCTTTCATGCGTCCGGGCGACAGTCTGACCATCAACCTGACGATTTCTGAACCAGCGTCCAAGTAGGTCCGGAGCAGTGATGAGACGCATTCGAATATTATTTCCGTTCGTAGGCGGACCTGTCCTGGGCGGCAGCCACATTTCGGCGCTCAGCCTTGCCGCCGCCCTGGATCCGAACCGTTTCGAGGCACGTGTCCTCGTCCATTTCGAACCTGGCGCCATTGGCCAAAAGGCGCGGGAGCTTGGGCTCGATTACGAGGTGCTGGAGGACACGCCACTGATGTCGTCGCCCGGCCTGCCTCTGCCCGGCCGAGTAGGAGGGCTCGGCTATCTGACGCGAACACTGCCGGCCTTGCGACGAACGCTGAAAAAGATCGATCCCGATATCGTGCATACGAACGAAGGACGCATGCACGCCAACTGGATCTTGCCCAGCAAACTGTCTGGTTGTCGCCACCTCTGGCATCATCGCCAGGATCCGGCCGCGAAAGGGGCGAACACGCTCGCCCCCTTGCTCGCCGACCATATCGTGAGCGTTTCACATTACGCCATGCCATCGCGTCCGATCCGGCCGATTGGCGACCGTGCAATCGTGATCCGAAGTCCTTTCGATTTTCCAGCCATTCGGCCCGATCGCACAAATTCCCATGACAAGCTTTGCGACGAACTCGGTCTGCCAAGGGACGCGGTGCTGCTCGGGTATTTCGGCTCGATCATCAAACGCAAACGTCCCGACGGCTTTGTTCGGGCGGTCGATGCGGCTCGCCGCGCCTTGCCGTCACGTCAGGTGCACGGATTGCTGTTTGGCGATACCGTCGATGCAACCCGGGGCCTGGACGAAACCTGCAAGGCGCTGGTCAGAATCCTGGGACTGAACGACAATTTTCATTTCATGGGCTTCCGCTCACCGGTTTTCGAGGCAATGAGCGGTGTCGATGTCATGCTTGTTCCGGCTGTCAACGAGCCATTCGGCCGGACCCTGATCGAGAGCATGTATCTGGGGACGCCCGTCGTCGCGACACGGCACGGTGGCAACATCGAAGCGATCGAGGACGGTCTGACGGGGTTCCTTGTTGAGCCGGACGATCCGGAGAGCTTTGTCGAACCTATTTGCAAACTGCTCAGTGACCCTTTGTTGCAAACCCGGATTGCCGACGCTGCGCAGGCTGATGCCGCGGCCAAGTATGGCGCCGAACGCCATGTTTCCGAAATTTCCCGCCTTTACGAACAGCTCGTTGAAGGCACCCAGGTAGCAGGTACCGCATATGCTTGACTCAAACATACGATTTCTGATTTTCGGCGCGGCCAAGTCCGCAACAACCTGGCTGCAAAGATCTCTGGAGCGCAGTCCGACGATATCGATGCCCAGCCCGGAGCTGCATTACTTTTCCGATGAGTATCACCGTGGAGCGGACTGGTACCTGTCTCAATTCGACTTCAGTAAACCGGACGCAATCGTCGGAGAGAAGTCGAATACCTATCTCACGCAGCCCGAGGCGGCAGAGCGCATCCGGCGGGACCTTCCCGATGTCCGGCTGATCGTTCAGATGCGGGAACCTTCGGCGCGTGCCTACTCCGATTACTGCATGCTCTTGCGACGCGGGGAGGTGTCTCGAAACATCGAGGATCATCTCGACCCGGCGAAGGCCGCAGGACAGCGTTTCATCAACGACGGCCGTTATGCCCTGCATCTTCGCCGGTTCTACGACCTGTTTCCGCCGGAGCAGATCCTGCTGCTGCTGTTCGAGGATATCCGGCGCCAGCCTGAAAATCAGCTCGCCCGCCTTGCCACTCATATCGGTCACGAGGCACCGCTGGCTCCTCCGGTAGACAGCAAGGTGAAAGACAAGAACGCAGCCATCGTTCCACTGCCTCTGCGCAAGGTCCTGAAGCCGTTTCGCCCCGTTCTGGACGGCGTTCGGCATACCAGGCCAATGAAGGTGCTTCGCGATGCCGTCGCCCGGCCACAGGAATACCCGCCGTTGAGCCCCGATCTGGAAAAAAGGCTGCAGGACTTCTTCGCTCCGGAAGTCAGCGAACTTGAACAGCGGATCGGCAGACCCCTCGACGTCTGGCAGGGTGCACGAAAGGCGTGACCTGATGGACTACGTTGGCAGCGAAGGTGCTGGACTGGAGGCTGGAACGGGCACTGCCGCACCGGTCATGCATGTGATTACGAATTTCGCCGCCAGCGGCGGAGCGGAAACGATGCTGGCAAGACTTCTGGCGGCGACATCCGAACCGGCAATCGTGGTCCCTCTGATCGGCGTTTCAGAGCGCAACCTGAGTTTGGCCGGACGTCCGGACGTGGAATATCATCCGCTCAACGCACGCGGAGCGGTGCACATGCCGGGTGCAATCTTGAAACTGACAGGGCTGATGCGGGAGAAGCGCCCGCGAGCAGTGCTGTGCTGGATGTATCATGCGATGGTTGTCGGCACCTTGTCGGCGCGCCTGGCCGGGGCGCCGCCCGTCTTCTGGACGGTGCGCCAGGCACTTGACGATCCGCGCAGCCTGACGCGAAGCACGCGCCTCGCTGTCGCAGGGGCACGCATGCTATCGTCTCGCGCTGCCGGCATCGTTTACAATTCGACACGGGCTAGAGAGCAGCACGAACAGTATGGCTATGCCGCACGGTTCGGAAAGGTCATCCCGAACGGCGTCGTGGTTCCCGAGCAGGCGGACCCCACGCCGCGCAAGGCCCGTGTGTTCGGTATAGCCGCGCGCTTTCATCCTCAAAAGGACCACTTGAACTTCTTCCGGGCCGCAGCGCAGATGGCCGCACAATTTCCCGATGCCCGCTTTGTTGCCGCAGGTTTCGGTCTTGATGACCGCAACAGCGAAGTTATGGCCATGATTGAAGACGCAGGGCTTGATCCGGCACGTCTGAAATTGCTGGGAGAGCTGCGTGACATGGGTGATTTCTATTCGCAGATAGATGTTCTCGTCCTGTCGTCCAGAACGGAAGGGTTCCCGAATGTCGTCGCCGAAGCCATGAGCCATGCCCGCCCGGTGGTCACCACCAATGTCGGCGACGCCGCACTTGTTGTTGCGGATACCGGCAAGGTTGTTTCACCAGGCGATCCGGATGCGCTGTGTGATGCGATGGCCGAATTTGCCCGAATGCCCTCCGATGAGCTTGCCGACCTCGGAAAAAGGGCTCGACAACGCATCGTGGAGAACTACCAGGTGAAGCACATTCTCGGTGAATACCAGGAGGTTCTGTCGCAGCACGGCCCAGCATGAAGGCACACTTGCGGCCCACAGTTAGCTATTTCATCGAAACCGTCTGGACCGTCAACGCGCCGTCGAGTTCATCCAGCGACGTTATTTCGACATGGGCCGCGTGCGCATCATCTTTCGCGTGCGGCGGATGCACGGCGCCCGCCCGCCGGATCTGAACGGTGATCCAGCCGCGCGCTTTTGGCGTCACGAAGTCCTTGGCGGGATTGTCGGCGACGTAGACCATCGGCCCGTCGTCTGCTGCAAGTCCTTCCATTTCCTCGTAAGCGCGGGGGTGTGGTTTGCCATATCCCTGAGGCCAGTCTCCGGTCTTGCGGATATTCTCAATCCAGCGGTCAAGACCAAGGGCAACGATCTTGGCGTTTTGAGTTTCCGCCGGACCGTCCGTAATCAGACCGAACGGACCGCGGTGACGCTCGAGAAAACGCACCGCGTCCGGAGCCAGCGCAATCTGCGGCGGGTGGCCGCGGTAAGCCGCAACAAGATCAGCGATCAAATGGCTGTCGCCGCAGTGCCCGAGCCTTTCAAGCGCGCGGTTGAAGATCTGGCGCCGCTCGCCTTCCTCGAACAACACCTTGCAGGCCTTGCCAAAGCCTTCCAGGCTTTCGCGTTCTTTCGCCCAACCGTCGAGAAAACGATAGCCGCTGAACGCAAACTCCCGCTCCAGATAGAGCGTATCGTCCAGATCAAAAACAATCATCGCAATCCGCCAGTTAACGAATGTGAGGTCGACCGGACAACGCTACCGGCCAGGGTTTCTACTGCCAGAACAGAGCCGAGGTGCGGGTTCTGACAAAAGACCATTGCGGCTCCGGCAAACCTGCGACGATCAGCCGTCGTAGATCGCGCTGTCGTATCGGAGCATTTTGACATTTTCTCGCCAGTCATCGTTTGCGCTGCACGGGAGGCCCGACACTTCCTCAAGAAGCCATTGTGCAAAACGCGCGCCGGCATGGTCTGCCAAGGGATACCCGCCCCCGAATCTCGCATTGATTTCAATGACACGCGGTCCCAGCTCCGGGTCGTCGATCACCTGGAAACAGGCCACGCCGGTCAGGCTCGGCAAGGCCCGGTGCACGCCTTCGGCGATTTGCCGGAAGTCATCCCGTCGCACCGTTCTTCCCTTCTCGACTTCACCCGCGCGGATCTGGATGCGCAGATGAGGAACCACCGTTCGCAGGCTGCCGCCTGAATCGACGAACATGTTGATCGTGTATTCCGGGCCACGCAGAAACTGCTGAAAGACCATTGGTTCCTCAAAACGACCGGGCAGCTCTTCGATAGCCTGAAAGACCTGCAGACCCCGGCTGGCGCTGCCGCCGCTCGGCTTGGCAAACACCGGCCAGCCGAGTGCGTCCGGATCGGACAGCAACGCTTCATGTCCCAGCGATTTCGGCACCGGCACGCCTGCAGCCTCGAGCATTTCAGACGTCAGCCGCTTGTCCCTCACAATTTCGATGACTTCAGTCGGCGCCACATGCACCCGCGCTCCCAGTTGGGTGAACGCGTCGGACACGCAGGCAAGTGCCATCAACTCCGTGTCAATCGTCGGAACCACCAGATCGACCCGATTGTCACGCACAATGTCGAGGATAGCGTTGGCATAGCTCGGGTCGTCGCAACGCGGCACCGCAAACGCCTGATCCGCAGCTGCGCATGCCGCACTTAAATCCGGAGCGAGGTCACAAGCTAGAATTTCCAGCTGGATTCCCAGATGGTCGGCAGCAGATCGGAAACATTGAAGCAAACCTACGCGGCGTCCCGCAGAACAAAGCAGCAATCGTAAATTTTTGACCGGCACAACAAATTCTCCGGAAATGTGAGAGGCAATTCAAATGGAATATCAATTCAGTATACGCGGCAATTTCGACCGCAGAGAGAATATAACCAGCCTTGGCTAGTTTGTGAATTCAGATTCAAGAACGTAATGAAGTCAGCGTGATCTTTTTGATTGTTGAAATTCACCTGCGTAACAAAGTTGCCGGCATGCTCATCCTGGTGTCGTCACGTTGCTGGAAACGCTTCAGCCTTTCCACGTTTCTCAACGTCCCCCTGCGGTTCCTTGATCGAGACAAGGCCGGTGAGAAGCAGTGCGATGAGGTCTGCCTGACGATTGGTGCCGGTCTTTTCGAAGAGATTGCGCAAATGAAAAGCGACTGTTGTCGGTGCGATTGAAAGCTCCTGCGCGATGTCTTCCTTTCGCCGCCCCTGCGCCAACGCGCGGGCGACCTCCGATTCAGTCGGCGTCAGATCGAACAGGCCTGCCAGGATCTCGTCCGGCATCCTTGGCCGATGCGCGAGATCCGAAATGAAAATCACCGCCTTCGCGTCATCGTTCGGCAGTCCTGTACTGTCCGGAAGCGAACAGACCGTAAGCAGAAAATCACGGCGTCCGGACGGTCTTTGCACCGTCAGGCTGGCAAGGTGGTCCTGGCCCTTGCAGGCAGCCTCACAGGCGCTCGCCAGCAGTTTCCTGATATCGTTGGCAAGCTGCGATGAACCGGTATGGAGCGTCCGGTCAATTACCAGCCCGTCCCTGGCCATATGAATTTCCCGCGCTGCTCGATTTGCGAAGACGACACCGGACAACGACACCAGCACGATACCGAAGGAAAGCACGTTGAGAACGCTCTCCATGCCGTTCATTCCAAGCGATCGGTCCGATCCACTGCCTGCCAGGGCCTGCCGAAGCGTTTCCAGTTCGTTTTTTTGCCTGTCGTCGATCCGGCTGACCTGGCGCAAGCGAGCCTCGATCGTCGCCAGCAACAGGTCATAGTCTATCGGTTTGACCAGATAATCGTCCGCACCCGCGCGCTTGCCATGAATGATCTCGTCGCGCTGGTTTAGCGCCGTCAGGAAAACGAATGGAACATCTGCGAGGTGCGTGTGCCTGCCTCTGACGGTTTCGAGCAAGCCGTAACCATCGAGCCGGGGCATGGAGATATCGCACAAGATGAGATGCGGGCGGACCGTTTCCAGCACGTCCAGCGCTTCACGGCCATCAGCTGCACCGACCGCGTCATAGCCTGCAGCGGAAAGTTCATCGATGATGTCCTGGCGAAGATGGCACTGGTCCTCAACACAGAGAACCGTCAGTTTCGAACCGGATTTGGGCATCGATTGCATCAACTGCTCTTTGAACCAGACCACGTTGAAATCCGACCATGATGAACCCGATAGTCGGTTCCATGGATGGCGGCGTCAATGGGCGGTCTTTCTTGACGCGATTTCATTCACCTGTCCCCGTTCAAACGCAGGGGGACAGTATTCACGTTCGACAATATTCTCCCGCCATATTGCAACAGAGCGTTCAAGGAGACGCCAGATATGTGGGATTTTTCTATCGGCCGTGCATTAGGCCTGATGTTTCAGACACTGCCCTTCATCATCTTGCGCATGGCGGTCTATTTCGGAGCTGCCGTTGCCTACATTCTTGCAACGGGTGTCGGCGCCGGCGTCGGCTGGGGCATCGGCGGGTTCGGCGATGCCGATTTCCAGGCAACGACCACGACCTGGGGCGGTGTCATCGGGTTCGGTGCGGTCGCCGTCGTGATGTATCTGCTGAGAGAATACGTTCTGTATGTCGTCAAGGCCGGGCACATTGCCGTTCTGGTCAAGCTGCTCGACGGCAAGGAGATGCCGGGCGGCCGGTCGCAGATCGCCTACGCCCGCGAAGAAGTCTCTCAAAGGTTTATGCTGGCCAGTGTGCTTTTTGGTGTCGACCAGCTGATAAAGGGCGTGCTGCGCGCAATCACGGGCCTGGTGCGGGGCGTCTTCACGCTTCTGCCGATCCCCGGCGCTCGGCAACTTATCTCGATTGCCGAGGCCTTCCTGCGCATTGCGGTCGGTTTCATCGACGAGGTTATCCTCGCCTATACGATCCGGACAAATTCGGAAAACGTGTGGGCTTCGTCCCGGAGCGGGCTGGTGCTTTACGCCCAGAATTACAAACCGATGCTGAAGAATGCCGCCTGGCTCACTCTTATCGTCTACGGCCTGTCCTTTCTTGTATTCCTCGTCATGTTGGCTCCGGCCGCCCTGGTCGCATATCTCGTTCCAGGCAGCTGGTCTGCGGGCGGCATCGTGTTTGCAATTTTGTTCGCGTGGTCCGTCAAGTCCGCTTTGCTGGAGCCTTTTGCAGTCACCTGCATCATGGAGGTCTACTTCCGGACAATCGAAGGGCAACAGCCTGATCCAGCCTGGGAAGCCAAGCTCGAACAGCTTTCGACAAAATTTTCCAGTCTGAAGGAAAAGGCGGCGTCCTATCAGCCTCCCCGGATCAACGATCCTGTCAAGGCGGCTGGCTGATTATCACGCACGCAGTCAGGTCTGCCTTGTCCTGTCCGCACCGGCATCCAGCATCCGGCATCCGGCATCCGGCATCCGGCAAATCAGCGCCCTGTTTCTTGTTGTTCGCGTAGCGGGAACTCGGGACAGGGCGAAATGTGCAATTTTCGGCGTGGTCAACATCGGAGGTCTGGCATCGGTTGAATGTTTGCAACATCGACAACCGGTGCCATAATAATTTTTTTGACCTTTGCGGGCCCGATCATTGATTGAAGCATTTGAAAAACAAGCGTTACCGGCAACGAGACGAAAAGACATGGCAGCGGCGTTGTGCCGGTGTTGCAGTCACGTTGGCTGCTCCGTCAGGTTCACAATTCTGCTTTCTTCCCTCAAACGGTCAAAGGCATTTGCAGGGACAATGCTCATGCTGATCGGTGTCGGTTTATCCGTTCCGACAGCTCGATCGGAAAATGTGTCACTGACCGCCCCAGCAGGCGAAGTCCGACTGACAGTCACCGGCAATATCCGCAAGACAAACTCGGAGGGCACTGCGCTTCTTGACGATGCAATGCTGGAAGCACTGCCCCGTCACACCCTCGAGACCTCAACTGTCGTCACGGATGGCGTAAAACGCTTCGACGGCTTCCTGATGCGCGACCTGCTTGAATTCGTCGGCGCCGACGGCAAGACGGTTACCGCCAGTGCGCTCAACGATTATACCATCGACATCCCGATGGAAGACTTCGTGCGGTACGATGTTCTTGTCGCAACCCATATGGATGGCGAACGGCTACAACCCTCGGATAAGGGCCCTTTCTGGATCGTCTATCCCCGGGACGAGCATTCCGATCTTCAGGACATCCGTTACGACTATCGCTGGGTGTGGCAGTTGATCCAACTGAAGATCAAATGACGCGCAGGAGCGACCTTGTCGCCTATATCGTCGCAGGCACTGCATCCGTTGCCTTCGTCTTGCTGCTCGTTTTTTCCCTCGCACGGCTTCTCGATACCGAAGCGGAATTGCGGCGCAACGAGGGGGACAACATGCTGTGGGCGATCTCACGAACGCAGTCCGCGGCGCTCCTGCTGGATGCCGAGGTTTCCCGTCATGTCGGCAGCATCTCCCGCAAGGCGGCTGAACTGGACAAACGATACAACGTGATGCTTAGCCGCTTGAACCTCTTATCGGAGGGGCCTCAACAACGCTACATGCGAGAGCTGGGCCTGGACGGCGAGCTGGAAAAGGTGACTGGGTCGCTACGAGCGCTTGAGGCAAAAATCCTGGACATGTCGTATGGCGACGTCCAGACGGCTACTGCCGTTCATGTCCTTCTCCAGCCCTTGATTGAGGATCTCGGCCGCGCCGGAAACCAGTCCATGGTCCGGCAATGGGAGGCAACGGGTGCGCGGCTCGACAATCAACGTGCCGCAATCGTGCAGGTCATCATTTCCATCGTGGCGATCATTGTTCTCGGTGCCTTTCTGTCCTTCACGATGTTGCGGGCGATGGCCGAACAGCAACGCATCCGGCTGTCGCTCTTGCGTGAACGCGAAACCGCCGAGATCTACCGCAGTTTCGTTGCTCTGGTTTCTCACCAGTTTCGAACGCCGCTCGCCGTCATCGATTCCGCGATGCAGCGCGTCTTGCGAAGCGGGAACCAGATGCCAACTGAGGAAATCAGGCAACGGGCAAGCCAGGTGCGCTCCGAAGTCCGGGGCCTGACAAGCCTGCTGGAAGCGACGCTGGATGTCATACGGCTTGAAGAAAGACAGGTGACGGCCAAGCCCGGAAACTGCCATTTCGAGGATCTCATTCAACGGGTGATCGCCCGTCAGAGAGAAGAGACACCGGAGCGGGCGTTTTCCCTGGAAATTGGCAACAAGGTTCCCCAATCGATCGAGACGGACCAGTTGCTGGCGGAACAGATCCTCGACAATCTTCTATCGAATGCGGTGAAGTATTCGCCGGTTACCGAGCCGGTTTCAGTGAGTGTCCGGGCGCAGAACAGGTCCATTTTCATCTCCGTGCACGATCGGGGTGTTGGTATTCCCCCGGAGGAGCAGGAGCGCGTGTTCAGCCGCTTCTTTCGCGGTAACGGCACTGCGGGAATTCCCGGCACGGGTATCGGGCTCAACATCTCTTCCCAGGTTGCCAGGTTGCTCGGGGGAGAGTTGTCTTTTGAAAGTCAGGCGGGAATAGGATCGACCTTTACTTTGAAACTGCCGGAGAAATGGCCGGGTGTGCAATAGATGGCGTTCTTGTCACCAAAACTGCTATGAGACTGGATTCACGGCTTTTGTTCGCACGTGAAGTGCGAACATTGATCTGAGCACAGACCTACTTGCGCAGATTCTGCGAAATCAGGATCTGAGCTCGGAATCCATCAGTTTCCAGGGGAGGGGAAATGAAGCGCAAAAAACCACTTGTGACCCTGCGCGATGTGGCAGAGGCAACCGGTGTCAACGTGTCGACAGTTTCGCGCGTGCTTCAGAACAAGGGACGTGTTTCCCAAAAGACCAGAACCCATATTCTGGAAACAGCCGAACGACTCGGCTATCACGGCAACCCGGTTGCGAGAGCCCTGAAAACCGCAAAATCCTCGACACTTTTGATGGTTGTCCCGCAGATCGAAAACCCGATCTTTGCGTCGGCGATTGTGGGAGCCGAAATCGAGGCACGCGAGAAAGGTTTTGCCCTTCTGGTCTCCTATGACAAGGGGGATGGGCGCGAGATCATCACGGACATTTCTCGATCAAGCATCATCGAGGGTGTCATCATCGCGAGTTTCGATGAGGATGACCGGTTGCGACAGATGCTGAACAGCACGGGATTGCCGCATGTGATCCTCAACCGACATCTGGCCGGTGACCGGAATTGCGTTGCGATCGATACCCGCGAGGCGGCCCGCATCGGGGTTGAGCACCTCATCGCCATGGGGCATCGCCGGATCGGGCATCTGGCCGGGCGGCTCGGCCGGTTCAATGGCGACATGCGGCGTCAGGGTTGGCAACAGGCTCTTGAAGCCGCCGGCCTCGACCACGGCGAGGAATTCGTTGCCCAGGCAGGCTATGATCCTGCAGCCGTACCTGCTGCCGTCGACAAACTGCTGGCCTGCGGCGTGACCGCAATTCACGCCGCGACGCTGCTGACCGCGGCTGCGGCCATCGCCAGATTGCACGAACTCAAGCTCCGTGTGCCGGAAGATGTTTCCGTCGTCACAATGCATGACGACCTGCTTGCCCGGGTCGTTTATCCCCAGGTGACCACAGTGGCTTTACCCTCCCAGGAAATGGGCCGCGCGGCAGCCAGCCGGCTCATCGACCTGATCCAGGGAACTGCGCCCGACGAGGGCTCAGCGCTCGAAAGTCTCCTTCTTCCTCCAGGCGATCTCATCGTGCGCGCATCGGTCGCCTCCATCTGAAAATCAGCAAACCGGGCTTGACATCCAGACCAAAGTGCAATTGTTTGTGTTTGAGCAAACGTTTGCCCAACACGATTTCTAACAATCCGATTGGGCATGGAGGAGGAAAAATCTTTGAGTAATCGTGATCTCGTTTCCGAGCTTTCGGAGCTGGTCGGTGCGGAAAACGTCCTGGTGGACGAAGGTTCGCGCGCCGGCTATGCACACGACCGTCTGCCCTATGCGAACTTCCGTGCAAGGGAAGGCGCGCTGGTCGGTACGCTGCCAGGCCTCGTCGTGCGCCCCGCCACAACGGAGCAGGTCTCGGCAATTGTCGGGAAGGCAAGCAAGGCAGATCACCCCCTCATTCCCTATGGCAGCGGCTCCGGTGTCCTCGGCGGGATCATTCCCCTGGGCGGCGAAGTCATGCTCGACATGCAGCGCATGAACCGCATCCTGAAGATCGACCGGGACAACCATCTGGTAACGGTCGAAGCCGGCATGAACGGCGAAGTGTTCGAAGACGCGCTGAACGCAGAAGGTTTTACATCCGGTCATCTGCCGCAATCGCTGACCATCTCGACGGTCGGCGGGTGGGCCGCCTGCCGCGGCGGTGGTCAGGAATCGAGCCGCTTCGGTAAAATCGAGAACATTGTTGTTGGTCTCAAGGCGGTCATGCCGGATGGGCGCGTGCTGGAAATCAGGCCGCTTCCCAAGCGAGCCTCCGGACCATCGGTTCTCGATATCATCGTCGGCAGTGAAGGCACGCTTGCCGTCATAACGGAACTGACCCTGCGCATCTGGACGCTGCCGCCCGCCGAAGAGGCCATCGTGCTGGCACTTCCCGATCGCACCGCAGCCCTCTCGCTTGCCAAGCGCATCATGCAGGCGGGGCTGCATCCGCGCATCGTTCGTCTCTATGATGAAAAGGAAACCGCCTCGCGCACCGAAGACATCAGTGCTTTTGAAACGCGCCCGGTGATGGCCAACATCGTGGTTTGCGGCGAAGAAGCCATTGTGGCTGCAGAAGCTGCACTGGTACGCGAGTTTGCAAAGAGCGTGGATGCCGTGGAAACGGAAACACGTCCCTTCGACGAATGGCGGGCAAAGCGCTACGTCTCCATTACGAAACAGTGGCTTGATAAAGGCTACTACAACGACACGCTCGAAGTCTCGGTGAACTGGAGCAAGGCTTCGTCGCTTTACGACACGATCGCAGCCCGGATTGCTGCGGAGGTCTCCAAGGACGCTCATTTCAGTGCCCACTGGTCGCATGTCTATCCGGAAGGCGTGTGCCAATACATGACCTTGCGCCTACCTCCCATGGATCAGTCTGCAGCCTTGCCGCTGCATGAAAAAATGTGGGACATCGTCAACGGTGAAACGCTCGCGCATGGCGGCTCGATCGCTCACCACCATGGAAGCGGCCTTTTCCGCGGACCCTGGATGGACGGAGAGCACGGCGTCGGAATGGATATTCTGCGCGGTATCAAGGCCTCCGTTGATCCGCAAAACCTCTTCAATCCCGGCAAACTCGGCTTTCCACCGCGCGCCGGCTCCATCGATCCGTACCGGGACAGGGGTGCCAATGTCTGACGCCCTTTTGCTTGGGATCGACCTCGGAGCAGGATCGCTCAAGTCGACGGTCATCACCACGGACGGGAAGGTCGTGGCTTCGGCCTCCTGTCCGGTCGAAACACTCACACCGAAACCCGGATTCAGCGAACAGGATCCGGAAGGCTGGTGGTCGGCACTCGTCACATCCCTGCAGAAGATCTGGCAGGGCGGCCTGGAGCCGCATCGCATTGTTGCGCTTTCCCTGACGGCCGGAGCTCACACCCACGTGCTCGAAGACGGGTCAGGCAGCACATTGCGGCCCGCAATCATGTGGAATGACCAGCGTTCCGGTTCTCAGGTGGTGCGGGAAAGAGCAGCGCGCGGGGCTCAGATCCTCGACCTCTCGGGCAATCGCATCAGCCCCACCTGGACACTGCCGCAACTGATCTGGTTGCAGGAAGAAGCGCCGGAGACACACGGCCGCATCCGCCGGCTTCGCCCGGCCAAGGATTGGCTGCGCCGTCGTCTCGACGGCAGCGATGCAACCGACATCACGGATGCCTGGGGGCTCATGCTTGCCGATGCGCGATCAGGGGGCTGGTCTTCCGAACTCTGCGCGATGGGAGGGCTTGAAACCGAAGTTCTTCCGGAAATAGTTGCATCAACGGCGACGACGGGGACCGTGACACCAAGGGCTGCTCAGGAAACCGGTTTGCAGGAAGGCACACCGGTCATTTGCGGAACCTCCGATACCAATGCGGAAACCTATGCAGCAGGCATGACGCGCAAAGGCATCGGAGCCCTGAAGCTCGCCACGGCGGGCACGGTCTCTACATTGACGGACGCTCCCCGTTTTTCCGATGATGTCATTCATTACCCGCATCTGGTGTCCGATCATCACTACTCGATCCTGGGAACCAACTCGTGCGCCTCGGCCCATCGCTGGCTGCGTGACGCGCTTTTCTCGGACATGGGTTTCGAGGGCATGGATGCCAAAGCTGCCGAAGTCCCTGCAGGGTCGGAAGGTTTGCTTTTTCATCCCTACCTCAACGGCGAGCGGAGCCCCTACTGGGACCCCGACTTGCGCGCTTCTTTCGTAGGGCTGGGGTTCCAGCACGGAGCACCGCATTTCTGCCGGGCTCTCTATGAAGGCGTTGCCTATACGCTGCGCGATTGCCTGTCCGTTCTGCAACAGCGCGGCATGGGCTTCACCACCGCCCGTCTCGTCGGCGGGGGGACACGCAGTGCCTTGTGGCGGCAGATCATTGCGGATGTCACAGGACTGACGATCGAAGTTCCCGCCGAAGGCGACGCGTCCTTCGGTGCAGCGCTTATCGCGGGCATTGGTGCGGGCGTTTTCTCTGACACGGACGACGCTGCCCGCGTCATCCGCGTGGCAGAGACTTTGACGCCCGATACCCGGGCAGCGGCGATTTACGATGAAGGCTTCGTTCGGTTCCGGGAGGCAAAGGAAGCCCTCACACCGATCAACCACAAAACCGTGCGGGCAACCGGGGAGGCCAAGTAATGGCGGAAGTCAGTCTGCGCAAACTGCGCAAGACCTATGGGGCCGTGGTTGCGGTGGAAGGTGTCGACCTTGAGATCGCCAAGGGCGAACTCATCGTTCTGCTCGGCCCTTCCGGGTGCGGGAAATCGACAACCCTGCGCATGGTCGCGGGGTTGGAAACGATCAGCGCCGGGGAACTGCATATCGGAGGCCGGAACGTGACCACCCTGGAGCCCAAGGACCGTGACATCGCCATGGTGTTCCAGAACTACGCGCTTTATCCGCACAAGACCATTCGCGGCAACATGTCGTTTGGTCTCAAGATGCGCGGCATGAAAGGGGGCGAGATCTCCAGGCGGGTCGACGCTGCAGCGGAAATGCTGGACATCACGCACCTGCTCAACCGCAAGCCGGGCCAGCTTTCAGGCGGACAGATGCAGCGTGTCGCACTCGGCCGCGCCCTTGTTCGCGACCCGGCGGTGTTTCTGCTCGATGAACCGCTGTCCAACCTGGATGCGAAGCTTCGCTCCAGGATGCGGGAGGAAATCGCCCTTCTTCAGCGGCGTATCGGAAAGGCAATGCTTTACGTCACGCACGATCAAACGGAGGCAATGACCCTTGCCGACCGGATCGTCATCATGCGCGACGGACATGTGCAGCAGATCGGCTCGCCGCTGGAGGTATACGACCGGCCGGCAAACGCCTTTGTCGCGGGCTTCATCGGCTCGCCCGAAATGAACCTCGTTGAAGCTGACCTCAAGAACGGTTTTCTCAGCCTGTCGGCTGGTGTCTCCGTTCCTGCCGGAAGTGATACCGGTGAGCGGGAGGTGATTGCCGGCATTCGACCGGAAGCCATCACGATTTCCGACGAAGGTCCGGAGTTCGCGGTCCGGGGCATCGAACAGCTCGGCTCGCAAACGCTTTTCATCGGCGAGACGGCTGGTCATCGCCTGCGGGTCATGACCCAGCGCAGGGACGACATCAAGGTTGGTGAGAGCGTTCATCTCGCTCTTCCCGCAGCAGCAATCCACCTGTTTGACCGCGCCAGCGGTGAACGCCTCGAGATGCCGGGAGGGGCAGCTTGAACAAAAGGGTTTAGCCGCACCTGAAAGCGGTCAATTGGAGGAGAAACATGACTAAGAGCAAATTCGAAACAGGTCTCTGGACTAGACGCCAGGCCCTCAAGACCATGGGTATCGCCGGCGCCGGGCTGGCAGCCTCGTCCCTTGCGGCCCCGGCGCTCCGCGCCCAGGGCAACAAGCCCATCCGGTTTTTGAACTGTGAAACGGGCAAGGACACGCTCGCCTTTTTCTCGAAGGTGGCCAAGGAATACCAGGAAAAGACCGGCGTTGAGGTCGTCATCGATTCCGTACCGCTTGGCGAAAGCTTCACCAAGATCACCAATGGCATTCGCTCCGGAACCCCTTATGACGTGGCAAACGTCGGTTTCATCGGCCACGTGCTGCTATTGGCCGAGCAGGAACAAATCGTCCCCTTGAACGAGCTGACGGACGAATACCAGTGGGGGAACAACATCCTCTTCCCCATCGACAACAAGGTTTACTGGTACCCGTTCGACTACAACCTTGCGCTGATCTATTACCGCAAGGATCTTTATGAGACGAATGGTCTGTCCCTGCCAAACACGTGGGATGCGTTCGTCCAGAACAGCGAGGCGCTTGTCCAGGGCCGCCAGAAAGGCGCGTTGTTCCCGATCGGATCGAACGGTGCAACCAACTGGATGTCGTTTGCCTTCCTTTGGGCCGAGGGCGTCAAGCTGTTCGACGACCAATGGAACGTGATCCTGGACAACGACGAGATGAAGCCTCGGGTAGCCGCCTACCTCGACTTCATGACCAAGCTCTACGGGACGATGCCTCCGGGTGCTCTTCAGGCCAGCTACTCCGATGTCCTGTCCAACCTGGTTGGTGGTGCCGTGGCCCACGGAGCCTATGCCGGACGTGTTCTGGAAGCTGCAGAGCGGGACAACCCGACCCTGGCCGAGAACCTTGGCGTCATGCCCTACATGGATATGTCCGGAAAGCAAAAGGCGGTCAGCCACGGCTACGACGGCTGGGTGGTCCTGAAGACGGACAACACTGGTCCGGCAATGGATTTCATGCGGTGGCTTACGACCGATCGCATGGTCGACTTCCTGCATACCGCACCGGTTCACTTCCAGCCGACGCGACTTGATATCTATGAAGACCAGCGTTGGCGCGACAACGCCATGATCCAGAAATACTCTGGTGTGGTCGAGCAGATGCGAGAACTTGTGACCGACGAGTCTGTTGTGCTCACGTCCATTGATACGCAAGGCCCGGCGCCTGACGTCAGACCCGGCAAGGTGTTCGAGTCCTTCGTCATGCCTGAAATGCTGCAGAACAAGATCCTTCGCGAGATGGATTCTGCAGAGGCCGTCGATCAGGCCGCAGCCAAAATGCGTGAAGTGATCAAGTGACGAAACGGGAGGGGAGCGGAAGCTCCCCTCACTTTCACACCATCTGGAGTTCGTGAATGACTCGCTGGTTGTTGCCGGGTTTTCTCGGTATCGGGTTTCTTGCGACCCTTGTCCTGATTGTCGGGCCTGCGCTTTATGCGGTTTCGCTCAGCTTTTATGACATGCCGTCGCTTACGGCCGATCCGGTCTGGGTCGGCTTCGCAAAATACGCCAAGGTTCTTGCAAGCGCAGAGTTCTGGAACGCGCTTTGGAACGGCTTCGTCTATGCCGGGTTGGCGATTGTCCTGCAGGTGGTGCTGGGCATCGGCTTCGCGTTGCTCTTGAACCAGAATTTCATCGGCCGCTCTCTGCTGCGCGGACTGACATTCCTGCCGTATCTTCTGCCGACGGTGGTCGCCGTCCTGGTCTTCAAGTGGATGGTTGACGGCTCGCTCGGCATCATCACCGTTCTGATGGATGACCTGGGCCTGCCGCCGATCTACTGGTTCGAGACCGAGACCGCATCCATGACGTCCGTCATCCTGATTTCGGTCTGGTTGTGGACCCCGTTCGTCACCACGACCTTTCTCGCAGGGCTGCAGACAGTTCCGACCCAACTCTATGAAGCGGCGCGCGTAGACGGTGCCGGGCCCGTTCGGCGTTTCTTTCACGTGACCCTGCCGTCGCTGCGCCCGATCCTGACGGTCATCATTCTTCTGCGGGGCGTGTGGATGTTCAACAAGTTCGACGTCATCTGGCTGACGACGGGTGGCGGTCCGCTTGGTGCCACGGAACATCTGCCGGTCCTGTCCTACCGGGAGGCATTTGCCCTTTATGACATCGGCAGCGGCGCAGCGATCGCAACGCTTTCCTTCTTCGTCCTGATGGTCGCCGTTGCAATCTATTTCCGGGTGTTCCCGATGGAGGAAGGCAAATGAGTGGACAAATCCAGGCTCGCCGCGTTGCCGGCCGGGCGGGACTTTACTTCGCGGTGATCGTTCTAGCGGTCTACAGCGCCTTTCCCATCTACTGGATGGTCGTTTCTTCCCTGCGCCCCACGCAGGAAATGCTCATGAACCCGTCTCTGGTACCGCAGCGATGGACGCTTGAGTATTACACCAGCCTGTTGGCGCAGACCGACTATCCGCGGCAGTTCCTCAACAGTCTCATTGTTGCGGTGACCACCGTTGCCCTGACAATGCTTCTGTCCGTCATGATCGCCTATGGCGTCACCCGCCAGCGCATTCGCGGCAAACAGATGATCATCGCCGGCATGCTCTATGCCTACATGTTCCCGCCGCTGCTGCTGGCAATCCCGCTTTACGCAATGTTCGCGGCAATCGGCCTCAACGATACGCTGCTGTCGCTTGTCATTTCCCACCTGACCATCACGATGCCGCTCGGCGTCTGGTTCCTGTGGGGGTTCTTCAAGACAATGCCCTTCGAGCTTGAGGAAGCAGCCATGGTGGACGGCTGCACGCGCCTGGGTGCTTTCCTGCGTGTTGTGCTGCCGCTGTCGGTGCCCGGGCTGGTAACGGTCGCGATCTTCGCCTTTCTCCTTTCCTGGACCGACTACACCTTTGCCCTGGTCATGATCGGATCGGACGCGAACAAGACGGTGCCCCTGGGTCTGGCTTCGATGATCGGCGCCTTTGACCTGAGATGGGGAGATATCATGGCCGGCTCCACACTGATTGCCATGCCGTTGTTCATAGCGTTCATCACGCTCTCTCGTTACTTCGTCCAGGGCCTGACCGCCGGTGCGGTGAAAGGATAACTCATGACAATGCGCATTCTGGGCGCTCCACTGCGCTATGTGCAGGGACCGGGAGCCATCGACCGCCTGGCCGAGGAAATTGCCATCATTGGCGGTGGCCCTGCGGCGGTGGTCATTGATCCGGTAGCCCGCGACCTGCTTGGTGAACGCATCAGCTCCCAGCTTCCCGACGCCCGCCTCATGGAATTCGGGGGGGAATGTACCGCGGCGGAAATCTCCGCCAGGGCAAGGGAAGCCGGTGATGCCCGGCTACTTGTCGGCATCGGTGGGGGCAAGGCGATCGACACCGCCAAGGGAGCTGCAATCGAGCGCGGTCTGCCGGTTGCCATTGTGCCGACCATCGCTTCCAACGACAGCCCGACCAGCCACATTGCCGTTGTCTATACGCCGGACCATGCGGTTGAGGGCGTCCGTCACATGAAGACCAACCCCTCCCTTGTCCTGGTCGACACGGCAGTCATCGCCGGAGCACCGCGTCGCTTTCTGGCGGCCGGTATTGGCGATGCGATGTCAAAGCCGTATGAGCTGGCAGGCGCTCTTGCCGGAGGTGGTCTCAACTTCTTTGCTGGCCGTCCAACGGAACTCACCCAGGCCATTGTCGCGCGTGCCCGCGACATTCTGCTTGCCGATAGCGAAGCGGCGATGTCGGCCGAAGGCCCGAACGAAGCTTTCGAGCGCGTGGTGGAGGCCACCGTGCTTCTCAGCGGTCTTGCCTTTGAAAGCGGAGGGTTGTCGATAGCCCACGCGATGGTGCGCGGCCTGTCGGTCACACCGGCGTTCTCTGGGTTGCTGCACGGGGAAATGGTCGCTCTCGGCACCTTGACACAACTGGCAGCCGGGCAGGGGGCCAATGAGGAAATTCGCACCCTTGCAGCCTTCTTCCGACGGATAAATCTGCCCACATCCTTCGCAGAATTCGGCGTCACCGGCGCAGCGGAACTGAAGCATATTGCCGAGGTTGCGCTCACAGCCCCCTATGCGCCGAACTACTACCGCAAACTCGGCGTCTCCGACCTCGTTCGCGCGATGCAACTGCTCGACGAAGGACATTGATCGATGCCGCCATCAAGAAATGTTGTGGTCACCGGCGGAGGTACAGGTATCGGTCTTGCGACAACGCAGCTTTTGACCGAACGCGGCTGGCAGGTAACGGCCGCAGGCCTGGAACGGGAGGAAGGCTTTCCGCAAGCTGCCCGGTTTGTCGAGGTTGACGTTACTGATGAGGCCGCGCTTGCCCATCTCCTTGAAGAAGAGCAAGAGCTCGGCGGCCTGGTCACCTGCGCGGGCACGATCCAGTACAGCCGGGAATGGGACGCTGCGGTATTCGAGAAGGTGATGGCGGTGAATGTTACCGGCGTGCTCACCTCCTGTACGGCCGCGCGCGATGCGCTTCAACGCGGCAACGGTTCCGTCGTCAACATCGCCTCCATGTGGAGCTGGTTCGGCAACCCCGTAGCGCCTGCTTACGGCACCAGCAAGGGGGCGGTCGCTGCCCTCACCCGATCCCTTGCCGTTGCCTGGGGAGGAACCGGTATAAGGGTCAACGCGGTCGCACCGGGTTGGGTGGAAACACGCATTTCCGAAGGCGCGCGATCAGACCCGGCACGGCGCGCACGGATCGACGCCCGCATCCCGATCGGCCGTTGGGCCGCGACGGTGGAGATTGCGCGGGTCGTCGCGTTCCTTCTTTCTGAAGACGCTTCCTACGTTCATGGCGCGATCGTTCCGGTAGACGGTGGCTATCTGGCGGCGTGAACCATCCAAGGTATTGCGTCGCTGCGGCATGCTTAAAACGCCAGAAAGCGTTGCCGGTTCTGTTCTTCCAAACCCGGCAACGCCTTCTGATTTTAAGGTCACGCGACAGCCGCTTTAGAGTACGCGTTCTTCCCGGAACGCTCGTCCGAAGGACTGCAGCACAGGATCCAGCAGATAGCGCATCGGCGTATGAGCTCCTGTTTGAATAAAGACCTGCGCGGGCATGCCTGGCACCAGCTCAAAACCGCCTCCGGCTTCCCGGATGTCGTCGGACGTAACCCTGACCCGCACCGTGTAGTATTGCTCTCCCGTCTGCTCGTCCGTTTCGGCGTCCGCACCAACCTGGAAGACTTCCCCTGTCAAGGGCTTCATGTGCCGCCCCATGAAGGAGGTGAGCTGAACTTTGGCGTCCATCCCGATCATCACGTTGTCGATGTCGGACGTACGCAGGCGCGTATCGAGGATGAGTTCCTCGTTCTCTGGCACGATCGTGATGATCGGTTCACCCGGCCGCACGACACCGCCGACCGTCTTGTAGTTGACCTTGAGCACCCGCCCCTCGATCGGAGAGACGATCTCTGTGCGGTTCAGGATGTCCGAAGTCGCGGAAAGCGCCTCGTCGGCTTGCGCAATCTCCGCGTTGATTTCCGACAACTCCTTGGCCACCTTTTCGCGTTCTTCGCTGAGGGCCGTCAGTTCCGCGATCTTGATTTCCTCGATCTTCTGCCGCGCACGAGCGATCGTTGATCCTATGGCATTGCGCTCCGACCACAGTTCGGCCCGTTTGCGTTGCAGAACCAGAAGCTCGGGCTGCCGCATCAGACCTTTGTCCATCAGGACCTTTTTGCTATCCAGCTCCTTGTCAAGCAGCAGGATCTGATCATCCATGCCGTCTATCTGGGCTTTCAGGCTGCTGATCTCGGCTTCAACCTGGCCTGCCTGCACATGATAGGTCGACTGCTGCCTTCCCAGCAGCTCGCGCCGTACCTTGAATTTTGTAATCTCGTTGGCGACGAACTGCGTGTAACTCTTGTCGGCCGACATGACCGACGGCATCTGGACCTCAAAGGTTTCATCGCCACGCTCTTGCGCCAGCAGCCGGTCTCTGGTCACCACATAGCGTTGGTGCTTGCGGTAGATCGACAGATAGTTCGCCGTTGCCAATGCCTGGTCAAGAACCATGAGAAGCTGACCGTCCTTGACGACATCGCCCTCCTTGACATTGAGATGGCGTACAATTCCGCCTTCCAGATGCTGCACCACGCGCAAGCTTCCGTCCGGACTGACCTTGCCGGCGGCGATGGCGGCTGACGACAGCTCCGCGAAACTTGCCCAAATTCCCGTGCCGAAGAAACAAACCGCGACGACCAACGAACCCATGATCCAGTGTTGCCGGATGGAGCGACGGAGGGACGACGCCGGGTTATTTTGCTCTTTCATCACTGACCTCCCTGAGTTTCGTTGGCCGGCGAAGCGCCTTTCGCTTGCGCCGGCTGGACCTTGCCAAGTTTCTGCAGGATATCGCTGACCGGGCGGATGGCGTGCTTCATGAACTCCTCGCCGGTTTGCGTCTTTTGAATTGTGCCGTCCGCAAGGGTGATGATCAGATCGACTTTCGAGAGCGCCGAGGGTCTGTGGCTTACAATGATGACCGTGCAGCCCTGTTCCCGAAGGAGCACAAGGCACTCCTGAAGCGAGGCTTCGCCATCACTGTCCAGGTTGGAATTCGGTTCATCGAGGATGATCAGCTTGGGCTTGTTGTAGATCGCCCTGGCCAGCCCAACGCGTTGGGCCTGTCCGCCGGACAGACGAAGTCCGCCCGGGCCGATCAGGGTTTCATAGCCGTTCGGCAGAGCGTTGATCATGTCGTGGCAACCGGCAAGGCGCGCGGCAGTCACAACCTTTTCATCATCCGGCTCGCCCATCCGGGCGATGTTTTCCTTCACAGTGCCGTATAGCAGTTCCACGGACTGCGACAGGTAGCCAATGTTCCGGCCGAGTTGCTGCGGGTCCCAATTGCGCATGGCGACACCGTCAAGACGGACCGAACCGGAACTCGGATCCATTGCGCCAATCAACAATTTGCACAAGGTGCTCTTGCCGGAGCCGGAATGGCCGACGATTGCATTCAGGGTTGCCGGCTTGATATCGATCGTGATGTTGCGCAGCAAAGGCCGTTCCTGGCCTGAAACGAGCAGATTGACACCTTTGAGCTGCAGGTGCCCACTGGGTTCCGGCTGCTGGGTCCGGTCGAAGTGGAGCGGAGCTGCCAGAAAAATATCGTTCAGCCGACGATGGGACTGCATCGCGCCGACGATGCCTCGCCAGGCGCCGATGGCCTGTTCGGCAGGCGCAAGCGCGCGCCCCATGATGATTGACGCTGCAATCATGCCACCCGGGGTGATTTCACCCAGCGTGGCAAAATAGGCACCGAGACCAAGGACACTGATCTGCGCCGTGAACCGGATGAACTTGGTGATCGCGGCGGTCTTCGCTGAAAAAGCGGCAACGGCGAAAGTCGAATTGGCCACCAGTTCGTTGTCGTTCCGGTAGCGGGCGAGAACGCCAGGCAGCATTCCCATGCTGTAGACGCTTTCCGCGTGTTGCGTCGCGATGTCAATCGTCTGCTGTGCCCGCACGCGAGCCGCCGCAGCACCCGCCATCCGGCGGCGGGTGACCGTGTCGTTGATACCTGCGATTATCACAAGCAGCACACCGGCCGCGATGGCGACGAAGCCGAGGGCAGGGTGGATGAGAATAATGGCACCGACAAAGAAGGGCACCCAGGGCCCATCGAAGAAAGGCAGCACGCTCGAACTGCCAACAAATTGCCGGATGGTTGCCAGGTCGTTCATTGCATGCGAGTGGGACTTGCCCGTCGACCTGGCCGTCTGGATGACGGCATGCAGCAGGTCGGCATGTACGGTTTCATCCCACCATTTCGCTATGCTGGCGAGGATGGAGCCGCGGATTGCATCAAGAACCGCAATCACAGCCAGAAAAAAAATCACGATCATCGTCAGGAAGACAAGTGTCTCGAGGTGGCCGCTCTGCATCACCCGGTCGAAGATCTGCTGCATGTAGAGGGGTGAGGCCAGAGTTCCGAGATTGACAAAGATCGAAAAGAAACCAACGGCAAGAAACCCGGCCCAGGAAGAGCGATAAACCTTGAGAGCGGGATAAACGCTTTCCCTTGCGCTGCGTACAGCCATGTAGACTCTCCAAAAAAAACATAAAAAAGAAGAGAGGAGAGGGCGCGTGCGCCCTCTCCAGAAGTTTCATGATCAGACGACCAGCGGACCGTCGCCGTCTCCGTCAAATGTCGGGATAAGCATTTCAGGGATGTCGCCCGCACCGTCCGCGGTGGTCCAGTCGTCACCGCCGAAGGTGTTGGTCTTGTCCGGATCTACCGACAGTTCAATATCGAACTCGGCGGAGTTGGAGACCGCATCATGGACATCCACGACAGTCATGGTACCCGAGATGTTGGCGGTTTCGCCCTGATCCATTACCTGGGCCATAATGCGTTCCAGGTTATGGGTGAAGGTCACGCTGCCGTCGGCTTCACCGATGTTCAAAAGCCCTGCGGCTTCCAGATCGGCGATATCCAGCGTCACCTGATGGCCTGCGATGGACAGGCTGAGAGTACCCGAGATCTCATCGA
The DNA here is from genome assembly GCF_009363335.1 of Labrenzia sp. THAF191a. Taxonomy (GTDB): domain Bacteria; phylum Pseudomonadota; class Alphaproteobacteria; order Rhizobiales; family Stappiaceae; genus Roseibium; species Roseibium algicola. The sequence continues at coordinate 222,246 of NZ_CP045335.1, forward strand.
TCTGGAGCGTTTCCGTTTCACCATCATCAACGTCGTTGGCAGCCAGAAGCTCAAGAAGATTGAAGCTGCTTTCGTCGTTGTTGGAGTTGCTGTGAACAACAGTGAACGAACCCGTGTAGTCCTCAATAGTCGGGGCATCGTTCGTGCCGTTGATGGTGATGGTCACGTCGGTGGTGACAGTGCCGCCGTTGTTGTCGGATACGGTTACCGTATAGATTTCTTCGACGCTGTCGCCTTCGTTGAGGGCCTGAACATTGGCGTTGAACTGGTCAATGGTATAGGTCCATTCACCGGTATCCTCATCGATGCTGAATTGACCCAGTGCCCCGTCGACGACAGAGGCGGAGTAGGTCAGGACGTCCCGAATATCGACGTCCATTCCGACGATCAGGCCAGTGGCAACGTCTGTACCGTCTTCCCCGACACCGGATTCCGTCACCTCGCCCAGGATATCCGCATCGGAGATCGTGGGATCGTCGTTGGTGCCGGTCACGACGACCGTCACTTCCCGCGTGTCCGTCGCACCGCTATCGTCCGTAACGGTCAGGAGGTACTTGACTTCCAGTTGTTCGCCTTGGGCAAGGAAGTCGAGTGCCGTTGCGGCGATTGCAAAGGTCCAGGTGGCGCCTCCGTTGTTGGCGTTACCGGCCGATTGCTGCACCGTCAGCGCATTCGTGAAGGCAAGCTTTTGCCCCTCCGTCAGCGTGAAACCACTGCCTGCGACTGGTTCGACAGAGGTGAACTGAGCGGTCACTTCCGGCGTGTCGGACAGGTCTAGGTCGGTGAACAAGACCTCACCGGATGTTTCAAGCTGTGCCGGGGTATTGGCTTCCTCGAGAACGCCATCGAAGACACCGCCAGAGAACACCGGTCCATCATTGGTGCCGGTGATCGTGATGGTGATCTGGGTGGTGTCGGTGCCTTCCGGGAACCAGTTCCGGTCGCTGACTTTGACGTCGAACGTCAGGGTCAGCGTTTCGCCGTCCGCCAGCCAGTCGAGTGGAGCCGAGCCGTTGTAGGCATAGGTGAATTCAACATTCCCATCTTCGCCCTTCGGCACGGAGAAGATGTTGTCCAGTGCGTCTCCGCTGGTGAAGTTGAAGTTGCTGGATGCCAGAAGGCTGCTGATATCGACACCATCCGGAAGAGCGCCTTCCGAATAGGCCGGCGAACCATCGCCTTCGACCGAGATGTAGAGCGTGTCGCCCAGATCCGGATCGTCGACCACGATGTTGCCGCTCAATTCGCCGATATTCTGCGGATTGGCGTTGAGTTCTTCGTCGACTGCGAAGTCGAGAACGCTCTGCTCGACGAGGATTTCCGGCTGGTCGTTGGTGCCGATGATCGTCACGGTGATCGGACGCTCGACGAAGGAGTCCGGGTCATTCTTGTCCTGGACTGTAAGCGTGTAGTCGATCGTCAGAACATCGCCTTCGGCAAGGAAGTCGATAGCCTTGTCCTGGACCTTGTAGGAATAGGTTACCCGGCCCTGGTCGTCGAACTGGTCGAATGTCCAGAAGAGGAAATTCGTATCCTTGGCTGTCAGCGCAGCGTAGATATCGCCCGGCATTTCCAGAATTTCACCGGCACCGGAGGCCAGGGAAAGGTTCGGTTCGCTGATCTGGACTTCAAAATTGTCCGGATTGACGACCGTGTCGGGATCGTTGATCTCGAAGACACCGCCGCGGGTATGGACGTAACCTTCGTCTTCCGCACCCGGCCATTCAACGATGGGCAGGAAGTTCAACGAGAGATCGCCGCCGATCGTCGGAGCATCGTTGGTGCCCGTGATCGTGATGGTGACATCCTGATCCACGACACCGCCGTTGCCGTCATCGACCGTCACGGTGTAGACGACTTCGACCTGCTCACCTGCGGCGAGGAAGTCAAGATGCTCTTCCGCGACGCTGTAGGACCAGTTGATCGTACCGTCGTTCGTGTTGCCCGGATCAGCGGACAGCCCGAAACCGGCCTGGATATTCGCGATCTGGCCGGCGGTGAGGCCGACACCATCAAGACCTTCAACGCTCTTGACTGCGAAGGTCGCCGTTGGCGTATCGGAGAGATCCAGATCGGAGAAGTCAATCGAGCCGCTGTCGGACAGGGTTGACGGATCGCCTTCAACGATGGATCCGCTCACGTCAACTGCAGTCAGTGTCGGAACGTCGTTTGTGCCGGTGATCGTGATGGTGATCTGGGTGGTGTCGGTGCCTTCCGGGAACCAGTTCCGGTCGCTGACTTTGACGTCGAACGTCAGGGTCAGCGTTTCGCCGTCCGCCAGCCAGTCGAGTGGAGCCGAGCCGTTGTAGGCATAGGTGAATTCAACATTCCCATCTTCGCCCTTCGGCACGGAGAAGATGTTGTCCAGTGCGTCTCCGCTGGTGAAGTTGAAGTTGCTGGATGCCAGAAGGCTGCTGATATCGACACCATCCGGAAGAGCGCCTTCCGAATAGGCCGGCGAACCATCGCCTTCGACCGAGATGTAGAGCGTGTCGCCCAGATCCGGATCGTCGACCACGATGTTGCCGCTCAATTCGCCGATATTCTGCGGATTGGCGTTGAGTTCTTCGTCGACTGCGAAGTCGAGAACGCTCTGCTCGACGAGGATTTCCGGCTGGTCGTTGGTGCCGATGATCGTCACGGTGATCGGACGCTCGACGAAGGAGTCCGGGTCATTCTTGTCCTGGACTGTAAGCGTGTAGTCGATCGTCAGAACATCGCCTTCGGCAAGGAAGTCGATAGCCTTGTCCTGGACCTTGTAGGAATAGGTTACCCGGCCCTGGTCGTCGAACTGGTCGAATGTCCAGAAGAGGAAATTCGTATCCTTGGCTGTCAGCGCAGCGTAGATATCGCCCGGCATTTCCAGAATTTCACCGGCACCGGAGGCCAGGGAAAGGTTCGGTTCGCTGATCTGGACTTCAAAATTGTCCGGATTGACGACCGTGTCGGGATCGTTGATCTCGAAGACACCGCCGCGGGTATGGACGTAACCTTCGTCTTCCGCACCCGGCCATTCAACGATGGGCAGGAAGTTCAACGAGAGATCGCCGCCGATCGTCGGAGCATCGTTGCTACCGGTAACCGTGACCTTGAATTCGGCCTTGTCGCCACCGACAACCTGATAAACGAAGGTATCGACACCCTCCTGGCCATCGGCGAGGCGGTTCGCTTCTTCGGAATAGACGTAGCTGGCTTCGCCCGTTTCGACGTTCAGCAACAAGGTGCCGTATTTGCCCTCGACCTCCAGCATGCCATCTGAATCAGCGACGGCATCAACGTTGACAATCGAGCCGCCAGCCGTTTTGAAAGCCAGCTGGGTGATGACCTGGCCGCCGGTTTCGCCGATTTCGTCGTCGTTGCCGAGAACGTTGAATGTCGCTGCAACTTCCGCTTCGTCGTCGCCGGTGGTTTCGGTGACGTCGATCGCATCGTTATGAGCGACGAGTGCGCCATCCGTGACGCTGAAGAGATGGATGTCACCGACTTCACTGCCTTCGCCGAACTGAACCAGTTCGATATTGTAAAGGGTGGTCGTGCCGGTGCCGTTGGTGATGCTGACGGAACCGTCTTCGTTGGTCTTGATGTCGTAATCTTCAGCCTTGCCCGCAAACTGGGCAACGTCCTTGGAGCCGCCACGGCCGTCAATGATATCGCTGCCGCCGTTGCCGAAGAAGATGTTGTTCAGGCCGTTGCCGAGCATGACATCGTCATTGACCGTGCCGATGGCATTTTCGATGGACGACAGCAGATCGATATCGCCGCCCTTGCTCACGGCGATACCGCTGCGAAGGTCGATGAAGATGCCGTTTTCTGTGCTGTTCAGGTAAGAATAATCAATTGTATCAACGTCGTCGCTGCCGAGCAGGATGTCGATGCTGCCGTAACCGACAAGCATGTCGTTTCCGCTTCTGGCAAGCACGAGATCAAGACCAGATGTTCCTTCGAGCGGTACATCGGCACCGGTCGTCCCATTCACGAAATTGATGCTGGAGACGTCCGGGGTCGGATCGCTGCCGTCTTCTTCGATGTAAGTACCGACAACGTCAACGTCGCTGATCGTGGAAGTGCTGTTCTTGATGTCCGCCAGAGTGGCGCGGATGGAGTCGAAAAATTCCGACAGATTGATGTTATTAGGCATTAATCCATTCCTGACTAGCTCCACCGGCTGCCCGAGAGGGACAACCGGTGATTAAAGAATGGGTGTAAAAATCACCCTTGCTGAAATGCACGAGCAGACTTGGCAGACTGTTTCAATTTGAGCCATTCCCCAAATGGGGGCTGCGTTAACCAAGAAGTTTGTTAACCTTGCCTTCAGACGAAGCCGCAGAAAATACGCAGCGTAAACAACACTTCGGAGAAAGCTTTAGAATTTCAATGCGTTGAGGGGTGTTAAAATGACGTATGGTCAACATTTGCACCCTAATTAACCATTTGTTAATTTTTTTGGCACGCGAGAAAAATAATTCCTCACGGAATACGTTATTGCCTCCCCTTAGAGTTGTGTATACGATTGCATAGTTTTTGTCGTGCCATTCTTCATATTTTTTTACTGTCAGAATGTTGTGTTTTAGCAATGTCCGAGCAACTCGAGAAGCTTATCGCAGAGTTATATGAGAACGTAGAAACGGAGAGGTTGTTTTCAGAAACTCTTTCAAAAATAGTTACTTATCTTGGCGCGGCTCAATCTCATTTATGTCTTCTTGGGAAGGATAACTCTTCGATTGGACTTAATTTCACCGCCAATATGGATCCGAGTTTTCTCGATGAATACCACCAGCACTATGTCAACATCGATTACCGCTTAAAACTCATAACGAAATCACCTGTGGGGGCTGTCATGACGGACGATCAGTTCAATACACAAGAAGGTTTACGCTCCAGTCCGATCCATCACGATCTGTTTCCGCGATACGATGTGAACAGGATCATGGGCAGTAACATCACCGTTGACGGTCGCCTTGGCTGGTTCGGTGTTACAAGCATGCGCAAAGACGGGACCTTCTCCAAAGAGGTAATGGAGGATTTTTCGAGGCTCGTTGTCCATGCCAGGAAGGCGCTTCAACTTCGGCAGCTGCGCATGGAAACCGGTGAACGGGAACTCGTTCACAGGTCGTCCAACGATGCGCAAACCCATGGCGTCATCATGCTTGCCAATGGCGAGACCGAATACGTCAACCAAATCGCGCAGGATATCCTCGACCTGGGTTTCGTGAGAATACAAAATGGCAGGCTGGTCTGCCGCAATCCAAGAGAACAAAAGAAGCTGGACGCGGTTCACCGGCGCGTTCGAAACGGGGAAGCGCCACTGGTGCGTCTTCTCGATAGCAAAACCAACACGACCTACGCCGTACAGGTGTTCAACCCGCTCCCCCGGTTCGTTGACGGACGACTGGAACCGGCACGCTGGGTGACCTACAAGATCGTGGTGCTCAATCCGCAGGACATTCTCTCTCCGCGTACGCTCGACCGTATCAGCCAGTTTTTTGGACTGAGTGGAAGCGAGAGCGCCGCCATTGCCGCTGTCATAGCGCTGCAGCCGCTGTCAGAATACTCCCGAGTCAAGGGTGTCCAGCAGGATACAGTTCGAAAACAGCTGAAGTCTGCGATGACAAAGATGGCCGTCAACTCACAAAAACAGCTGTTCCAGGTCTACGAGAGGTTCAAGGTCTTCGAGTGACAGCCCGGGCTTCCAGGGCACAGGTGAAGATCAAACCTCCACCTGCTCCCTGGCAGTACACTCTCGTACAAGCAAAAGAGCATGGCCGTCAGAGTAGTGCAGGCTTGGATGCGGTACGATGGCTCGACGATCCATCTCGCGAAAGCCCAGTGACGCATAGAGACGAAGTGCCGGCACATTCCTGTCGAAGCATATGAGTGAAACTCGCGTGAGACCTTGCGCGGCCGCAAGACGGTCGGCAAGGATCATCAGCTTTCGCGCGAACCCGCGACGGCGAAACTCCGGACGGACAGCCACGCCGGAAACATACAACGAGCCTGGATCTTCCAGCTCGGAGTAGGGCCTGAGGACTGGATCGGTCTCGGGTGTCTCGTCACTCTCCATCTTGAAGGCATGCAGCATGGCCACCACCTGGCCGCCAATCTCAACCATGTGGCAATTCTGATAGGAAAACGCCGTGTTTTCCCGCGAATACCGCGATGCCCCAACCTCCAGGAGGTCCGCGCCGGGAGCCCCGACGCGAGACCAGATGTAAGAAGCAAGTCCATCTGAGGACATCAGGAAAAGCGAGGCGATTTCACGTGCGTCTGCCTTCGTGGCCGGACGGATCTGTTCGCACCGTGTTTCGCCTTTCGATTGGACCGACATTTTCACTTCACTTCTCCCGCGTTGACCTCATTGCACATCCCATCACCATTCGCCTCGTCCAGCATGACAGCTGGAGCGGGCTTCAGGTGATGCAGCGCCCGGATGTCACCGTTACGGATCACATGGCGCACGCTGTCGCGGTTCAATCCGATGTCGCGCAGTTCATGGTCCGACATTCTCTCCAGTGTCTGGATCAGGATGCGGTTCTTCCTGGCTCTGCGCCAACGTTCCAGAATCCCGATCGCGTTCCTGCGACAGGTAATCCTGCCAACCATGGTCGAAACGGTCATTGTGATACTCCCCGTTCCTTACGCCCTGAGGGGCTGGTGGAGGCAGGTCTGCCCGATTGCGTCGACATGCCGGTGGTCGGTACCACAGCAGCCACCGAAGACCCGCAGGTTCGGCAGGACCGCCAGGAGGTTGGCATAGTCCCTGCCAAGTTCCTGCGGATTGCCGTCATCCAGCTCTTCAGCTTCATCCAGCTCGGCGTGGCTCAACCGCGAAGCATTCGCGCGCAGACCCCGAATTCGCCTGGTCCAGTCCGCTCCTTCGTCCAGAACATGCCGGAAGTGATCCGGGTGGGCGCAATTGATCATGTAGTAGGCGGGCGGGCAGTCGGCATCGAGCTCGGCGATTGCGTCCTTCAGGGGTTGGCCTGTCGGCAGGTGCCCATCTGTCTCAACAGTGAAGGCAAGAGCCAACGGCACGTCCCGCTTCGCACAAGCCCGCGCTATGCCCATGGCTTCGCCGGCATGCGTCATGGTGATCGCGCTGATCATATCGACCCCTGCTGCATCCAGTGTGGCGACCTGAACAGCGTGATAGTCCTCGGACTCCGCAGAGGACATCATGGTTTCGGGCGCGTAGCCGTCTCCCCGGGGACCCATATTGCCGCTGATGACAAAGGGATGTTCACCTTCGAACTCGGCACGCAGTTCGAAAAGCATTGCAACCGCTTCCTGGTTTGCATGTTTCAATTCTTCGGCCGAATAACCAAGACGGTCACCCCAGTCACGGCTGGCGCGCCATGTCGCGCTGTCGAGAATGAAGCCCGAGCCCTGCGCATTCGCGATACGGGCGTAGCGTTCGTAGTAGCGGCGAAGGGCAACGCGGCCTTCTGTTTCTTTCAAGGCATGAAAGGAAGCAAACAGTGGCAGGTCGATGCCATCATGAAAAATCAGAGTTGTTTCAAGGCCACCATCGGTAAGCAGGCAGGCGTCACCAATCTGCGGCAGTTTATTACGGTACTTGTAAAGTTCCATCTTCGGTATTCTCTTGGCTCAAATGATTTGCGTACTGCGTTGCGTCTTTCCTTCCGCCGCAGAGCAACATTTATTTTGTTGATTTCAGTAATTTTGCCGCGCGATGCTTGGCTATCCAATCAAACGACGACCTGACCTTAGATAGCCGGGCAAGGAACTTTCACGTATGACGGCCGTCACACCGAATGAGGTGGACGCTCATCTTCGAGAAACTGACCTTTTGCGAAGGGGAATTGCCACGAGGGGACAATGGCCAGGAGAAGGCATTGAACCGATCAACGCATCTAACGCGTGCCTTGCGGGATATCGGCCAAAGACACAAGCAACCGGCAAGGGGGCTGGCCGGAACTTGCGGAGGCTGAATAACGAGCCGGCGCGGTCCCAAGAGACCCAGCCGGCTTGGCCTTGTCCGCAGTCAGGCGGCTAGACGGGTTTGACTGACTGCGGGCGTTGTTTATCGAACCGAACGGAGCCCGTTAGAGAGCCCGGTTCATGACAAGGCAGCCCGGCCGGGCAAATGCGGCGTCGTACGCAGTTCAACATCAAGCTCCGACGCAAGGTCGAAGAAACGCCGGCGCACGCCCGAGGCGTAGGGGTTCAGCCCCTCGATCGCATCAAAAAGCTCCGGCGGATCGTGGCGAACCATTTCGATAGCCTCGTTGAGAAGGTCGAAGCTTCGGGTGGTGGTCATCCGGGGAAGTGGCCCCATCTTCACCAGCACCTTGGCAATCAAGTGGGTAAGGCCCTGGGACAGCGCTGCATCGCGATCATGCGCATCCGGTGTTGTTTCGAACACATCCAGCCCAAGGGCCACCTTGAGAAAGGCGGCAACACGTTTGTAGCTTCGGCCTTTCAAAGGGCACAGTGCGATTTTCAGTCCCTGCAATCCGTTGCGAGCGCTTTGCGGTCCGAAAAGCGGATGGGTCGCAAGGATTTCGACATGTGGTGGCAGCAACTCCAGCATCAGACGAGCGGGCTCGACCTTTACCGAACCGACATCCAGCACCAGCGTATTCGGCCTCAGATGCGGCGCTATTGCACGCAGTGTTTCTTCCATACAGGCTACCGGAACAGCGACCACCACGATCCGGCAGGCGGCGACCTCGGCAAGGTCCGCACTGCCATCATAACGCGGATCATGGATCAGCAGTTCGACATGAGAAGAAAGATGCTCGGCGATCAATCGCCCGAACGCCCCGTAACCAATAAGGCCGAGCGTGAAAGAGCGATGTGGTTTACATATTGCAGCTTGGAAAACAGTCATGGCTTAACTCGGTGAATTGGCTGCAGGGCCAAGAGCTGTATACCGAGTCACAACCGCTGGCGATGCAGCGGTAAACAGACAGCAAAGTCCCTCCGCTAACTTGGCGGATAATAATAGTTCGCAGTGTTGTGCAGGACGTTGCTCATGCTCTTGAGCTAGCAAGCCCGGTGGGACAAGTCAATGCGGCGCGATCATCTCAATATGGCAACTTGTGTTGACCGTACAGGTAGGTAGTCGACAACACGGCAATTCAAACAACCGTTTCCAGCGCGTCACCCAACGCAGCCGGCCCAGCGAAGATGAATTCAGCGACCCTTAGTCGAAGTAGTTTACCCAACCGATAACCTTGCCGCTGCCGTCCTTGATTTCGTCATTGAAACGTATGCCATGGAGGGATCCAACGTTTGGCGACACGGATCGAGGAAACCTGTTCTCAACGACATTTTTCACCTGGGCGCCAAACGAATGCCAGGCCCAGTCACCAAAATTTTTCGGTTTTGCCGGCTGCCTTCTTGAAAAGGAAGTGGCCATGACTCGTCTCCCGCTAGTCCTGATCCCCGGCATGATGTGCGACGCCCGGCTCTACGGGCCGCAGATCGCAGCCTTTTCCGGGTCGCGTGCACTGCATCTTGCTCCGAAAAGCAACGAGGACAATGTCGAGGCCCTGGCGGCGGCGATCCTTTCCGGTGCACCGCAACGCTTTGCGCTCGCGGGCCTTTCCATGGGCGGGATCGTCGCCATGGAGGTCGTGAGGCAGACGCCCGAACGTGTGGAGCGTCTGGCACTTCTCGACACCAATCCGCGTGCCGAACTGGACACGGTGAAGGAAAAGCGGGCGCCACAAATGGCGGCGGTCCGCGCAGGTGGGCTCTCGGACGTCATGCGCCTCGAGGTCATTCCAAATTTCGCACATGACAGGTCGACCGCTGCCGACCTCGAGATCCTTGCGCTTGACATGGCCGAAAGCCTCGGACCCGAGGTCTTCCTGCGCCAGTCGAAAGCGCTGATTGACCGCCCGTCACAGACCGAAACGCTGCGCGCCTACAAAGGCAAGGCTCTGGTTCTGACCGCCGAGAGCGACAGGCTCTGCCCCCTTGATCGGCATACACAGATGGCCGAACTGCTTCAGAACTCGGTTCTGGAAATCATCGAACAAGCCGGTCACCTGACGACACTGGAACAGCCGGCGGCAACGAATGCCGCACTCGCACGATGGCTTGAGGACTAGGATTAGAATGGATCAAGAATTTCTGGAACTGCTAAAACGCGTGGATACACCGACGGTCTGCAATGCCATCGAGGTTGTCGAGGGCAAGCGCGGCTTCAATGGCTTCACACGAGGCACCATGCTGCGCAGCGCACCGGAGGGTGGCGCCATGGTGGGCTACGCCTCAACGGCCAAGATCGCCGCACTCGAACCACCCACAGAGCCTGCGGACGTCATCCGCGCCCGCCGCATGGAATACTACCGGCGCATGGCCGAGGCCCCCAAACCCTCGATAGCCGTCATCGAGGACGTAGATTACCCGCATTGCATCGGGGCCTACTAGGGCGAGGTGAATACTTCGATCCACAAGGCCTTCGGCATGTCCGGTGCCCTCACCAACGGGGTCATGCGCGACCTCGGCGATATGGCAGAAGGATTTCCGGTGGTCGCGGGTTCCGTCAGCCCCAGCCACGGGTTCGTGCATGTTCGCGAGTTGGGCACGCCTGTCAGCATCTTTGGGCTGACTGTCCAAGACGGTGACCTGGTCTACGCCGACCGCCATGGCGCCGTGGTCATTCCAGCGGAGGTCATACCCGGCCTTAAAGAAGGTATTGCCAAGCTCTTTGCCTCGGAAAAGATCGTTCTGGAAGCCACAGCAAAAGGACCGATGGACTTTGCCGCCTTCGAGAAGGTCTGGAAGGCCTTCGAAGCGGCCCGCGTCTGAGGACACGGGCACAGCAAAGAGGACATGAAACCAGCTAATTGCTATAGCTTGAGGTTCATTCTTTGCCTGTTGCCCGGTGGCCTCGGACTGGCTCAGACCGATCTCATATCAGCCGTCGAGATCGCGTTTGGACAGAATGCGATCGACGAGTCCCCATTCCAGGGACTCTTTCGGTGTCATGCGCTCCTTCGTGCGCAGGATTTCTTCCGCATGGATCGCCATGTCCGACGCCCTCAACAAGGTGTGGCCTGATCGTCAGAAACGTTCGGTTGCCGCTGATCGGCTGTAGCTGAAATTGCACGACATTTTCCAGAAACGGCAGTGGCTCATTGCTCAGCCGGAAATAGATCTCTTCGTGTAGATTCCTTGCCAAGTTCCCGTGCCATATTGACGAAAGCCCGGAAGGCAGCCGAAGGGTTTTTGCGCCCGGGATAATAGAGACACAGCGGCGACGTTGGCGGGGTCCAATCCTGCAGGACCCGTTCAAGTCGCCCGGCAGCGATGTCGTCGCGCACGTTGGCTTCCATGAAAAACCCGATCCCGATCCCGTCGAGAACGGCCATTCGTGCAAGCGAAGCTTCATCAAGTGTAATCGGACCCTCCACGTCGATCAGGAGGGCGTTGCCATCCTTCTCGAAATGCCAGCGATAAAGCGCACCGTTTGGCAGCCGGACACGGATGCACTGGTGTGCCAGAAGATCGGGTGGGGCGATCGGACTCCCATGTTCTTCGAGGTAGGCGGGGGTGGCGACCACGGCAAAGCTGCGAGGCGCACCTAGCGGCACGGCGATCATGTCGCTTGGCACCAGGTCGGCGGTCCGGATTCCCAAATCGAACCCTTCGGCAACGATATCGACGATCCGGCCTTCGGTGACGAGATCGATGTGAACCTGTGGGTAGCGCTGCAGGAACGCCAGAACGAGCGGCGCAAACACTTCCCGGGCAGCTGTTGCGAAAGCATTGATGCGCAATGTCCCCGAAGGCGTGTCCTGTTGCGAGCGCACGGCTGCCATTGCGTCCTGGATGTCACGCAGTGCAGGAGACACCTGTTCGACGAAGGTTCGACCGGCATCCGTCAACGAGACACTTCGCGTGGTGCGATTGAACAGGCGAACGCCGAGTTGCCGTTCCAACTTGCCAATAAGGTTGCTGAGCGCCGTCGTCGACAGCCCGAGTTCGAGCGCCGCTGCACGGAAAGACCCTCGATTGGCGATGGCCAGAACCGCTTCAAGTTCTCCCAGGATCTGACGTGACATTGTTCCGATTTTCGTAATGTTACATCCAGCTTTATCCCAATTATCGCGATTAAGGTCCAGCCATATATTTCGACCATCGACGCCGGAACACCCCGCTGATCCGGCTTGACCATCACCAGAAACGGAGATGTCAGATGGACATCCGGTTACCAGAACCGATTGCGGCCTATTTCGAAGCTGACGGAAACAGGAATGCCGATGCCGTCGCTGAATGTTTCAGCGAAGACGCGGTCGTCAAGGACGAGCAAAACGTGAATGCGGGACGCACCGCGATCCGCCGATGGAAGGCGGAAGCTTCAACAAAGTACTCCTACACGGTCGAACCTTTCGCAATCGAGGTGAAAGGAGATCGCACAGTGGTGACGGGTCACGTTGTCGGGAACTTTCCCGGCAGCACTGTCGACCTGAAGTATTTTTTCCGCCTGACGGGCGAAAAGATTGCCGAACTGGAGATCCTGCCGTGAGCAAGTTCCTCAGTCTTGAAGGCAAACGAGCGCTTGTCACGTCCGGAACGCGAGGCGCAGGGGCTGCGACGGTCAGACTATTCCGGGAACTCGGGGCCGAAGTGCTGACAAGCGCCCGGACCAGACCGGACACGCTTGAAGATGGCGTCCAGTTCGTCGCGGCAGACCTGACCACGACCGAAGGCTGCGATGACCTTGCCGCCGCTGTCCGGGAAAGGCTGGGAGGCGTGGACATCATTGTTCATATGCTCGGCGGTTCCTCTGCTCCGGGAGGCGGGTATGTCGCCCTGACGGATGCCGAGTGGCACAACGAGCTCTATCTCAATCTCTTTCCTGCCGTTCGTCTGGACCGGCAACTCGTGCCGGACATGGTTGAACGGGGTAGTGGTGTCGTCATCCACGTTTCGTCGATCCAGAGGGAGTTGCCGTTGCCTGAATCAACGACCGCCTATGCGGCGGCGAAGGCAGCGCTGTCTACCTACAGCAAGGCCCTGTCGAAAGAAGTCTCGCCAAGGGGTGTGCGTGTGCTGCGTGTATCGCCCGGGTGGATTGAGACGGAAGCGTCGGTGCGTCTTGCCGACCGTCTCGCCAAACAGGCCGGCACCGATTACGAGGGCGGCAAGAAGATGATCATGGATGCGCTTGGCGGAATACCGATCGGTCGCCCGACAAAACCGGAAGAGGTCGCAAACCTGATTGCGTTCGTGGCGTCCGACCGCGCAGCCACGATCACCGGCACCGAATACGTCATTGACGGGGGCACCATACCGACAACGTAGACATGACGAATGCGCGGATCAGGCGGGAGTGCCCCACCCGCCGATCTGAGAATAGATCGTGTCGCGAAGATTTCGGATGTTCTTGTTGAGGCTCGCGAGGTCTTCGGGGCTTTGCATCGAAGCCGTTAGCAGAGCCTCACCAAGGCATCCTGCCCTGGACTGAAGCGCACGGCCCTTGTCGGTCAAGGCCACGACAACCTGTCGCTCGTTGTTTGGGTTTCGGGTTCTTTGCAGCAGTCCCGCCGTTTCGAGACGCTTGAGAAGCGGCGTGAGTGTACTGGATTCCAACGCCAGGGTCTCGGCGATTGCCCCGACTGTCTTCTGGTCGTCGCGCCAGAGAACATTGAGAACGAGATACTGCGGATAGGTCACCCCGAGCTCGTCAAGAAGGGGTTTGTAGACGCGCTGAATGGCAATCCCTGCCGAATAGATCGCGTAGCAGAGTTGATCGTCCAAAGGCGGTGGACTGTTCTTCCGGTCATTCGTCATGCGCTGCTCCTTTGCCCCCGTATATCAAACCACATCGCGAGAAACAATATCGCGATAACATTTCTCTTGACCTGAAAATTCTATCGCTATAATCACTCTTATCGCGATAACTGTTATCGCGTTTTTTTGGAGAAGAGCCATGAAGACCAAGACGAAAATGTTTGTTCTGGCGGCTGCCGCCGTTGCCGTCATCGGACTGAAGTCCGCGAACGCGTCAGACACCATTCCGGCGGATCAGACTGTCAGGAATGTTGTGCTTGTTCACGGCGCTTTTGCGGATGGCTCCGGCTGGCGCGGCGTCTATGACGAACTGACAATGCGTGGATACCGGGTCACCATCGTCCAGAACCCGCTGACATCTCTGGAAGACGATGTTGCGGCCACCAAACGCGCATTGGACCGGCAGGACGGCCCGGCCATTCTTGTCGGGCATTCCTGGGGCGGTACGGTCATTACCGAAGCGGGGGTCGACCAGAAGGTTGCCGGGTTGGTCTATGTCTCGGCGCTTTCACCGGATGCCGGCGAAACGACAGCTCAACAATATGATGGATTTCCAGCGGCTTCCGAGTTCGTCATCGACACTTCGGAAGACGATTTCGCCTATGTCGACCGGGAAAAATTCAAATCCGGCTTTGCCCATGACGTCAGCGACGCGGACGCCGCTTTCATGCGGGATTCTCAAGTTCCCCTCAACTTGGCAGCGTTTGGCACGAAGCTGAAGAATGCCGCGTGGCGCTCCAAGCCGAGTTGGGCGGTGATTGCAACCGAAGACAAGGCGTTCGACCAGGCCATGCTGATCCACATGGCGGAGCGTATCGGTGCAAAGATCACGAAGGTCTCTGCCAGCCACGCTCTCTTCATGACCCAGCCGAAAGTCGTCGCCGACACGATCGACGAAGCCGCACAAACGGTCTCGAACCAGCATTAAACAACACAAGCATCGATAGAGGTCGATCACATGGACAAGACCATGCAGCTCGAAAAGACAAATGCCGAATTCGATTTCATCGTATGCGGTGCAGGTTCCAGCGGGTCGGTTGTCGCAGCCAGATTGGCCGAAGACGGCAATGCCAGGGTTCTGCTCCTTGAGGCTGGAGGCGACGATCTCGCCGAAAGTGTCATGGAACCGGCTCAATGGCCGTTGAACCTTGGCAGTGACCGTGACTGGGGCTTCGTTGGTGAACCAACACCTGCGCTCGCCGGCCGCCGGCTTCCCTTAAGCATGGGCAAGGGGCTTGGTGGTGGTTCAAGCATCAATGTCATGGTGTGGGCCCGGGGCCACAAGGAAGACTGGAACCATTTCGCCGCAGAATCCGGCGACGAAGCCTGGGGATACCAGTCCGTGCTCGGATATTACCGCCGTATTGAAGACTGGCGCGGAACACCGGATCCTCTGCGAAGGGGATCCGGCGGCCCCGTCCACGTCGCGCAACCTGACAGTCCAAAGCCGGTTGCCAGGGCACTTCTCGACGCGGCGGAGATGATTGGTGTTCCCGTCTTTGACACGCCCAACGGCGAGATGATGGAAAGTGCCGGCGGTGCATCGATCGCGGAACTGAGGATCCGCAATGGCAAGCGGGAGTCGGTCTTCCGGTCCTACACCCACAAGATGATGGTGCAACCAAACCTGACTGTGTTGACCAATGCGTTGGTCACGCGGCTCCTATTTGAGGGAAAGAAGGTGATCGGCGTTGAAGCTTTGGTCGCTGGCGAATATCGGCAGTTCCACGCGCGATATGAAACGGTGCTGTCACTTGGCGCTGTTCACACACCCAAGGTTCTGATGCAGTCCGGTATCGGTCCCGAGGACGAACTGCGGGTTCACGGCATCCCCGTTGTCCAGCATCTTCCCGGCGTTGGCCGCAATCACCAGGATCACATCGCGTTTGGGTGTACCTGGGCGTACCGTAAACCTGAGGAGGTCGGCGGTGGCGGTTGTGAAGCGACCCTCTACTGGAAGAGCAATTCCGGTCTTCAGCAACCCGATATCCTTCAGTGCCAGCTTGAGTTTGCCGTGCCCAGCCCTGTTGAAACGGACCTGGAAACACCTGAACACGGCTGGACGATGTTTGCCGGGCTTGCACAGCCGAAAAGCCGGGGACGGCTGCGTCTGTCCGGGCCGGATGCCCGCGACCCTATGCTCATCGAACCCAACTCCTTGAGTGAGCCGGAAGATCTGACGGCTGCATTGGCGGCGGTGGAACTATGCCGTGAAGCGGGAAACAGTGAAGCCTTCGCGCCACTGGTCAAAACCGAGACGGCACCGGGGTCCCGGAACAAGTCAGGCATGATCGACTTCATCCGGAAATCCGCAGTCACCTACTGGCATCAATCCTGTACGGCCAAGATGGGGCGGGACAGCATGTCGGTGGTTGATAATCAGCTCAAGGTATATGGTATCGAGGGCCTTCGGCTGGCCGACGCCTCGATCATGCCGCGCATCACGACCGGCAATACGATGGCCCCATGTGTCGTCATCGGAGAGCGGGCGGCGGATATGATCCGGCACCAGCACGGGTTGTCCGATGCGCCCAACACCGACCATTGACACGTCCAGGGGACGTTTAATCTCTGATTGAAACATGGTCTGGACGCGGCGGCTCCCTCCGCCGCGTCCACTTTTGTTGATCACACAGCCAAACTGAGCCGATCTTCATCTCGGGCAGAGCATGAAGGGACAGGTGTTTCCGAATGTGGATGCAGAAATCCGAACGGGAGAGACCAAACAGTCTTTCAGACGTTCGCTCACAACGGAAACCCCGCCCGCTGACATAGGCAGGGGCGGGGACAAGGCCGGGGACAGGGCCGGGGGACGACGGTGTTGAAATATGCCTGTTTCGCTATCGCAACCGACGAAGTCCGCTGCAAGGATGTCAGGCAGCCACCAGCTGCAACTCGTCAACCACCTCATTGGCTGCCTTCTTGGCTGCGGCGATGGCCTCTTCCTGGAAAGCGGCACCGAAGGCAAGTTTCTCGGCGCGAATGAAAGTGACGTCCGTGATGCCGATGAAGCCGAGCAAGGTGCGCAGGTGAGGTTCCTGGGCATCCATGAGCTGCGCCGGTCCTTCGCTGTAGAGGCCGCCTCGTGTCAAGACGACGATAGCACGCTTGCCTTTCAGGAGGCCTTCAGGACCTGCCTCGCTATAGGAAAAGGTTACTCCGGCGCGCAGCACGTAGTCGAACCAGGCTTTCAGCGTGGACGGAATGCCGAAGTTGTACATGGGCGCACCGATGACCAGCAGGTCGGCCGCTTTCAACTCGGCAATGAGTTCGTCGGAGAGGGCCTGCGCATTTGCCTGCACTTCGTTTTCAGCTTCGGGAACACGCAAGGCAATCGTGGAATCCTGCGTCAGATGCGGTACGGGATTGCTCCCCAGATCGCGGGCAATGACCTTGCTTTTACCGTTCTTGAGACGCAACTGGTTTACGATGTGGGTGGTAAGCTGGTTGGATACGGAGGCATCGCCCAGAACACTGCTTGTCAGTACGAGAACTTTAGACATTGATTGTACGTCCTGCTTTTTATGAAAGAAATTCAGTCGTCAACTTGGTTCCCGGATGCCTTTTCCGGAACCGTCATTTTCCGCACCAGATTGTTGCTCTGAGAGGAACGCATGATTGATCTGGACGATATGCGATGCTTCATCGAAGTCGTGGAATGCGGCAGCCTGAGCGCGGCCGCGACGCGGCTCGGCATCTCGAAATCCATCGTCAGCCGCAGAATTGCGCGGATTGAAGACCTGCTCGGCACCCGTCTTCTGGATCGGACGACCCGCGGCATTGCCCCCACGGAGGCTGGCCAGGAATTCAAATCCAGAAGCGAGGATCTTCTGGCCAACTATGAAGACACGCTCGAAGCAATCTCCGAGCACTCGAACGAAATCGTCGGAGAATTGCGACTGTCGGTCCCTCTTGCCTTCGGGACAAGACATCTTGGCCCGATCCTCGGATCTCTGGCCTGTCGTCACCCGCGGTTGAAAGTAGATGCCTCGTTTTCTGACCGTGTTGTCGATCTGATCGGCGAGCGGTTCGATGCTGCGATCCGAATTGGGAAGTTGCGCGATTCCAGCTACGTCGCTCGCAAGATCGCACCAATCAACTCGATCGTCGTCGCCAGCCCGACCTACCTGAAGCAAAACGGCACACCGCAAACGCCTGAAGACCTGACCGCCCACGAATGCCTCATTTACACAGCTGCGCTTTCACCGGACTGGATCTTCCACAGTGGCAACGGGACCATCTCGGTACGCCCCTCGGGACGTCTGCGCACTGACAACGGAGACATAACCGTAGCCTGGGCGGTTGCGGGGCTTGGAATCGCTCACGCACCCCTGTTTCTCGTCAACGATGCGGTTGAGCGCGGTGACCTTGTTCCCCTGCTGCTTGACTATCCAACACCTGAAGTCGGCCTTTACGTACTCCGCCCCCCTGGCGCGAATACACCCCGGAAAGTCAGGGTCCTGATCGACGCGCTCGTCGAGACCTTTTCCGGCAAGCTGGAATGGAAAGGCTGGACCAGTCCGTCCGAATGAAACGACATGGGCCAGAGACGCCGCAAAAGGCAAAGCTGAATTGGCAGCGGCGGCATTGCCAGGAAGGGCCTGCCGCCGCGGCTTTTGTTATTGCGGGGGACGTAACGCCTGAAGTTCAAGAAGCTTGTTCGCGCAACTCGGCGACATGCTTGCCGCATTGGCCTGAAGGCACTGCAGAAGCCTGCCACCGCCCGGCTGTATGCCGGAGCACAAGCTGCGCACGTCTGCTTCGCAGGCGGTCCTGATTTCCCGCATCTGCTGACGGGTCAGCTCCTGGGCATGAGCCCCGGAGACGCCCAGAAGCAAAAGAGCCGAAATTAAAAATCTCATGAAAATCATCCTATGTCTTGAGGGGGACGACGGGCGCGTAGAACATTGGCGGCCACGCGCCCGTCTTTGCCGGTGCGGCGGGAGCACCGGCAATTCTGTCGTATTGAGATGCGGGTTATCTGAGGGTAAGGCGAGGAAACCGGGAGGCCTCAAGCTGTTCTTCCGTTAGCGCTGCGCGCAGGTTCTCGACTGCGGTTTTCAACGCTGCACCCTTTTCGCCATAGACGGAGAGGACGTCCGCCAGAGCTTCAATCCGGCCGAAAGCTTCCGGACCTGCGGGATCTTCGTCAGGCGCTCCTGCAAGGGCGCGCACGGTGCCGGCATCCGGGACCAGAGCGAGCATTGCAGCGGTATAGGCTCGCCATTCGTCCTGCTGGTCGGCCCGGATGCCGATTGCCGTTTCCTGCGAACTCAACGCTCCGGCCAGCCTGAACCTGGCGGCTTTCCCGGTATAGAAATGCCGAAGATGATCGAGGCGCTCCGCAACGTCGTAGATGTCGGGAACGCCCCCGAAGACGATAGGCAATTCGGGTGGATAGGCAGGGCCTTTGATGGCGAAGGGATTGTCCTGCGACACCGCGGCAAAAGGCATGACGGCGGCAAGCGTGACGCCGGCCACAAGTGACAAGGGGATCAGCTTCTTCACGGTACTCTCCAACTCGTTGTCGATGGAGAGATCCTGCAAATTCCGCATATCCGCCGGTTTTCCGGCTGATGGGAAATTGTAGCTTTTTGTTTCCCGCCCGGTGGTCAGCTTGACTTGAAGAGGGGCAGCGTCACCTTCACCCGACCACCCCGAGGGTTGTTTTCCAGACTGATGGCCCCGTCATGGGCTTCGGTCAGTGACCGGGCTACCGAAAGACCGAGGCCTGCACCGCCAGTTCCCCGGGACCTTGATGGTTCCGCGCGCACAAAGGGCTCGAGCAACAGCGATCTGGCTTCTTCCGAAAAACCGGGGCCATCATCATCAATCAGGATCGTTATCCGCTCTTCGTCCAGGACGAAGGTTGCCCGCGCGTGGGTGCCATATTTTATTGCGTTGTCGACCACGTTCAAAATGATGCGCCTGAGCGCGACACGATCGCCGACGATCCATGCCTGCTTCTGCGCGAAATCCTCGCTCGCTTCGGCAGGCAGTCCTGCTTCCCTGAACTCGGCAAACTCCGCGCTGACAAGCTCGCAGAGATCAAGCAACTCCTCGTCGAGCACGCCGACGCCGGCCCGGGAAATCAGGAGAGCATTGTCGAGCAGGGAGATCATGTCGGTGATATCGGACGTTGCCCGCTCCCGCTCCGAGGCGTCGGGCAGATTTTCCAGACGCAATCTGAGGCGGGTGGCGAAGCTGCGCACGTCGTGCTGGAGCCCGCCGATAAGCGCCATTCGCGAGCGGGTCATGGTGTGAAGCCGCTTTTGCAGCCTGTCGAACGCCCGGACGAGGGCTGAAATTTCCGGCGTACCGGCGCGGGTGTCCGGCAAGGGAACAGGTTCGGTAGACGGATCGATGCGGTCCACCGCCGCCGCCAGCCTTGCAAGCGGCCGGATCTCACGGTGGAACAGAAGCAGCGCAATAAACGCGAACACCGTACCAAGCAGACCCGCCCCCAGGCCGACAGGCAAGCCCAGAGGCGTGACCGGGAACGGCAGATGAACCCCGATTGCCAGAGCCTTGCCGTCTCCCGCTGTGATCCAGAACTTGAGCGGGCGCATCGGGCCGAAACGCCAGCGGCTGCCGTCCAGACCGTTCAGCTTGCGAGACTGTGCGGCAAGCAGGCGCTCTCCCAGAATTGCCCGGTAGGGTTCAAGCACACCACTGTCACGCAGTTGGCTGTCGGTTTCGGGAACCTCGGAAACGGCTACCAGTTGAACATCAAGCCCCGGCGAGCGGACAGCTTTCAGAACTGTGTCCTGCTGCGCGGGAGGAGTACCAGCAAAAAGCTCTGCAATCGCGGCAAGCTGCGCCGGTTCGGGGTTGGATGTTGCGCGCGAAAGACTGCCTTCGCGATAGGCGACGCCAAGCACCAGCAACCAGAGGACCAGAAGCAGGCTCGCGCCGATGGCAACAAGTCTTGCGACCAGGCCGAAGCGCATCTCACGCCACCTGCCGGACCGAGGCCGTCAGAAGATAGCCGCCATTGCGAACGGTATTTATCAAGCTGCTGCCGGGGCTGTAGCTTTCCAGTTTCTTGCGGATGCGCGAAACCAGGATATCGACTGTACGGTCGAAAGGACCGGCACTGCGACCACGGGTCCAGTCCAGAATCTGATCGCGGGAGAGAACCCTGCGCGGGCGGAGAACAAAACACGACAGAAGATCGAATTCGGCACTGGTGACGGACACCAGATCTCCATCGTCGGTCTCGACCTGGCGCGCGTCCAGATCGACAATGAAGCGGTCAAAGGCAAACCGTCTCGACATGGGCTGCGAGGGGTTGGAGGCGGCCCTGCGCAACATCGCCCTGACCCGTGCCAACAGCTCTCGCGGACCAAACGGCTTGACGACATAGTCATCGGCGCCGAGTTCCAGCCCGACCACACGGTCGGTTTCATCCCCTTTTGCCGTCAGCATGAGAATGGGCGTATTGCCTTGAGCACGCAGCCTGCGGCAGATGGATAGTCCATCTTCGCCCGGCAACATGAGGTCAAGAATGAAAAGGTCCGGCTGGACGCGTTCAAGCGCCGAATCCATGTCCCGGCCATCCTGTGCAGAGACGACTTCGAAGCCTTCCCGGCTTAGAAACTCGCCCACAAGGCGGCGGATTTCATGATCGTCATCCACGATCAATATTGTCTTTGCATCCGGTTCCATGAGTTCAATTGCACATGACGCCCCTGCGAAATCAAACGAAAACAGGCAGCGATTACAAAATCATACAAACCGGAAATCTAACGAAATGCCTTGGCTGCCAGAGCGCCGCACAGTGCAGAACCACCGCGACCACGGCATTTGTCTTCCTGAACGCGTCAGCAGGACCAACGCCGGCCGAACGGTCATGTTTTACAAATTGAAACATAACGCAACGCGCCGGAAAGACCCGGTGCAAGCGACAGGTCGAGGGTCTCCAGAGGCCGCTGCCAAGGCGGCGACGCATATGGAGAACACCATGATGAAACGACTGTACCTCGCGCTGGCGATCCTGATCGGCGCACCATCGCTTGCGGCGGCGGCAACGGTTGCCGTCTCCACCGGAAACGTGAACCTGAGGGCTGGTCCGTCGACCGGCTATCCCGTCGTCACTGTTGTTCCCGCCGGAACACGGATCACGACTTACGGCTGCGTTTCCGGCTATTCCTGGTGCGACGTGAGCTTCGGCGCGTATCGCGGCTGGGTGTCGGCCAGCTACATTCAAGTCGTTTACCGCGGCAACCCGGTCATCATCACGCCAGTGGTCGCACCCGCAGTCGGCCTCACCGTCGTTGCCTATAACCGCGCTTATTGGGACACCTATTACGCCGCGTATCCCTGGTATGGCCGCTGGGGTCATTATTACCGCCCGGGTTATCCGGTCGCGCCGGCGGCACGCGTTACTTCGCATGACAGGGCGGTTACCTGCACAGGAGACAGCTGCACGGCCACGCGGACGACGACGGGGATCTACGGCGGTTCGGCCAGCCAGTCCCGCACCTGTGCCAATGGTGAATGCAATGCCACCCGAAACGTGATCGGCCCTTACGGCGGCACCGCGTCACGCACTCGCAACTGCAGCACCAACAGTCAGTCCTGCACCGTCAGCCGGACGGGACCTGCCGGCGGCACCAGAACGCGGGTTTTCCAGCGTTGAAACGGTTACCGATCTGCGGACGGTTCGCTCATTGCGAACCGTCGCCAGGCACCCTATAGCGCCAGCTTGACCTTGCCGCCCTTCACAGACCGCGAGCAGCAGGACATCATGCGCCGGTTTTCCGCGCGTTCGGTGCGCGTCAGTACCACGTCGCGATGATCGATTTCTCCCTCAAGAACTTCAACCTCGCAACTGCCGCACAAACCTTCCCGACAATCGCAGGCAATGTCGATACCTGACGCGAGCAGTGCGTCGAGCAACGTTACATCTGCTGCGACTTCAAGCGTCAGGCCGGAATCCTTCAGTTCGACCTGAAAGGCGTTTTCCTTCGATGGATCGAGAGCGGTCTCCTGCGCGGAAAAATGCTCGAAATGCAAGGTGTCGGCCGGGTGACTTGCAGTGAGGTCTTCCAGCTGGGAAATCATCCGCTGCGGACCGCAAGCATAGATCTGCCCGCCGTCGCGCAAGCCGGCGACAATGGCGGCCAGGTCCGCGCGTGCACCTTCGTCCCCGGCATAGATCGCAAGCCTTCCGGAGTGATCGGCCTGCAACCGGTCCAGAAAAGCCATGCTTCCGCGGGATCGTCCGCAATAGTGGATCGTGTAGTCCCGCCCCAAGGCTTTCAACCGGTCTGCCATGGCGAGGATTGGCGTGATGCCGATCCCTCCGGCAATCAGGACGTATGAGCTGGCCTGTTCGTCGAGCCGGAAGAGGTTGCTGGGTCCGCGAAGGCGCAGTTCAAGCCCCTCTGCGGCGACCTCGTGAATTCGGCGCGACCCACCCCTCCCATCTTCTTCAAGAAGCACGGCGATATCGTAGTCCCTGCCATCGGCTCTGCCGCACAGAGAGTATTTGCGATCAAAGCCCTCAAGGCACACTTCGATATGTGCCCCTGCACTCCAGCCCGGCAGGGACCGGCCCTTGGCATCCTCGATCGTCAGCCCGAGGATGCCGTCTGCTTCCCTGCGGACATTCTTGACGCGGATCTTGCGCTCGATATCACGGCGCGCAGGCGCTCCGACCGGGAAATGATGGTTGCCGTTTGCAATCGAGGGCGTGGCCCGCTCGGGGTTCTTCACCGGATCCCACTCGACCCAGACATGATCCGGACCTCTGAAGGACGTATTGGCGAGGTAAGTGAATTCCTGTTCGGACAGTTGCAGGTGTGGCAGCCGGCGCGTCATTTCCTCCAGGAAGATCCGCATTTCCATACGGGCAATGTTCTTGCCCATGCACTGATGGCTGCCGTAGCCGAACGTAAGGTGATCGACGGCGTTGTCGCGGTAGATGTCGAACTTGTCGCCATCTTCGAAATGCCGCTCATCCTGGTTACCAGACGCCTGAACGATAAGCAGCTTCGCCCCTTCCGGGATCTCGACGCCACCGATGCTGGTCGCCGCCATCGCCTGCCGCCGCCACGCGACAATGGAACCGGAATAGCGCAGGCATTCTTCTACCGCGTTGGGAATCAGGCTCGGATCCTCGCAGATATCCTGCCAGGCCTGCCTGTGGGTGAGCAGTGTCTTGAACATGCCCGCCGAGGCAAGCGACGTCGTTTCGTGGGCGGCAACGATGATCGCCATCATCATCGAATGTACGTAGCTGTCCGGCACGACATCCGGCATTTCCGCGTTCTTGCGGATCGTCTCATGCATCCAGCCGGTTCCGTCCGGCTCCTTGCGCATCTTTTCGATGATCTTGCCCGCGTAGTTCCAGAACTGCCCAACGTCATGCGCAATGGCGACCTGTTGCTCGTCGGTGGGCTTGCCCCAGGTATTGACCGAGTGGGCGACCGAGAAGTTCTTGAGGACCGCGATGTCGTCTTCCGGAACGCCCAGAAAATGCAGGGCGACATTCAGTGGCACTTCGTAAAGCATGGCATCGACCAGATCGACCCGGCCGCTGTCGATGAAGGCGTCGATCTTTTCTCGCGTCAGCCGGCGCACCATCTCCTGCCTGGCTTCCAGATTATCCGGAAGAAAGTGGTCCATCAGGGCGCGCCGCCGTTCCATGTGTACGGGCTCGTCCTCGTTCACCATGGTCCGGTTCATTGCATAGCCGTAGCCTTTCAGAACCTCCATTGCTTCCGGCGTTGCCGGTGTGATTTTTTCCAGGGCGTTCCGGGGCGAGAAGAGGATGTTGTCACGAAAGACCGCCTTGATGTCATCGTAGCGACTGACCACCCAATAGCCGAGCTTGGGACTGTAGAAGACGGGTAACTGCTCCCGCGACCAGCGCAGTGCTTCTGCGGGGTCCGCCTGATAGGGTCCGGCGAACGCATCGAATTCGGCAGCCTTTTTGGAAAACGGACACTGGGCTTCGGCAGCGGCCGGGTTGTCCGGTCTGCCCCTTGAAGACTTACCGCCTGCCAT
Organism: Labrenzia sp. THAF191a; assembly: GCF_009363335.1. Lineage (GTDB taxonomy): Bacteria > Pseudomonadota > Alphaproteobacteria > Rhizobiales > Stappiaceae > Roseibium > Roseibium algicola. The sequence continues at coordinate 247,029 of NZ_CP045335.1, forward strand.
CGCGTCTGCAGGGCTCGCAGTGCGTTCCATTTTCTCCTCCTCCCAGAAAAGTAGTCGGACCGCATCCCCCTTTGAAAAGGTACGTCTGCGGTCTGTGTCGGCTCCGATGCCAGAGGCTTGCCGGCAGATGCCAGACCAAATCTGATCCTACATCTGGTTTGGCAGCAAGAGCACTAGTCCCGGCAGTGTCAGCAAGATGATCAGACGAATGATATCGACCATCCAGAACGGCGTGACACCCTTGAAGATCGTGGCCGTCGGCACGTCGCCGACAACCGCCCGCAACACGAAGACATTCAGGCCGACGGGAGGTGTGATCAGGCTGATTTCGGTTACCACCACGACGATGATGCCAAACCAGATCGGATCATAGCCAAGCCCTGTGACGACCGGAAAGAAAATCGGCACGGTCAACAGCAGCATCGACAGGCTTTCGAACACGCAGCCGAGCGCAATATAGATGAGCAGGATCAGCCCCATGACCATCCACGGCGGCAGATTGTAGGCGGTCACCATGTCGCTAAGTGCGGTCGGTAGGCCTGCGATATTGACGAAGTTGGAGAAAATCCAGGCGCCGATCAGAACTGCAAACAGGCTGGCTGCGGTCATGGCCGTTTCGCGCAGGGCTTCCAGGGCATCTGCGAGCGACAGGCGTCTGCGGGCAAGCGCAATCAGAAAAGCCCCCATGGCACCCATGCCGGCGGCTTCCGTCGGCGAGAAGCTCAGGTTGATCGGCGGCACATCGAAAACACCATAGAGCCCGCCGATCACCAGAAAGAACAGCAACAGGACAGCCCAGACATCCTTCAGGGCGGACAGTCTTCCGCTGAGGTTGATGCGTTCACCTGCCGGACCGGCTTCCGGATCGCGCCAGACCGTGAACTGGACAGCAACCAGATAGAGTACGACACCCAGAAGGCCGGGAATGATGCCGGCGACAAAAAGCTTGCCGATAGAGGTTTCGGTCAGCAGACCGTAAATGACGAGGATCACCGATGGCGGTATGAGGATGCCGAGCGTCCCGCCGGCGGCAATCGATGCCGTCGACAGTTTGTCGGCATAGCCGAACCGACGCATTTCCGGCATGGCCACCTTCGACATTGTGGCGGCGGTTGCAAGGGACGATCCGGATATGGCCGCAAACCCGCCACAGGCAACGATGGTTGCCATCGCGAGACCACCGCGAAAATGGCCGAGGAACGCATTGGAAGCGGCATAGAGCTCCCGGCTGATCCCGGCCTTGTTGACGAACAACCCCATGAGGATGAACAGCGGAACGACCGAAAGGCCGTAATCCTGACTGGTATCGATGATCAGGCGAGCCGTCATGGAAATCGAGGCACGGTAGCCCGATTCAATCATGAAGCCGATCATTCCGACAAAGCCCATGGCGAAGGCGATGGGCACTCGCAGCAAGACCAGTACGAGAACCGCTGCGAATCCGAGAAGTCCTTCAAGCATGCCGGGGGCTCATCAATTTCGGTGCGAAAATATGGCCGAGCCCGCGGATAATGAGGACTGCGGCGGTAATTGCCGTGACGATGGAAATGAACCATCCGACATAGTGCAGGGGCAGGCGCAGATATTCCATGACGTCGCCATAGGAGCGGCTTCGTTCGGCCAGATCAAATACGCGCATGGCCGGCAGGACCAGCATCAGGCCGCAAAAGAGATCCGTGAAAGCGTTGCGCCAGCGGGTCAGTCCGGCGCGCTTGAACATGCCATCCGTCAGGTCGACGCAGATGTGGCCATCCTTTGCGGAAACGACCGGCAGAACCGAGAAAACCATGATTGCCATGAGCAGGCGCGTCATGTCGGCGGCAACTTCGATCGGCGCGTTGAACACCGACCGGAGCACCACGTCGCAGAACGTCATGACCATGAGGACGAACAAGGCAAACGAGGCAAGCAGCGCCGGCAGACTGGCCGCAAACTTGAGTAGACGGGACACGTCCAGATCCTTCAGCTGCGGGCGGTCCGGACGAACCGGACCGCCCGGACTCGTTTAGTTTCCGGCCATTTCCTGCTTGACCATTTCGTAGGCGGCTTTCGCGTCCACCCCGGCTTCCTGCAGTTCCGCCAGAACCTTGTCCGTGACTTCCTTGCTGATTTCCTCGAACTTGGCGATGTCATCATCGCTCGCAGGCGTGATCTTCGTGCCTTCTGCGTTTTTGGTCGCTTCATAGGCAATCGTGTCGGACTCGTCCCAGGATGCGCCTGCCATCCGGCTCGCGGGCTCGCCAAACACTTGCTCGTCCAGGGCCTTCTGGACATCCTCCGGCAGGCTGTCGAATTTTTCCTGGCTCATGATCACGGCAAAGGAGCCGCGATAGAGACCGCCCGGCATGTCATAAAGATACTTGGCCACTTCGTTCAGCTTGAAGCCGACACGCTCGCCGACATTCATCGCAACGGCGTCGGCCGCACCGGATTCCAGCGTTTCATAAACCTTCGGAGCCGGAACGTTGATGCCGATCAGGCCGAGCGCGGACCCCACATCGCCGGCAACACCGCCGCCGATACGCGTCTTCAGGCCGTTCATGTCGGCAAGACTGCTGACTTCCTTGCTGGAATGGATCTGACCGGGGCCATGGGTGTTGAGTGAAATGACCTTGACGCCACGATGCTCATTGAGGTCGGCGAGGTATTTTTCATAAACGCGCCAATAGGCGACGGATGCGTCTTCTGCGTTGCCTTCATAACCCGGCAGTTCAATCAGCTTCGTCCCGACGAAACGGCCCGGTTGATACCCGTGGAAGATGATCGCCATGTCTGCGGCACCATCGAGAACCAGATCCATCTGGGCTGGCGGCGGGGCGAGGCCAAAGACCAGCTCACCCGAGACTTCGCCGCCTGTAGCTTCTTCCATCATGGTGATCAGATTGGCAAAAATGCCGGTATTCACGCTATGGGTTGGCGGCAGCCAGCTTGAAATCTTGAGAACGGTTTCCGCCGAAAGCGCCGAAACGCTGAGGCTCAGTGAAACTGCGGCAGCGCCAACAATCTTGAATAGCGACTTCATCTTCCTCTCCCTTGAATGATGCGTCTGTCTGGCTGGGCTCCTCCGCAGGCCCGAGACCGTTTTTGAATACTTCCATTGATGAGCATGCCTTGTCAATAAATATGAAACTGCATGTATTTTTTGCAATCGAAAATAGAAACCGCCGTCGCTCCGCAATCATTTTCACGACGGATCAACGCTTCACGAAACTCCGAATATTCTTCTTGATTTCAGATATTTATCCAGATTTCTCAGCGCACAGCCCGCTTTACGCAGGCGATGAGTTAACATCCTGGCGAACAATCCACGTGTTGAAGCCCCTCCGCGATATGTGCAAAATCAAATAAATAAAATTGGGCCGCCGTTACATGGCGAGCCAGCCAGTGGCAGGGAGAAACGCATCTTGGACGTTCCATTCAAAACCACCCGCATGCTCAACTTCGGTGATTGCGACATCTCCGGCACAGCCTATTTTCCATCCTATCTGAACATCCTCAACGGTGTGAACGAGGAATTCTGGCTGAAGCTTGGCTATCCATGGCACAAGATTATCTGGGAGGAACGTTGGGGAACTCCGACTGTCCATCTATCCAGCGACTTCTCAAGCCCTTCCTTTTTCGGGGAAGAGCTGGAGTTCGAAGTAACCGTGAAGCGGGTCGGCCGGTCGTCGGTCACCATGCATCACGAGATCAGCTGCAAGGGAGAGAAGCGCTGGTCGAGCACCCAGGTGCTGGCCGCCAGCGATCTCGACAAGCATTGCTCCATTCCTTGGCCGGACGACGTGAAAACAGCCCTGCTGGCCTGTATGCCGCAAGATCAAGAAGACAGCTGACGGCTCAGAGGCTTCAGAACAAATCGCGTTGGTTTCCCGTCAAACGCGGCTCCCGCTAGTCACCCGAATCTGAAGTTCGTCTCAATTTCCGGCATGCTCCGAACGAACTTCAGATTCAAAAGGGTGACTAGCAAATATATGTTTCTAGTGTGGTTTTCGAATTTGAAATACGCTCTGGCAGTTGCAGCACCAATGAGGCGTATTTCAAATTCACCACACTAGATCGTCAGGGTTCCGACGCTCGCACCGCCGCAGACATAAAGCGTCTGACCGGTCACAAAGCTGTTTTCCGGATCGCAGAAGAACAGGAAGGCATTGGTCACGTCCCGGACATTGCCAATGCGCCCGACCGGGATGCGTTTGGCGAGGGCTTTCTGTTGCGGGCTGTCCTTTTCGACGATGCCCCAGAAGTTGTCGGTCAGGATCGGGCCGGGGGCGACCACGTTCACGGTGATGCCATGCGGGGCAAGCTCCAGGGCCCAGGTGCGCGCCATGCCGATCATGCCGGCCTTGCTGGCACTGTAGGCGGTTCGGGTCGGTGCGCCGAGCGCCGCCCGTGAGGCGTTGAACATGACACGGCCGAACTGGCGCGCCTTCATGTTCGGCAAGGCCGCCTGCAGGAGTGTTAATGCCGATCCCAGGTGCAACTGCGCAAGGCCGGTGATGTCTTCGGGCTTGGCATCCTCGACAAGGTTGGGCCAGATGAGCCCTGCATTATGGATCAGATGAGTGACGTCGAACTCCGCCGCGATCGTGCCGGCGGCAGCGGCCACGGCTTGTGCATCGAGAAGGTCGGCTTCCACCGAGTGCAGGTTCGGGTGAGATTTTTCCGGTGCGGTTCGTGCGACCGACACCACCGTGTAGCCCTGACCGAGAAGCCTTTCGACCAGGTCGGCACCAATCCCCTTGTTGCCGCCGGTAACGACTGCCGTAAATTCACTCATTCCGTCACCATCGCCAGAACCCGAAGCGGGCTGCCGGTTCCATTCTTGATTTTCAGGGGAGCCGCGATCAGCACTGCGCCTGTCGCGGGCAGCTGATCGAGATTGGCCAGACATTGCAGGCCGTATTTTCCCGCGCCATGCAGAAAGTAGTGAGCGGGGTAGGGCGGCACGTAGTGCGCCCCCTGGCCTGCATCCGTTCCGACGGTCTCGGTACCGAAACCGCGGATGTTCCGCTCCTCGATCAGAAACCGGATCGCCTCCGGCGTCGGCCCGGGCGAATGCGGTCCGTCTGCCCGCATGTTCAGATAGTCGGCGCCTCTGCGCTTGGACCAGTCGGTGCGCATCAGCACCCAGGCATCTTCCGGGATGCGGCCATACTCGCTTTCCCAGTTTGCGATGATCTCGGGCGTCAGTTCGAAGTCGTCGTTCTCTGCCGCCCCTTTCGAACAATCGATTACCACCACAGGACCGACAAAAGCCTCGACCGGGATCTCATCGACAGACCCGTTTGGCACGTCCTTTCCTGAAATCCAGTGCGAAGGCGCATCGAAATGGGTGCCGGTGTGTTCGCTCATGGAAATGTTGTGCCATTTCCATGCCGGACCACGGTGATCGTAGGCGCTGATTTCCTCCATCCGGAAACGCGCGCACTGACCGAACTCGGGCGGTAGCACGATGACCGGAAAGTCCGGATCGAGCGTGTGGGTCAGATCCACAATCCTGACGGCTCCGGAGGCAAGGCCGGAAACCAGCTGGTTCAGACCGCTCATGTGCCTTCTCCCCCTTGCGTGAGTTCACGTTCCAGGACTTTCGGGTCCCGCCGCCAGCGTTCGCGTATTTCCATGGCAACGTCACCGCACCACACGTCCTCGAGCCCCTGTTGCAACCCAGTGACCACCGATCTTGCGAGAGCCTTTGCATTGACCTTGGGAGGCGGCACCGGTTGGGTCCAGTCGTCTTCGTCCGGTCCGGTGAAGACAGTCATCACACGCAGTCCGGACGCACGGAATTCTCCACGCAGGGACTGCGACAGCGAATAGGCAGCAGCGTTGGAGGCAGAAAAGCAGCCGAAGTCCGGTGTGTTGGACAGGGCGAACACTGACAGGATATTCACCCAGGCAACCGCCGAGTTGACGCCATCGTTGGTGCGGGCGCACATGCCCGGTCCGAAGGCCTGCGCAAGACGCATCAGACCAAGATAATTGGTCTCCATTTCCTCACGCGCAAAGGCAGTATCGCCTCTTGCCAGAACACCGCCCGGCCGCAGAAACCGGGCATTGTTGACCAGAATATCCGTCTTGCCGCCAATTTCCCCGGCAAGCCGCTCTACCGAAGCGGTGTCTGTGACGTCAAGCGGCAGCACGCTGACCTTTTCGAGCCCGGATAACAGATCGCGGTTGGCGTGCGGACGCCAGCTTTCGGCCTCGCCGACAAAGATGGTTGAAGCCCCTGCCTCCAGCAGCGACGTCACCAGAGCCGGCGTATTCGGGTTTCGCAGGTCCGTGATCAGGATACGCCTGTGTTTCGGGTCGGCTGAAAGGGCACGCATTTGCGGATCGTCTTCCATATTGCTTGTCCTGTCCTTGGGCACTGCCAGCAAAACGCCCTGGCCGGACGCGTCAAGACGGTTGAGTAGTGTAACTTCTCCGCCGCGCTCGCAGTCGCCATGCACATGGCACAGGACCACAGGACCGGCATCCAGCTGCACCGAGCCCATGCGCCAGGGCGTTCTCTCCCGGAAGTAGAGATTGATCGACGTGCGGATCTGCGTCTCTGCCAGCAGTGTGCCCGCAGGCGAGATGTCCTGCCATTCCAGCCCGGCCGACAGGCAGCTTCCGCAAACGTCCCGGGGCGGATATTGCACCGTGCCGCAGTCGTCACAGACCTGAAGAGCGAAACGGCCTTCCGCAGCAGCCGCGGTCAGGCCGAGAGCCGCACGGGATCGGGCCTCCGGGGGACGTAGCGGAGACTGTGTGCGCTTTTGCGGATCTTTCTTGCGGGGAGGGGAAAGCGGTGTGCTCATGCCGGGCTCCCTGTTTTCACAATGGCCGCACTCGTGCAGACGCCGCGGTCGTAATTGATCATGCCGAATCCGGACACCATCGCGGTCGTCGCATCAGCCACCTGCGTGCCTCCGGCCGTGCCCAGTACCTGGCGCAGCGCTTCAACGAGGCCGATGAAACCACCCGCGGCCCCGGCCTGACCGGCAGACAGTTGTCCGCCGGACGTGTTGTGCGGAAAGTCTCCGGAAATTGTCAGGTCGCGGTTCCTGACGAAATCGGGGGCGCCGCCCTTGTCGCAGAAACCGAGATCCTCGATCTGCATCATCGAAATGACGGGATAATCGTCATAGGTCTGCAGGAGATCGATGTCGTCCGGCGAGCAGTCCGCCATGGTGTAGAGTTCTTCGACATCGAGCGTCCACCCCCCGCGCAACTGCACGGGATCCTCGGCATGGGCGTTGTGGCGCTCGATTGTTCCGCCGATCACGGCATAGGGCAGGTTCCGCCGCTCAGCCTCTTCAATGGACATGACGAGAAAACACTCGGACCCGGCGCAAGGCATGACACAGTCGAACAGGGCAATCGGATCGGCGATCGGGCGGGCGTCGAGATATTGCTCGAGCGTCAGCGGCTTCTTCATAAGCGCGTTCGGATTGCGCAGGGCATTGGCACGCTGCGCAACGCAGATCCTGCCGAAATCCTCGCGTGTCGCGCCATATTCCTGCATGTACCGGTCGGTCAGAAGCGCGAAATTGGCATTCGGCCCCCCAAATCCGTAAGGGTAGGAGGCATCCTGGGCAAAGCGGGAAAAGCTCGACAGCAGATTTCTGAAGCTGTCGATGTGGTTGGTGTCGCCGGCAACGCAGGCCACGATATCCGCGTCGCCCGCCTGGACTGCACGTGCGGCCCTCCGCAGGGCAACCACACCACTGGCACCACCCATCGGAATATTGTCCAGCCACCTGGGGCACAGGCCCAGATGCTGCGTCAGCCCGACAGCCGTATCCGGAAACAGGGTGAAGCTTGCAACCGAAAACCCGTCAATATCCGCAGGCCTCAAACCAGCGGCCTGAAGGGATCCGCGCAATGCGCTTGCGATCCACCAATGGGCCGTTTCGATGGAGTAACGCTGGTAGGGAATTGAAACCGGTGCGGTGACCGCAACGCCCTCATAGCTCTGTCGTTTCCCCATCAACTGGCCTGCCGCTTTTTCATGTGACCGGTGGCGATTGTATCGGCATCGTCCAGAAGCTGCAGTGCCAATTCCTTCAAGGCGGCCCGCTGGATCTTCTGGGTCGGCGTCAACGGCAGCTTGTCGACAAAGGCGATGTAGCCCGGTGCCTTGTAATAGGCCATCTGCTCCAGGCACCAGCGTGTGATCGCCTCGGCCTTGTCTCGGCTCGGGTTCTTCACTTTCAGGCAGGCAAACACCTCGTCGCCGCGCACCGGGTCGGGCACAGGGGCAATACCAGCCGCCTCGATGTCGGGATGGCGCATCAGGATCGATTCCACCTCTACGGCAGCGATGTTCTCGCCCGATCGCCGGATGACGTTTTTCTTGCGGTCGACAAAAAACAGGTTGCCGTCTTTGCCCTGGCGGACGATGTCGCCGGTATGGAACCAGCCGTCTTTCCAGGCCTCATCCGTCGCGGCTGCGTCCTTGTAGTATTCCGAGAAGAAACCGTAGCGCGGATCCGGCCCCGCGTGGCGCACCAGCAATTCACCCTGAACCGCCTCCCTGCCACTGTCGTCAACAAGTCGGCATTCGACGCCCGTGCCTGGCTTGCCGATGCTTGCCTGGGCCACCAGCCGGTCTTCACCCGAGGCGGCAATCACCGCCCCGGCTCCGGTTTCCGTCATCGCCCAGGCTTCGACCAGCGGAAAGCCGAAACGGTCCTCGAAGGCAATCTGCAGCTTCGGGTCAACACCTGCGCCAAAGCCGAAACGCACCTGATGCGCACGCTCTTCAGGGGAAGGGTCGAACCCCATCAGCATGGACGGCATCACGCCCAGGTAGTGCAGACAGGTTGCCCGGGACGCGGCAACATCCTGCCACCACGCACGCGGGTGGAAGCGATCCAGAACGGTAAGACACCCGCCAACCATGACCATCGCCATGAAGGAATAGGCCATTGCGTTCATATGGAAGACGGGCAGGGGCGTGATCATACGCTCGCCGTCTTCCGTCAGCGTTGCCAGTCCGCCGACACTGGCATACCAGCGGCCAGCAAGCAGGAAATAGGTATTGGGAAGGACGCAGCCCTTCGGTTTGCCGGTCGTGCCAGAGGTGTAGAGGATAGCCGCCTCGCGGGCCTCGCCTTCCAGCGGCCGGGCGGTGACCGCCTGGTCGCGCGGCCCGGGGGCAGGGTCGCCGGGGGCTATCACGGCCGCCTTGATGCCGGCAGCGGCAACGGCAGCCTCAAGTTCCTTGTGGCGGTCTTCGATCGATATGATCAACGCCGGTTCGGAGTGGCCGATGAGATATTCAAGCTCCGCAGCTCTCAGGTCCGGATTGACCGGCACAACGGAGCCGCCAATTCGGTTTACCGCGAGCCAATGCAGGAAGAACGTGGGCCGGTTTTCCAGAAGCAGGGCAACACGCACGCCTGCACCATAGCCAGCCTCCATCAAGTTCTGCGCAAGCGTGTCGACTTCCTGGCGTGCGGTGCCATATGTCAGCTCGCCGGGCGGTATGTCGTAGATATCTGCAGTGCCGGGCAGAACGTTCAGAAACGGTCGGTCCGGAAATTTCTCCGCCGTTGCAGCGAAGGCCTCATAAACTGTTTCAACTGTCATGGCTGTCATGGCAGCAACTGGATATTGCCGAAAGCGGCGTCGCAATTGAGGATGTCGACCCGCTTGTTGGCTATCCTGATCTCGCCATCGACCACTTTCAGTTCGTGCGTTGCCGTCAGCGCCAGCAGAAACTGCTCGTCCAGGCGCGTTTCGACATAATGCATGGATGTGTTGGTGACGATCCTATCCCCATCCATCTCGTCGATGAAGGGCCGCTGGATGACATGGTGACAACGGCTCTTGGGCTTCTGGCTGAAGGTTCTGGCCCCGTTCAGCCGTTCCACGCGCAAGCGCAGCATGAACATGTCCTCGTAGAGCAGGGACGTCACCAGATGCGGATCGGTCTGCTTGTAGTCGAGCGGCATCCAGTAGTGGCCGTCTTCCAGCCACAACGACAGCCATTCACTGTAGCGGCCCTCGTCCAGCATTCTTGCTTCGTCATAGATGAAGTCGATGACCTCTTCCCTGGAAACCGCCATCACGCATTCTCCATCGTAGCTGTCATGAATTTCACCCAGGCATCGAACTGGTTGCGCATCTGCCGTTCCGTGGTGCCGTTTTCCACGGCCTCCTCGCCAAAGTCTTCCTCTTCCGTTCTGAGGCGCTGAACATTGACCCATTCCATGCCATTGGACATGAGGCCTTCCTGCGCGCGCTCGTACATTTCCAGATCGTCGTGGCCGACCATCGATGTCGGAGCGTTGATCATCCGGTTGTACATGGCGGTGCGCGCCAGAAGTTCGTCCGGCGCCCCGACCAGACGGTAGATGTAGCTTTCGACCAGTGTCTTGTCGGGCCCCAGCGGAATGAAATTGCGCAGCTGCTGGATCGGTCCCTTGATCATGATGTTCGGGAAATAGACCGTGTTATGCCGGTTCTCGCCGAGAATTTCCTTCGCGCGCTCCTCGCCGTGGGTTTCGCTCAAGGCCTCGAAATAGCCAGGTATCGCGGAATAGTCGGAATGGATCGAGTGATGCACGCCCGTATGCCCGTGCCCGTTCGGCCAGGTACGAATGCCCATGTTCTCGAAGAACTCGTAGGGCGACATGAAGGGCGCGATGATCTCCATCGCGGGCGGACGCGGTTCCGGGTTCCCCATCTCCTTCCAGATGTTCACAGCGGTTCCGGCGGAGCTTTCGTGGGCGACCATCGGGTGACAAGTGTCGGTCTGGTTTTCGACCAGCATCTTCCAATTGCACTTGTGCATGTAGCGCAGCGGCGGACCGGCGATCTCAAGCCGTCCTTCCGGCGAGCGGTCGACCATGTTGTCGATGGAACTCAGGCTGTCGCCGAAGTAATCCTCGAAGCTGATGCCCTCGGCAGCCAGGCGGGCAAAGACGAACCCGCGATAGTTCTTGACCGCACCAACGGCTGTCATGCCCTTGGCATTTTTGGTGTTTTCGAAGCCGGTGTTCTCGTAACCCTTCTTCAGCGGGATCGCGAGCAGGCAGCCGTCCGTCTTGAACGACCAGGCGTGATAAGGGCACCGGAAGAACTTGCCCGTATTGCCTTCCCGGTCGATCGCGATCTTGGTGCCCTTGTGCGGGCAGCGATTGTAAAGAACGTGGATTTCGCCATCGGAGTGACGCACCTGGATGACAGGCTGGTCGCCGATCTGCGTGGTGAAATAGTCGCCCTTGTTCGGGGTCTGGCTGTCATGGCCGACAAACACCCAGGTGTTTGCGAACAGATGCTGCATTTCCAGCTTGTAGATTTCCGGGCTCGTGTAGACGTCCCGATGCACCTGCGGCCCCGTGAACAGAGCGGCGATTTGGCTGGCCGTTTGCATGCTGGCTCCTCCCTGGAATGCGAAACCCTAAAGATCGAGGACAAGTCGCGCGGACTTCGCGCGGCTGACACAAATCTGCATGACCTTTCCCGATGCCTTTTCGGCATCCGACAGCACGACGTCGCGATGATCGGGCGTACCGCTGATCACATCCGTCTGGCAGATGCCGCAGTCGCCGCGCTGACAGTCATACATGACGTCGAGGCCGGCATCTTCCAGTGCCTGGATGATGGTCTGGTCCGGGGCGACAGTCACTACCTGTCCCGTGCTGTGTACCTCCACCTCGAATGCCGCATCGCCGGACTGCGCCTCTGGGGCGGTGAAGAGTTCAACATGAATGGCCTCTTCCGCCAGTCCGGCTGCGATCGCGGCAGCGCGTGCGGCATCGATCATTCCCTTCGGGCCGCAGATATAAAGATGCGTTCCGGAAGGCTGGGCCTTCATCAGTGCGGCCAGATCGAGCGGGTCCGTGTCGTCAAAGTAAAAACGGGCACTGTCACCGAAAGCGTTCTTCAGCTTGCCGGCGAAACCCATCCGCGCAGCCGAGCGGGCAGAATAATGCAGCTCGAAAGACCGGTCTTTCGATTTCAGCTGGGTCGCCATCGAAATCAGCGGCGTGATGCCGATGCCGCCGGCCAGAAGCAGGACGTGCGGAACATCTTCGGCAAGCGGGAAGTCGTTCTTCGGTTCGCTGACGGAGATCGATTGGCCTGCGCTCAAGGCATGCATGGCCTTGGAGCCCCCCTGGCCGCTCTCCTCCCGCTGAACCGCGACCGTATAGAGGTCATCAGTCTCCGGCCAGTCGATCAGGGAGTACTCCCGTTCGCCCAGAGGACCGAGATCGAATTTGACATGCGCACCGGGCTCATAGCCCGGCAATGACCCGCCTGCTTCCGCCCGAAACCTGAAAACGCGAATCTGATCGGTTTCCGGTTCTACACCTTCAAGAACAAGTTTCACCGCAATGCCTCCTCCTGTAAAAAATATGAAATTTCATATAAAATGAGTCAAGCCTCTTTTTTTCCCGATCTGTCCGGGATAAATGACACTTTGAAAACAGGTGCATAGTTGGAGGGGGTGTTGACCCTGACGCCGGAAAAATTCGTTTCTTCTTACCTGCTGTACCTGCTGGCAGCATCAAGCGAAGCGGCAAGCCACCAGTTTCACCTCCGTGTGCGCGAATTGGGCCTGCGCGTTCCGGAATGGCGGGTTCTTGCCTGCCTTTACGATCAGGACGGACTGATGATCACGCAGCTGGCGAAATACTCCCTTCTGGAGCAATCCAGAATGACGCGTATTGTCGATCAGATGGAAAAGCGTGGACTGGTCGTGCGCAGGAGCGACAAGGGTGACGGCCGCCGCGTCCGCGTTCACCTGACCGACGCCGGGCAGAAGCTGAGCTCCGAAGTGGTCGAAGAGGCAAGGGAACACGAAAGAACCCTGCTGTCTGCCTTGAACCAATCGGATGCGGACCGGATCAAGCCCTCCCTGGAACGGCTCCTGGCATCTCTCAACAGCTGGAACAGCGCAAACGAATAGGCGTCTGGCGCTGGTTGCTCTTGTTGTGACGGACGACGGCAAGGCACATCAGGATCGCAGGCAGCCTCGCGGTATGTCTTCTTCAGCCTCGCCGGCGCCTTGCCGCCAATAGCCGCTCAAGCCGACTTGCCCGGCGGTCATTCTCCCCATTGCCCAATTAACCCACCGCAATCGCCCGGCTCTGCGCGCACTGCAGTTCCGGTTGCCGTTTGCTGCAGTGGAACACCAGACCGATTTTTCCATGTGTTGATGGCCAGCTGCCCGCTCGGCCCGAACGACAGATGCCGCGCTTCCGGTTCCATTCCCGACGAGCCCCGCACGCACCCGAACAATTCCCTGAATGGATCGGCACACCCAGCTCGCTGCGACTTCCTTGCTGTTGGGTTGTTGCCTGCGAGGCCTGCGCTAGCGCCTTCCAGTCATACACCGGGAAGAACAGAGCTCTTGCTTCTAAAAATCATATGTGAATATAGTATTCACATAAGAAATTGGGAGGAGCCATGGAAACGTCATTCGCACCGACGGTCGGGATCGACAGCACGCTGTCGAAGGATATGCCGGCGGCGCATGCGGCCATCCCGGTCTGGAATTCGGAAAACTGGTATTACGAAGACTGGCAGCCGGGGCATTGCATACGCTCCCTGCGTCGGACGATCGCTGAAGGCGAAAGCCACCTCTTCAACACGCTGGTCGTCGACATTCACCCTTATGTGCAGGACCAGATGTTCGCAGAAACGGAAGGGGTCTTCGGCAGGAGACTGGTTGCCGGAGCGTTCGTCTTTTCCGCAGGCCTCGGCCTTGTTGCCACGAACTGCGTCAACGCGTTTTCCTATGGCTACGACAAGCTGCGCTTCATCAAACCGGTCTTCATCGGCGACACGATCTATACGGTCCGGACAAACCTCGACAAGAAGCCGAAATACGAAGAGATGGGCCTCGTTCGGGCGTCCTACGAAGTCTTCAAGGGGGCAGGGGAACTCGTCCTCTACTGCGAGCATCTGCAAACCGTGAAATACCGCAACCCGGCCGCCCACGCGGACCGGACAGAACCTGAAAACCGGGCCTGAACCGACATGAACTCCACTTCAGAACTACCGCTCGCCGGAATCACCGTGCTCGACATGAGCCAGTTTCTCTCCGGTCCCTATGCCACCTTGCGCCTGCAGGATCTTGGCGCGCGCGTTATCAAGATCGAACGGCCAGGCTCCGGAGACCTGTCGCGCAGCCTCTATCTGAGCGACACGGAAATCGGCGGGGATTCGACCATCTTTCACGCCATCAACCGCGGCAAGGAAAGTCTTGCAGTCGACCTGAAGAAGCCGGAGGACATAGACCGTCTCAAGCGCCTGATCGCCAAGGCCGACGTGCTGGTCCAGAATTTCCGGCCGGGCGTGATCGAACGGCTGGGCCTCGACTACGAGACCGTGCGGGCGATCAATCCGGGTCTGGTCTACGGCTCAATCAGCGGTTACGGGGAAGACGGCCCATGGGTTGCCCGCCCAGGGCAGGACCTGCTTGCCCAGGCCCGCTCGGGCCTCATGTGGCTCAGCGGTAACGATGGTGACGGCCCGGTACCGATGGGGCTTGCCGTCGGCGACATGTTCGCAGGGGCTGCCCTGGCGCAAGGCCTTCTTGCAGGCCTCGTGCGACGCGGTGTTACCGGCAAGGGCAGCCATGTCCAGACCAGCCTTCTCGAAGCTCTGGTCGATTTCCAGTTCGAGGTTCTGACCACTTATCTCAACGACGGGAGGCGCATGCCGAAACGATCCGGTTTCCGCAACGCCCATGCCTATCTCTCCGCGCCTTACGGCGTGTATGAGGCAAAGGACGGGTACATTGCGGTTGCCATGACGCCGATCCCGAAACTGCGTGACCTGATGGAACTGGAAGCTCTCGAGCCTTATTGCGGTGATCCGGCGGTCTGGTTTTCCGAGCGCGAGACGATCAAGAAGCTGATCGCAGGCGCGATTGCCGAACGAACGGTCGACGACTGGATGTCCGTTTTCGAACCCGCCGACATCTGGTGTGCGCCGGTGCTCGACTGGGACAGCCTGCTGGAAAGCGAAGGGTTCAACGGGCTGGACCTGCTGCAGCGCGTCGAGCGTGAAGACAATGTCTCGATCCTGACAACCCGCTCCCCGTTGAGAGTGAACGGCGCCCGTCCGAAAATCGCCCGGGCTGCACCGCGCGTCGGCGAACACACGGCCGCGATCGAGAAGGAGTTCGGCCTGTGAGCGCCGTTCGCCTGAAAGGCATGACCTGGAGCCACCCGCGCGGCTACGAGCCCATGGTTGCCTGCTCGAAGCTCTGGGAAGAGCAGACAGGCGTCGGGATCGACTGGGACAAGCGCTCGCTTCAGGACTTCGAGTCCTACCCGGTTGAAGATCTCGCGCGCCAGTATGACCTGATCGTCATCGACCATCCGCACGTAGGCGAAATCACCACGCAGAACTGTCTCGCTCCACTCGACAGACACGGGGATCCGCAAAACCGGCAGGCCGTCGCCAATGGCAGTGTCGGCGGTTCTTATGAAAGCTATTTCTGGGAGGGTCACCAGTGGGCCTATCCGATCGACGCCGCCGCGCAGATCCAGGCCTATCGGTCAGACCTCGTCGGCGCGGCACCCACACGCTTCGACGAAGTCCTTGAACTGGCGGAAGCGGGCAAGGTGCTGATCCCGATGCGCCCGCCCCATTCGCTGATGACCTTCTTCACCCTGTCGGCAAACCTTGGAACACCCTGCGCGACGACAGGACCGGGCGAGCTTATTTCGATTGAGAACGGCGCACCGGTCTATGAGCTGATCTCGCGCCTGATGCGGCACGTTCCTGACCGGTGCTATGGCATGGACCCGATCGCGGTCTTTGAGGAGATGTGCAAGACGGACAGCCCGATTGCCTGTGTTCCCCTGATCTACGGCTACGTCAACTACGGTATCGAAGGCTTCCGGCCGAAACGCCTCTCCTTTGCCGATATCCCTGCTGCAGGCGACAACGGCCCGATGGGCTCCGCACTTGGCGGCACCGGCATTGCCGTTTCCGCGTTTTCGAACCATGTCTCGAAGGCTGCGGACTTCGCTCTCTGGATCGCAAGCGGATCAGTGCAGCGCGGGCCTTTTGCAGCTGCCGGTGGCCAGCCTGGTCATGCGGACGGCTGGTCTGACGAGACCGTCAATGATGTGACAAACGACTTTTACCGCAACACCCGCCGGACCCTGGACAACGCCTGGGTCCGTCCGCGCCACAAGGGCTACATGGCATTTCAGGCAGCGGCTTCAGAACGGCTGAACCTGGGCCTGCAAGGTGGTGAGACAGCGCAATCCGTCATCGGCGACATCAATGCGCTTTTCGCCGGGAGTTTTGAGTAAGCCCTTCCAAGACAATGCGTCTGCGGATAACCGTCCAAACGCGCCTCCAATCACATTGGGGGCGCGGTTCAGTTGATCAAAGCTGCCAGATACGTTTTGCGTTCCCGGACAGCAGCTTTGTACGTTCATCCTCGCTGACGCCTTCCAGCAAGGCGTGGGTCGCAGCAACCCATGCCAGCAAGCCGCCACCAAGCGTGCAGACCGGCCAGTCACTGCCCCAGACAACACGGTCCCAGCCGAATGCCTGAATGGTATGCTCGGCCCAGGGGCGCAGGGTTTCGGCAATCCAGCTTTCAGGATCGGCATAGGCTACGATCCCGGAGATCTTGGCGCAGACATTGGGGCGTTTCGCGAGTTCCGTAACCCGCTCCTGCCAGGGCTGGCGTTCGTCGGCGGCGATATCCGGTACACCGCAATGGTCCAGTATGAAGGTGACGTCGGGAGCCAGATCGACAAGCTCCATTGCCCGCTCAAGCTGGCGGGGCAGGACGCAGAGGTCGAAGGTGAAGCGCGTACCGCCAAGGCGCTTCAGGTTTTCCCGGAATAAGGGCTGATCGGACAACTCGTCCGGCATGACGTGCAACACACGCCGGAAACCCTTCACAAGCTCATTTGCCTGCTGCCGCTCCAGATAGGCTGCAAAGCTTTCCTCCTCGGGACGGCAAGACGCAATTGCCCCCTTGATGAGGCTGTCCGGCTGGTTTGCCAGAGTGCCGACATATCCTGTCTCAGCTTCGATGAGGGGTTCAGCGACATCGACCTCCATGTGAAACGTGGTCGAAATTCCTGCGCGCCGCGCGTCACGGGCATAGGTCTCGTATGTCCAGTCCCGATTGAGCGGTTCGACACCCGCCAGCCAGGGATAGTCCAGAGCCGACCGGTCTATGACATGAAGATGGGTGTCGACGATCATGCTGCTCCTCCTCGCAAATAGCCGGGCAATCCTTCCACAGGAAAATAGATTATTCAAATAAGAATTTATTCGACTGCTTTACCGTCCGTTCCGGTCAGTTCCGACAGTTGCCGCGCGGTTCTGGTCAGAAGTTCCAGCGTCCCGGTGATGTCGGGCGCTTGCGGGGTGTTCACCAGCGTGATGAAAGGAACAGTCAGCGCCGCAATGGCCCGTCCGTCCGGGCTCAGGATCGGAGCGGACAGGTTGTAGACACCGGCAGTCTGGAGGCTCGGCATCATTTCGTAGCCGCGTTCCGAAATCTGGTCGAGCCGGTCGAAGAACTCCTTCTCGACGGTCGGATGTTCGGTGCTACGGGAATATTCGTTGATCATCATCAGGCGTTCCTCTTGCGGCCTGAAGGCCAGAAGAACGTGACCGGATCCGGTGTCGTAGAGCGAAATATTCGAGCCGACGCGGATTGAGATCCCCCAGTAGCTCGGTGCCTCCTGCTGCGCGACGACGACGACCGATCCACGGTCGAAGACGGAGAGCTGGTTTGCCTGGAGCGTCTTTTCCGCAAGGTCTCGCATGAAGGGCGTTGCAAAGGAAACAAGACGGCGGACCGGCGCATGGGACTGCGCCAGACCGAAGAGCTTGAGCGTCAGCGAGTAGCGGTCACCGTCGATCCTTGTGACGTAACCCCGACGCACCAACCGGTCCAGCATGCGGTAGAATTCGTTGGGGCTGCGGCCGAGATGCTTGGCGATCTCCGCCTGGGTCAATCCGCCGTCAATGCCTGCAAGAAGTTCAAGAATATCGAGCCCCTTGTCGAGGGCGGGTGCCCGGTATCGATCCTCTTCCTGTTCCATACTTTTCTCCGTGAAGTGCAATATTCATATACGCACACCCTTCTCGAAAAACAAACAAGAATGCGCCGGAGCAGCTTGACCATAAATGAAGAGCATGTTTGTATATAAATGAACCACTCATTAGTGAGTTGTTTGGGCGGACACCCGCCTTCTTTGAAAGTCTCGGGAGGAGGCTCATGAAAAATCTACTGGCCGGCGCGTCCGCCGGCGTTATCGCTCTTTTTGCCGTTGGCTCTGCGCTCGCGCAGGATCTGCCGGGCAAGTTTGACGGGGTCACGATCGATGCCAAGCTGATCGGTGGCCAGCAGTACGAAAAGCTCTATGCGCGCATCGGCGAATGGGAGGCGGCGACGGGGGCCAAGGTCAACGTCATCTCCAAGAAGAACCACTTCGACCTCGACAAGGAGATCAAGTCGGACATCGCCGTGGGTGCGTTGAACTGGTGTGTGGGTTCGAACCACTCATCCTTCGCGCCCCAGTATCCGGGCATCTACACCGACCTTGCAGCACTGCTGCCGAAGGACGAAATCGACGCTTTCGTCGATGCCAACATCTCCGCCTCGACGCTTGACGGCAAGCTGGTGATGCTGCCGCGCGCCCAGTTCGACGTGTCCGCGCTCTACTACCAGAAGAGCCTTTATGCGGACGAAGACAACAAGGCGAAGTTCAAGGAAAAATACGGCTACGACCTGACGCCGCCGGACACCTGGCAGCAGGTGACCGATCAGGCCGAGTTCTTCGCCAATCCGCCGGACTTCTACGGCACACAATTTGCCGGCAAGGAAGAGGCCATCAACGGCCGTTTCTATGAAATGCTGCGCGCGGAAGGTGGCGAATACCTGGATGCCGATGGCAAGCCTGCGTTCAATTCGGAAGCCGGCGTGCGTGCGCTCAACTGGTTCGTGGATCTCTACAAAGCGAAAGCCGTTCCCGCCGGTACGACCAACTACCTCTGGGACGACCTCGGCCAGGGCTTTGCCTCCGGCACGGTTGCCATCAACCTGGACTGGCCGGGCTGGGCCGGCTTCTTCAACGACCCCGGTGCTTCCAAGGTGGCCGGCGATGTTGGTGTCGTTGCACCGCCCAAGGGCTCCTCGGGTGCCCGGACCGGATGGTCGGGACATCACGGTTTCTCCGTCACCGAAAACTGCGAGAACAAGGAAGCCGCAGCTTCCCTCGTCTGGTTCCTGACCAACGAGGACAGCCAGAAGCAGGAAGCAGCTGGCGGACCGTTGCCGACGCGCGACGCCGTCTGGGACTGGGTGATCGCGGAAGCCTCCGACGACCCGTTCCGCAAGGAAGTTCTGCAGGCCTTCCAGGAAGCCGCCAAAGGCGCTTACCCGGTTCCTCAGTCTCCGTCCTGGATCGAGATCTCCAACGCGGTCTATCCGCAGCTGCAGGCTGCCATTCTCGGCGACAAGACGCCCCAGCAGGCGCTTGACGATGCAGCGGCCGAGGCCACCGAAATCCTGCAGGATGCCGGAGAGCTCTAAGCTCGCTCAAGGACAGGCGCGGCCCTGCCGCGCCTGATCCCGCCGGGTTTCCCGCGCGCGACATTCGCGGGTCGGCTAGCTCCTTTCGTAAAACGATATGAGGATAGAATGAGAGGCTGGAAGCCCGCGCCGCATGTGCTTCTGCTGCTGCCGGCGTTTATCGTCCTGGCGGCAGTTGTGGTCGTGCCACTCCTGTTGTCACTGTATTCAAGTTTCACGCCGTTCCGCCTGACCCGGCCGGACACGATCTATACGTTCATCGGCTTCCGCAACTACGTGCGGCTTCTGACGGACATGGATTTCTGGGTCGCCTTCGGCCGCACGGTGCTGCTGCTGACCTTCGCGCTCAACCTGGAAATGCTGCTCGGCCTGGGCCTGGCGCTGCTTGTTGAAAAGGCCACACGCGGACAGCGGATCCTGCGCACCATCATGATGTTTCCCATGATGTTTTCGCCGGTTCTGGTCGGCTTCCAGTTCAAGTTCATGTTCAACGACAACATCGGCGTCGTGAACAACGCGCTGCAATCGCTCGGGCTCACGGATATCGCCATTCCCTGGCTGATCGACGGACAGCTTGCCTTCATTTCCATCCTGATTGCGGAAATCTGGTCGTCCACTGCGGTCTTCGCGATCTTCATTCTGGCGGGCCTGATGGCCATGCCGCGCGAGCCGCTGGAAGCGGCCAAGGTGGACGGTTGCACCTCGTGGCAGAGCTTCCGCTTTGTGACTTGGCCGTTCATCATGCCCTTTGCCTATATCGCCATGACCATCCGCTCGCTCGACATCGCGCGCGCCTATGACATCGTCAAGATCATGACCGATGGCGGTCCTGCCGGGCGCACCGAGATCCTCTGGACGATGATTGCCCGCACCGCCTATTCCGACGCGCGCATGGGGCTGGCCAACGCCATGGCCTACATCGCCATTCTACTTTCAATCCTGTTCACGGCGCTGTTCTTCCGGCAACTCGCAAAGGCCCGCCAGCAGATCGGCGCGGAGTGGTGATCATGGACGAGAATACCGCACATCGCCTCAAGGGCCGTTTCCTGAAGGCCGGCCACCTGATCGGACTGTTCCTCGCCATGACGATCATCTGTCTGCCGGGGGTCTGGATCGTTCTTTCCTCGCTCCGCCCGACAGTCGAGATCATGGCCAAACCGCCGGTCTGGATCCCCCGTGAGTTGTCGTTCGACGCCTATGTGGCAATGTTCTCCGGCGTTGGCCAGGGCGGCATTCCGGTGCTGGAGTATTTCCGCAATTCACTGATCATCTCGGTCACCTCGACCGTGATTGCCCTGGCGGTCGGCATGGCTGGTGGTTACGCGTTTGCGCGTTACCGGTTCCGCGGCAAGTCGGCAATTTTCCTTGGCTTCATGCTCACGCGGACCGTGCCTGGCATCGCGCTGTCACTGCCGCTGTTCTTCGTCTATGCCAAGATCGGCATCATCGACACTCACTTCGGACTGATCCTTGCCTATGTGGCACTCAACGTGCCTTTCACGGTCTGGCTGATCGACGGTTTCTTCCGCCAGGTCCCCCGGGATCTTGCGGAAGCGGCCCAGATCGACGGCTGCACCCGGTGGCAAGCCTTCTGGCAGGTTGAATTTCCGCTGGCGCGTTCGGGCATCGCCTCCGCCGGTATCTTCGCCTTCCTGATTTCCTGGAACGAATTCGCGCTGGCATCCCAGCTCACCCGGTCGACCAATTCCAAGACGCTGCCGGTCGGTCTGCTGGATTACACCGCCGAATTCACCATCGACTGGCGGGGCATGTGCGCGCTGGCAGTGGTCATGATCATTCCGGCACTCACCCTGACATTCATCGTACAAAAACACCTCGTCTCCGGCCTCACCTCCGGCGCAGTGAAGGGATAGACATGGCTACCGTCTCTTTGAAAAACCTGGTCAAGAAATACGGGCAACTGGAGGTGGTTCATTCCATCAACCTTGAGGTCAAGGACCGGGAGTTCATCGCGCTGGTCGGCCCGTCCGGCTGTGGCAAGTCGACCTCGCTTCGCATGATCGCCGGGCTGGAGGACATCTCGGGTGGCGAAATCCACATCGGCGACCGGGTGGTCAATGACCTGCCGCCGCGCCAGCGCAACATCTCCATGGTCTTCCAGTCCTATGCGCTCTACCCGCATATGACGGTTGCAGAGAACATGGGATTTTCGCTCAAGATCGCCGGAAAGTCCCAGGCGGAGATCGATACGGCGGTCGCGGAAGCAGCGCGCACGCTCAGCCTCGAGGCCCTTCTGGAACGACGGCCGTCCCAACTTTCCGGCGGCCAGCGCCAGCGTGTTGCCATGGGCCGTGCCATCGTGCGCAATCCGGATGTGTTCCTGTTCGACGAACCGCTTTCCAACCTTGATGCCAAGCTGCGCATGCAGATGCGCACGGAGATCAAGAAACTGCATTCCAAGGTCCAGTCGACGGTCATCTACGTGACCCACGACCAGGTGGAAGCCATGACCCTGTCCGACCGGATCGTGATCATGCGCGACGGCCATATCGAACAGGTCGGCACGCCGGAGGAAGTCTTCCAGCGACCACGGACGCGCTTTGTCGCCGGGTTCATCGGTTCGCCGACCATGAACCTGCGCGAAGCGGTCATCGACGATGGCAAGCTCGCCTTCGCAAATGGCGCCAGCCTGCCGCTGCCGATGCAATTCCGGAACGCGGTCAGCGTTGGCCAGAAAGTCGTGTTCGGCCTGAGACCGGACGATTTGTATCCGGCAGGACATGGCCTGCATTCCGGCGAGGCGCATGACGTGCACACGACGCAGGTGCCTGTCTCGATCACCGAACCGCTCGGCAACGAGACGCTGGTCTTTGCGGAGTTCGCAGGTGAGGATTGGATTGCGCGCATGCTCAACCCGAAGGCACTGCACACCGGTGACAAGATCGATCTCAGTTTCGACCTCAGCCAGGCACATCTCTTCGATGCCGCCACCGAACAGACCTTGAGGAGCTGAACGCATGGCACGGATTGAAAAAGTCGAACTGCGCATGGTCGACCTCGTTCCGAAGGTCAAGCGAACCGATGCGATCCAGAGTTTCGTCAGCCAGGAAACACCGATCGTCACGATCACCGATGCGGACGGTGCGACGGGCACAGGCTACAGCTATACGATCGGCACCGGTGGATCGTCGGTGATGCGGCTTCTTGCGGACCATCTCGCCCCGGTTCTGATCGGTCGTGACGCAGACATGATCGAGGGCATCTGGCACGAACTGGAGTTCTTCACCCACGCCACCACGATCGGCGCCATTTCCTCCATTGCTCTTGCTGCCATCGACACGGCCCTCTGGGACCTGCGCGCGCGCAAGATGGGGCTGCCGCTCTGGAAACTGGCGGGTGGAGCCAAGGACCGCTGCCCGCTCTATACGACCGAAGGCGGCTGGCTGCATATCGAAACCGAAGCCCTGGTCGAAGATGCTCTTGCGGCCAAGGCAAAGGGCTTTACCGGATCGAAGGTAAAGATCGGCCGCCCGCATGTCTCCGAGGACTACGAGCGGCTTGCCGCCGTGCGTGCCGCCGTCGGTGACGGTTATGAGATCATGACCGACTGCAATCAGGGCTTCACCGTCGATGAAGCCATCCGACGCGCCGACCGCCTGCGGGACCTGGACCTTGCCTGGCTCGAGGAACCGCTACCCGCCGACGACATCGGTGGCCATGTGCGTCTTTCGCAGAGAACGTCGACGCCGGTCGCTGTCGGCGAGTCGCTCTATTCGATCCGGCATTTCCGGGAATACATGCAGGCCGGAGCGTGCTCTGTGGTGCAGGTCGATGCCGGACGGATCGGCGGCATCACCCCCTGGCTGAAGGTTGCCCATGCTGCAGAAGCCTTCGACATGCCGATCTGTCCGCACTTCCTGATGGAGCTGCACGTCAGCCTGACCTGTGCCGTGCAGAACGGAAAATACGTCGAATACATTCCGCAGCTCGACGAATTGACCAATAGCCGCATGACAATTGAAAACGGCCATGCGCTCGCACCAGTCGAACCGGGCATCGGCATCAATTGGGACTGGGACGCGGTGCGCGGAAAGAGCATTCCCGAATTCACCAGCACAATCACCCGGCAGGAGGCGTAGGTCATGCAGCGCATGGGCATGGTGATCGGTCTCGAGCCGGAGAAAGTCGCCGAATACAAGCGGCTGCACGCTGCGGTCTGGCCGGAGATCCTCGACATGATCTCCAAATGCAACATCCGCAATTATTCCATCTTCCTGAAGGAGCCGGAAAATCTGCTCTTCGGCTACTGGGAATATCATGGCACGGACTTTGAGGCCGACGCGGCGAAGATGGCCGCCGATCCGAAAACGCAGGAATGGTGGGACGTCTGCATGCCTTGCCAGAAGCCGCTCGACACCCGAAAGGACGGCGAGTGGTGGGCGATGATGGAAGAGGTCTTCCATCATGACTGAAGCTTTCGATCCGGCCAGCCTTTCCCAGGACTGGCCACGGCCCGCCAATCCACGCCCCATCGTGACTTTCGGCGCAGGCTCCATCGTCGGTGATGCCCATTTCCCCGCTTACAGGAAAGCCGGCTTTCCGATTGCGGGACTTTATGACCCGGATGCCGGCAAAGCGCAGGCTCTGGCGGATCAATGGGGCATCAAGGCCTTTGCCAGCGCAGAGGAAGCAGCCAGTGTGCCGGGCGCGGTCTTCGACCTTGCCACCCCGCCCCAGGTGCATGCCGATGTCCTCGGCCTGCTACCGGAAGGGGCCGCAGTGCTGATCCAGAAGCCCATGGGCAGCGACCTGGACCAGGCAACGGATATTCTCAGGATCTGCCGCGACCGCAAGCTGATCGCCGCCGTCAACTTCCAGCTCCGCTTCGCACCGATGATGCTCGCCCTCAAGGACGCCATCGCCAAGGGCTGGCTTGGAGAAGTTGTCGATTTCGATGCCTGGCTTGCTCTCGCCACGCCCTGGGAACTCTGGGCCTTCTTGAAAGGACTGCCCCGGATCGAGATCACCATGCATTCGATCCATTATCTCGACCTGATCCGACAGGTGCTTGGCGACCCGAAAGGCGTGCACGCGAAATCGCTCGGCCATCCGTCCCATGAAATGGCCCAGACCCGCACCAGTGCCATCCTCGACTACGGAAACAAGGTGCGTTGTGCGCTCTCCATCAATCACGATCACAAGTTCGGCCGCCGGCACCAGGCTTGCGAGTTCCGTGTGTGTGGCACGGAAGGCGCTGCCTATCTGCAGCTCGGCGTCAATCTCGACTATCCGCACGGCGAACCGGACATCCTGGAGATCCGCCCCAGGGGTGGAGACGAGTGGATCCCCGTCCCCCTGAAAGGGGCCTGGTTCCCGGACGCATTTGTCGGCCGCATGGCAAATCTCCAGCGCTTTGCGTCCGGCCAGGACGCCGAGCTCGTGAGTTCGGTCGAAGACGCCTGGAACACGATGGCCCTGGTGGAAGCGGCCTATGCCTCCTCCGCGTCCCCTGCAACTCCACTCGCACAAAGACCATAAGTCATGGAACAAACGACCTATTTCGAAGACTATGAGCTCGGCTATGAGCGCATCACCTATGGCCGCACGATTACCGAAACCGACTTCGTGGTCCACGCAGGCCATACCGGAGACTTCTTTCCGCATCACATGGACGCGGAGTTCATGAAGACCCAGCCCTTCGGTCAGCGGATTGCCCATGGCACCATGGTGTTCGCCATCGGCGTCGGCCTGACCGCCAGCGTCATCAACCCGGTTGCCTTCTCCTATGGCTACGACCGGATGCGCTTCGTGAAGCCGGTTTTCATCGGAGACACCATCCGTTCGCGCGTGACCATCGTTGCCAAGGACGATGATCCGAAACGCCCGGCATTCGGCCGCGTGGTCGAGCGGACGGAAGTTCTCAATCAAAGCGACGAAGTGGTTCTCGTCGCCGATCACATCCACATCGTTGAACGAAAGAACAAGCCCGCCTAAGGGGCAGATGGAGCCGACATGACAGACTGGGTGAAGGACAAGACCGTTCTGGTGACAGCCGCGGGACAGGGGATCGGACGCGCGACTGCGCTCGCCTTTGCTGCCAGAGGCGCAAAGGTCGTGGCAACGGACATCAACGAAACCGCCCTATCGGAACTCGAAGGATCTGCGGGGATCGAAACCCGTCGCCTCGACGTTTTGAAGGATACGGACGTCCAGACCGTCGTTGCCGAAACCGGCCCGGTGGACGTCCTCTTCAACGGGGCGGGTTTCGTTCATGCAGGCTCGATCCTTGAAATGAAAGACGAGGACTTCGACTTTGCGGTCGACCTCAACGTACGCTCCATGATCCGCACCATTCGGGCGGTGCTGCCGGCAATGCTGGAACGGGGAGGCGGCGCCATCATCAACATGGCATCGGTCGCAAGTTCCATGAAAGGCGTGCCGAACCGCTTCATCTACACCACCACGAAAGCGGCCGTGATCGGCCTGACCAAGGCGGTTGCCGCCGATTTTGTGGCGCAGAACATCCGTTGCAACGCGATCTGCCCGGGCACGGTGGAAAGCCCTTCGCTGCAGGACCGTTTGCGCGCCCAGGGCGACTATGAAGCCGCCCGGGCCGCCTTCATCGCGCGCCAGCCGATCGGCAGGATCGGTACGCCGGAAGAGATCGCAGATCTCGCGGTTCATCTTGCCAACGCGACCTATACCACCGGACAGGCCTATGCCATCGACGGCGGCTGGACCATCTGACATTTCATTGAGGACGTGAACCCGTGACGACAATCACCGGTCTGAAGACGTACGATCTCCGCTTTCCGACGTCCGAAACCCTCGACGGGTCGGACGCCATGAACCCCGATCCGGACTATTCCGCGGCCTATGTTGTCCTTCAAACCGACGAGGACGGCCTTGAAGGCCATGGCCTGACCTTCACCATCGGGCGCGGGAATGACATCTGTGTTGCCGCAATCGAGGCCATGCGCCATCTGGTGACCGGGCTTGATCTTGCCTGGATCTCCGAAAATCCCGGCCGCTTCTGGCGTCACGTGACCTCGGACAGCCAGCTTCGCTGGATCGGACCGGACAAGGGTGCAATGCATCTCGCCACCGGCGCCGTCGTCAATGCCGTCTGGGACCTCTTGGCCAAACAGGCCGGCAAACCGGTCTGGCGTCTTGTCGCGGACATGAGTCCGGAAGAGATCGTTTCCATCATTGATTTCCGCTATCTGACCGATGCGATCACGCCGGAAGAGGCACTTGCCATCCTGAAAGCGGCGGAACCGGGCAAGGCGGAACGGATCGCGCAGCTCGAAGCACACGGTTATCCCTGTTACACCACCTCGGCGGGCTGGCTCGGCTATCCCGACGACAAGCTGCGCCGGCTGTGCCGGGAAGCGGTCGAGGCAGGCTACACCCATGTGAAGCTGAAGGTCGGACGCGATCTCGCCGATGACATCCGCCGGCTGAGGATCGCCCGGGAGGAGCTCGGGCCCGACCGGTTCCTCATGATCGATGCCAACCAGGTGTGGGACGTCGGACAGGCCATCGACTGGGTACAGCAACTCGCGTTCGCCAAACCCTACTTCATCGAAGAACCAACCAGCCCGGATGACATCGCCGGCCATCGCGCGATCCGCGAAGCGGTGGCACCGGTGAAGGTGGCAACCGGTGAAATGTGCCAGAACCGGATCGTCTTCAAGCAGATGATCGCAGGCGGTGCCATCGACATCGTGCAGATCGACGCCTGCCGGATGGGCGGTCTCAACGAGGTTCTCAGCGTTCTGCTGATGGCGGCCAAATTCGGCACGCCCGTCTGGCCGCATGCCGGCGGCGTCGGTCTTTGCGAGTATGTGCAGCATCTGTCGATGATCGACTTCGTTGCGGTTTCCGGAACCAAGGAAGGACGCGTGATCGAATATGTCGATCATCTCCACGAACATTTCGTCGATCCCTGCACCATCCGAAATGCCGCCTATATGCCGCCGCACATGCCGGGTTTTTCCGTGGAGATGAAACCGGCCTCCATCGAACAGCACATCTTTCGAGACGGTGGCGCAGACGCCGCCTGATGTCACAAGCCACACATCAAAACCGAGGATAACCCCATGAAACTTCTCCGTATTGGAGACGCCGGACGGGAAAAGCCCGCCATTCTGGACCGTGATAACCGGCCGCGGGATCTCTCCGCTCTCGTTTCCGACATTGCCGGCGACACGCTGACGCCGGACGGGCTGGCGAAAATTGCTTCCGTCGATCCGGCCACCCTGCCGTTGCTCGAGGAAGGCCGTATCGGTCCCTGCGTTGGCCACGTCGGCAAGTTCATCTGCATCGGCCTCAACTATTCCGACCATGCCGCCGAAACCGGTGCGGAAGTGCCCAAGGAACCGGTGATCTTCCTGAAGGCGACAAGCGCGATCTGCGGACCCAATGACGACGTGAAGATCCCGCGCGGGTCGGTCAAGACCGACTGGGAAGTCGAACTTGGTGTCGTGATCGGCAAGGGTGGCAGCTACATCGAGGAAGCCGAAGCCCTTGACCACGTCGCGGGATATTGCGTCATCAACGATGTTTCCGAACGCGAATTCCAGATCGAACGCGGTGGCACCTGGGACAAGGGCAAGGGCTGCGACACCTTCGGCCCGACAGGGCCCTGGCTGGTGACCCGGGACGAGGTTTCCGATCCGCAGAACCTGAAGATGTGGCTGGAAGTTGACGGCAAGCGCTATCAGGACGGGTCGACGGAGACCATGGTCTTCGGTGTCGCCCATCTGGTCAGCTATGTCAGCCGGTTCATGAGCCTGCAGCCGGGCGACATTATTTCCACCGGCACACCTCCGGGCGTCGGCATGGGACAGAAACCGCCAATCTATCTGAAGGGTGGAGAGGTGATCGAGCTGGGCATTGAAGGACTTGGCGTCCAGCGGCAAAACGTGGGCAAGGCTTAACGCCGTCTCTCCAGTTCGAATGAAGCGAAACAGGCCTTGGCTGACCCCATACAGGCAAATCGGCTGAGACCTGCAGACCCTCGACAACTCTCGTCTCCCGCTGCGCGGCACAGGCGGTGGGAGACGACTGCCCGATATCATTCCCTTTCAGATCTGTTTCCCAGCCCCGCGTTCAGGCTTCCATCGAAAACAACGAAGTGACGCTTTCTGAAGCGTACCTCACGTCTGAAGAGAGTTGCTCCGCATACCTATCGTGCGGCCAATCCGGCGATGCCGCCGGATTGAGCCTGGTTTGAAGGGCAGGGGCACGAGTTCGGCCTGGATTCAATGGTCTTCCGCTGGAGCCTGCAGAGCTCTTCAACCCTGGCTGCCGTCCGGGACCGCATGGATGGCGCGGAAAGAGACACAAAGCCGATTGAAGGTGTTTATCAGACCCAACGCGACAGTGAGGTGTGTCAGCTCTCTCTTGGAAAAGTGCCCCAAAGCCTCTTGGTACAAGGCGTCCGGCACGCCCCCGTCGGATATCAGTGTCACTTTTTCGGTCCAGGCCAAAGCAGCACGTTCACGCGCCGAGAACAGAGGAGATTCCCTCCAGGCAGAGACGAGGAGCAACCGATGTTCACTTTCGCCGTTTTCAAGGGCTTCCCGGCTATGCATGTCGACACAATAGGAGCATCCGTTGATCTGGGAGGCACGTAAGTTGACCAGGTGAATCAGGTCTTTTTCCAGTACGCTTTTGTCGACGGCTTTCTTCAGTTCCATCTGAGCATTCATCAACTCAGGCGCTTCTGCATAGAAGTTCAGTCTCGGTTCCACAGGTCGTCCTTTCGGTGTTGTGTGCCTTTCGGGTATTCTGCTTGCCCGGTGGCTACACCTACAAAGACGGAAGCAGCGCCCGCTTGTGACGGCCGCATTGGTTTTTCTTTCTCGATAAAAAACTGACAATTACCTGTCACAGAAACCCGCCCGGTTTCGTCTGGTACCTTGAGGACAATGTTCGAAAGGAACCCGGCATGCACATGATTGCGGAAACAGAAAAGCTAAGACCAAGGCTGTTCAGCTTCGCATACCGGCTGCTCGGCTCCCGCCAGGAAGCAGAGGACGTCGTCCAGGAGGCGTTCCTGCGTTGGCACAGCGCGAAAACAACAGACATTCGAAGTGCCGAAGCCTGGCTCGTCACAGTCCTGTCCCGACTGTGCGTCGACCGGTTGCGGGCCATTCGGGCGGAACGCCAGAACTATGTCGGGCCCTGGTTACCCGAGCCGTTGCTTTCAGTCGAACAGTCTCCTGATCACACGGCAGAACTTGCTTCCGATCTATCGATGGCTCTTCTGGTTGTCTTGCAAAGACTGTCCGCGGAGGAGCGGGTCGGATTTCTGATGCATGATGTCTTTGACTGCGACTATTCGGAGGTCTCGGTCGCGCTCGGCAAGTCCGAAGCTGCGTGCCGCCAGCTTGTCTCCCGCGCGCGCCGGAGGGTCAGACGGGACAAGCCCCGCTTTGAAGTTTCCGATGCCGCGCACGGACAACTGGTGAAGCAATACGTCCAGGCCGTGCAAGAGCGCGACGCAGATCGCATCGCAAAGCTGCTCGCACCGGACGCCGTTTTCACCAGTGATGGTGGAGGAAAGGCCTGGGCGGCCCTTCATCCGATCATCGGGGCAGCCAGGATTGCGCGCATGGAAGTGGGGGTCATGACGAAACTACCCCGCGGTTACTCGCTGGAACTGGCGGACGTGAACGGCCAAGCCGGCATCATCGGGAAAGTCGATGGTCAAATCTATGCCGTGACATCCTTTACAACGAATGGCCTCCGGATCCTGTCCGTCATGCGCGTCCTCAATCCGGACAAGCTGACTGGTGGCCTGCACCCGCGGGCATAGCCCCCGTGCCTGGCCGTTGGCCCGACGGCCACATGGATCGTTGCAAGGCGATCGACGGTAGACTATCTAATCCTGGTATCCGTGAATTTGGAGTGCCTTGTCATGGGAAGTTCGAAGTCAGCAGAAAAGTAAGCCGCAACAACCATATCGTTGTTGCGGCGCTCTGTTAGACCGGCAAACTGAATCGACTGACAAGCTGCCGCCGCCCTTTGTTTCCTGAAAGAGCGGTTGAATTCTCATGACATCCCAACGACCGAAATGGGCCTATACGCTGCCAGCGGCGCTCCTGCTGCTGGCTCCCTTCGACATTCTCGCCTCGCTGGCGATGGATATCTACCTGCCTATCGTTCCGGCAATGCCAAGTATCCTGAACACGACACCTGCCGTCATCCAGCTGACCTTGAGCCTCTACATGGTCATGCTTGGCCTGGGACAGATTGTCTTTGGTCCAATCTCGGACCGGATCGGTCGGCGGCCTGTGCTGCTGATCGGAGTGGCGGTGTTTATCGTCACTTCGCTGGGGGCAGCCTGGCCGCTGTCGGCTTCAGCCTTCGTCGCATTGCGTGTGGTTCAGGCTATAGGAGCCTCCGCAATGCTGGTGGCGATGTTCGCAACTGTTCGTGACGTTTATGCCCAAAGGCCGGAAGGGGCTGTCATCTATGGGCTACTGGGTTCAATGCTGGCCTTCGTTCCTGCGATCGGCCCCATGATCGGGGCATTGATTGACAGGCTGTTCGGCTGGCAGGCAATCTTCATTACCCTTGGCATTCTGGCCTTGCTGGCAGGCCTGCATGCCAGCTGGAGATGGACCGAGACGCGGCCAATCGGCCATGGCAAGCTGCACCGGCCTGTTTGGCCTATTTTCAGAAGCCTGTCCTTCTGGGTCTACACGACGGCATTCAGCGCAGGCATGGGAAGCTTCTTCGTCTTTTTCTCGACGGCACCCCGCATTCTCATAGGCCAGGCCGGCTACTCGCAGATCACCTTCAGCCTCGCTTTCGCAAGCGTTGCTCTCGCCATGATCGCGACAGCACGGTTTACCAGAAAGTTTGTCGAGGCATGGGGGACAGCCGGATCCGTTGCGCGGGGTATGGTCATGCACATTTGCGGTTCGGTTCTGTTGGGGATTGGACAAGTATCCGGCGCGCCTTCATTTCTCGGCTTCATCGTACCGATGTGGGTCGTCGCTGCAGGCATCGTTTTTACTGTGTCGGTAACCGCCAACGGAGCCCTAGCGCAGTTCGACGATATCGCCGGCTCTGCGGTCGCATTCTATTTCTGTATCCAGAGCCTGATCGTAAGTGTATTCGGCACGCTGATGGTTACAGTGTTGAACGGCGACACTGCATGGCCGGTGATTTGTTACGCCCTCACCATGGCATTCCTGGTCTCCTGTGGCCTTCTTCTGCTGCGGGCGCGCAGGCCACGGGGGAGAGACGCATGAGACGTTCATCGCTCAGCTGATTGGCGTCACGACGACGGAAGTCACTGTCTGTGCTGACGGTGCCCCCAACTAGGGGCGCCGCCAGACGGCGCTCACTGGCGCAAGACCTGCCTGCACATTGCAGACGTTACGGGTCACCGGTCCCGGCCTTCCCTCCGAAAAGGAAATCATGATGCAAAACGATACCTACCGCCGGCACGTCATCCTGTCCGGATGTTCGGGTGGCGGAAAGTCAACGCTTTTGACGGAACTGGAACGACGGGGTTTCGAAACTGTCCCGGAACCCGGCAGGAGGATCGTCGCCGAAGAGCAGCAAGCTGAGGGGAGGGCGCTTCCCTGGGTCAATCTCGAAGCCTTCGCCAGAAGAGCGATCGACATGTCATTCCGTGACAGGGAGCGACTGAACAGCGCTGAAGGATGGGTCTTCTTCGACCGGGGGCTGATCGACGCAGCTGTTGCCCTGGAATACGCGGCCGGCGTAGCCGTGACAGATACCCTCGGCAAAACGAGCCGATTTCATTTTCAGGTCTTTCTGACACCACCCTGGCCGGAGATTTACGCCATAGACGCCGACCGCCAGCACGGCCTGGATGAAGCAATCGGAGAATACCAGCGATTGCTCGATGCCTACGGCCAACTTGGCTACGAGAAAATCATCTTGCCGAAGACGGATGTCGGGAAGCGAGCGGATTTCGTCCTGGGTCGTCTCTCCGGCCACTAGAGACGCAGCTCTAGATCGACATCACCACTCTGGTGCGTACTGCGTATCTATTCTTCGCTCGGCTGTTCTCGCTTGCCGGCCAGGATCTCGCGCTTGCCGACATGGTTGGGCGCGCCGACAAGGCCTTCGTTTTCCATTTTCTCGACCAGGGTAGCCGCGCGGTTGTACCCGATGCCGAGGCGGCGCTGGATATACGAGGTTGAGCAGCGCTTGTCGCGCAGGACGATCTTCACCGCCTTGTCGTAGAGATCATCACCGTCTTCGGACGCGATGGCACCCTTGTCGAAGACAGCTTCTTCTTCTTCCAGCTCTTCCTCTTCTTCCGCAGTCACGGTTTCAAGGTACGCGGGCCGGCCCTGGCTTTTCAGGTGGGCGACAACCTGTTCGACTTCCTCGTCCGAGACGAAGGCGCCATGGACACGGTTGATACGTCCGCCACCCGACATATGCAGCATGTCGCCCATGCCGAGCAGCTGTTCCGCACCTTGCTCGCCGAGGATCGTGCGGCTGTCGATCTTCGACGTGACCTGGAAGGAAA
Source organism: Labrenzia sp. THAF191a (assembly GCF_009363335.1). Classification (GTDB taxonomy): domain Bacteria; phylum Pseudomonadota; class Alphaproteobacteria; order Rhizobiales; family Stappiaceae; genus Roseibium; species Roseibium algicola. The sequence goes on from NZ_CP045335.1 coordinate 280,043, forward strand.
TCCGGGTCGGGAAGTTTGCCTTGATCGTGCCGGTGATCACGTCGACCGAGGGACGCTGTGTCGCCATGATGAGATGAATGCCTGCGGCGCGGGCCATCTGCGCCAGACGCTGGATAGCGCCTTCGATCTCCTTGCCGGCGACCATCATCAGATCCGCCATCTCGTCAACGATGATGACGATGTACGGCATCGGAGCGAGGTCCATTTCCTGCTGCTCGTAGACCGGTTCCCCCGTATCGCGGTCGAACCCGGTTTGCACGGACACGATAACCGGTTCGCCCTTCTGACTTGCAGCGGCGGCACGCTGGTTGAAACCGTTGATGTTGCGCACGCCAAGCCGTGCCATCTTCCTGTAGCGATCCTCCATTTCGCGCACAGCCCATTTGAGAGCTGTCACGGCCTTTTTCGGATCGGTGACGACAGGCGTCAGCAGGTGCGGAATGTCGTCGTAGATGGACAGTTCCAGCATCTTCGGATCTACCATGATCAAGCGGCACTCTTCCGGCTTCAGGCGGTAGAGCAGCGACAGGATCATCGTGTTGATGGCAACCGACTTGCCCGAGCCGGTCGTTCCGGCGACCAGCAGATGCGGCATCTTCGCAAGATCGGCAACAACCGGCTCCCCGCCAATCGTCTTGCCGAGGCTAAGCGCAAGCTTGCAGCTGGTCGCGCGGAAGTTGGTCGAATCGATCAATTCGCGGAAGTAGACAGTTTCACGCTCCGTATTCGGCAGCTCGATCCCGATGACGTTCCGGCCGGGCACGACCGCAACACGGGCAGAGATGGCCGACATGGAACGGGCAATGTCATCGGCAAGGTTGACGATGCGCGAGGACTTGATGCCCGGGGCCGGTTCGAATTCGTAAAGGGTGACCACAGGCCCGGGGCGCACGTGGATGATCTCGCCACGCACCTTGAAGTCTTCCAGAACGCTTTCCAGAAGCCCCGCATTCCGTTCCAGTTGCTCCTGCGTCATCTGGAAGCCCGGACCATCCTGCGGCAGTTGCAGCAGATCGCCGGACGGAAACTCGTAGCTGCCGAACAGCGACTGTTGACCGGATCCCGCTCCGATCGGCGGCAGAGCCTGTGTGCTGGAGGACAAGGACCGGGGTGTGGGGCTTGGCATCGAAATCGACACTCTTGCCCGACCGGCAGCGTCCTGATTGCCTTCCGGGTTTTGTCGTGCTGCCGGCCGTTGGCCGGTCGGCTGCGGAGACGGGTTTGCAGGCCTTGCGGCAATTGGTCTGGAAGAGGAAGGCGTGGGGGATGCAGAACCGTTGCATTCGACGACCTTGTACAGCGACACGATTCCCTCCGGTGGCCGCGCCACCTGTCCCGCGACGGGCACCTCCTCGTAAGCCGTCCTGACGGCTCGTACCGGCTCCGTGACCTTCTGCGCAGGCACTTCCGCACTCGGCTGCGGAGTGATGGCATCGTCGGACATGAATTCAAAGAAGGCGTGATCGGACAGGAAACCAAGGTGCGCCGTGGAAGAATGCGCGTCATTGGCAGGCGCCTGCACATTCACGGGTCCACCATCGGCGGCCTGACCAATCACCTGTGCAACTGGCATTGTTCCGGTCACAACAGGGGAGGGCTTTGGCGAGACCAGTGGCTGCTGCGCAACGGGCTCCGCCTCGACCGGGGAAACAGTTTCACCGGCGCTGACTTCGCTCGTGTTTTCTACCGTTGCAGATCGCTGCTTTGAACCGCGGTCTGGCGTCCGGGTGAAGCGAACGTTGGGTGCAAGGTAAAAATAGCTCTGGCAAGATTCGTCCGAAGGGGTTTCCACCCCCTGGTTTCCATCTCCTGCCTGCTGCTGCGGATTGCCTGCAACATGTGGCAACCGGCGCGTCTCAGGCACCCGTTCACCATCTGTGGTGGCGGGTTGCCCGAGCGGGTTTTCGCCCTGCACTTTCCGACTGGAATCATCGGGTGAAGCTGGCTGACCGGCATCGTTCGAATTCGAAAGTGAGAAATTCTTCCGGGAAATACGCATGGACAAAGAAGACTAGTGTTTCGGGTTGAACGCCTTTGGGAGAGATGTAGGAAAATAAGGTTAACAGTCTCTATCCAAACCCTGTCATTCTCGACCTTTGAGCCACCCCCGCTCGACCGTCAGACGTGCAAATTTCGGCGAAAATGCGCTGAAAACAACACCTTGATGCCAGTTCAACGATATCGCGTTTATGTGATGAGCCCTTTTTGTCGGGCTCACCCTCCTAGCCGATGCAAAAACGGAAGCTGGCGGCGATGATCTTGCGGTCCATGTCGCTGAGATCGATCGCCCCGCGCACCTCGCCACCGGACGACATTCCAAGAAACAGGCTGAACTCGATCCGCTCGGTAACCGATAGCAGTTCAACAACCTTGTCGTTGATTTCGACCTCGACGCTGCTGTCACCGACAACCCGAAGGATGTCCTTGGTGGCTGTCGCCGTGATGCCACGTCCTTTTGAGAACATGTTGATGCTTGTCGTCGGCAGGTCATCAGGGTTCAGAATACCGCCATCGGTCGTGATCAGTACGTAGGGCTTGTTCTTGCGGCAATAGCTGGAAAACTGGCTCGCGAGATCATAAAGGCGCGTGACGCTCTTGCGCTTGCTTGCTGCCACCAGACCCTGCTTGTAGGGCTCCAGAAAGAACTCCCCGAACCCTTCCGGCGTGACAAGGGCAAATTCCTCAAGCTGCGCCGCGTCGGGAACGAACATGTCGTCCGGCTTCGCACCCGTACCAAGAACGAAGATGCGAGCATCGATTCCCATTTCCAGAAGGTAACGTACAATCCGGCTGGACAGTTCCTGCGCGGACATCAGTGCCTGGTCCACCTGGCTGGACGACACCTGGCCAGTCCTCTCTCCGGACAGGTAGAACTGGTGGAAGCCCAGACGGTTTCCCTCGGGAATGCGTCTGACTTCACCTCCCAGGAACGCGTAGGAACAGGCGCTCATGCAGTAGCCGCCGTCCACCGTGTCCCCGAATGTGCCCTCGGACTTCCAGATGCCGATTTCCGTTTCCATTCCCCTGGCACGGATCAGCTCTCCCAGTTCCAGTCCCGCAATCAGACTGCCGCCGGGGCTGTGCAGCAGAACCTTGTTGCCGTCGGAATGCTCATTCTTCAGGTAGCTGGAAAAGAGCGCGGGCGTTTTCGCGGTAATCTGCCCTTCGGCTCTCACATAACAGGACGCCGCGTTGTTGCCCTTGCAGACGTTTTCGAACGTCATGCTTTCTGCCCGGGCAGCATCTGGAGACAATGCAATAAAGGCAACAACCGCGAACACCGCCAGCCGCCAACCACGTGCGGCGAAAATCCGCCCCAAAGACTTTTTCATTTCGTTTCCCTGAACCGGTAAGACCTGAACGTCGGTCAAACGAGAAAACAACAAAGCCATTAAAGAGAGCCTGAAAAATCAGGACAAGAGAACGATCGCTCTGGTCCCAGTCTTATCAAGCCCGATGTCTTTGTTGCCTTCTGAACTGGCATCAGGGGAAAACGGAATTGCGTTTTTCACCAACCCCTATTTGGGGGGTCTTGAAGGCTAGAAGGAGGGTGGCAGGAACCTGCATCATTTCCCGTAGCGGGCCTCCAGGGCGTCATAGTAGCCCTTGTTCACCACGCGTTGGCGCTCTTCGAAGCCTGCGATAACGCCTGTGTCTTCAAACTTGCGGTTTTTCTTCAGGTCAGAAAGAGCCATGCACATTCCTCGTATTGCAGCCTGCAGCGCGACATTGGCATACAGAACAAGAGAAAAGCCCATGGCTTCCAGCTCCTCGAACTCAAGAACCGGCGTCCTGCCGCCAACCACGATGTTGAGCATCTGCGGTGTTTCTTTCAGCCGGGCGGGAATAGCGCGTATTTCTTCCACGGATTCAGGTGCCTCGATGAACGTGATGTCCGCACCATCTTCAATGAATGCCTCGGCACGCTCCAGAGCAGCGTTAAGGCCGAGCGTCGCACGGGCGTCCGTACGAGCAAGGATCATGAGGTTCGGGTCTGTGCGTGCGTCCACGGCTGCACGGATCCTGTCACGAGCCTCTGACAGATCGGCCACATCCTTGCCTGAAAAATGCCCGCACCGTTTTGGATTGAGCTGGTCCTCAATCTGGATCGCGGAAGCGCCTGCCAGTTCCAGCGTTCGGACGGTGTGATACAAATTCACCGCATTGCCAAATCCCGTGTCGGCGTCCGCGATAACGGGAAGCGTTGAAACGTTGCGAATGGCCGCAGTATGCGCCGCGATGTCGCTCAGCCCCATGAAGCCGAGATCCGGCTTGCCATAGTAGCTGTTCGTGAGACCCGCTCCTGTCAGGAAAATCGCTTCAAACCCACAATCCTCGATAACTCGCGCCGCAAGCGCATTCGCGGCGCCCGGCAGCAAGAGAGCTCGATCTTCCTCCAGGCGTGCGCGAAATGCAGCGTTGATCTCGTGATTCATCATCTGGTCGGATTTCCCTTTTTGGTATTGTTTGAAGTGTCGTCGGCGTAGCCCATCCGCTCACAGAAGGATTTCCAGCTGTTGCGAATGTGACGGCGCATCAGGATGTCCGCCAGTTCCGGATCGCTCTCTACCACGGCCTGGCAAATGCCGTGATGTTCACCGATCGCCTTGCGAAGGCGCCCACTTGCATTGCGGCTGTGAATGCGAAGCAGCATGAGCTGCGGATAGAGCTGTTCGGACAAAAGGCGCAGCAGCAATCCGTTCTCGGACAGCCGGGCAAGCTCCAGATGAAAATCATTGTCCGTGCCCTGCATTTCCTCGGATGTGAAGCGGTCTTCCGTGATGTTTGCCAGCGCGACCAGCGCTGATTTGCCGGCTTCGTCGGCGCGGATGGCCGCGAGACGGGCCGCTTCGGCTTCAAGCGCCTCCCGCAGTTCGTACAAAGCCCTTGCTTCTTCTTGCGAGAATTCCCTGACCCGCGTGCCGACATTGGGCACCGAAACTGCAATGCCGATTTCGACGAGACGTGAAAGCGCATCGCGGACCGGCCCACGGCTTACGCAAAATCTCTCCGCGAGCGCCGCTTCCCCAAGCCTTTGACCCGGTGTCAGCTCGCCGGAGAGCATCTGGGACTTCAATGTATCGGCAATCAAGGAAGCAGTATCTCTGTGCTGGCTCATTGTTAACAATCTTGCTTTCGCGATGGATTGAAAATTCTGGACGACATTGCATTCTAGTCACAATATATTTGTTATGTCTAGGTTTTTTGGATTTCGACATACCATTTTTAGCCAGTTGCAAACACAAATAAATGGGACTAAGGTTTCAATTGTTAACAATATGGGTTCGTGTTGCAGGGCCCTGGTGTCTGGGAGGATCAATAATGACCAAGACTTTTCGCTCGGCCTTAAGAGCACTTACTCTCGCAATGGCGATTGCGACCGGCACAATGGCGCAGGCAGAAGAAGCCTGGCCGACACGACAGATCACGTTTGTCATCCCCTTCGGTGCGGGCGGATCTGTCGACCGTTCGATGCGGCTCGTTGCCGAGCAGCTGCAAGACAAACTCGGGGTGCCTATCCGTGTGGTGAACCAGAAGGGTGGCGGCGGCCACGTCGGAACAACCTATTTCCTGAGCCAGCCGACCGACGGGTCGTCCTTCCTCGCAACCGCCATTCACCCTTATGTCTCGAATGCGATCCTGAAATTCGATCCCGACTACACACTCGACGACCTGGCCTTCATCAACGGCCAATGGACGGACGTGGACCTGTTCGCGGTCAACAAGGAATTGCCATTCAACACGCTGCAGGAATTCATGCAGGCCGTGAAAGATGAGCCGGGTCGCTACCGCGCATCGGTTGTTACCGGGTCAACCGGTGAAATCAATCTTCGACTTGCGCTTGAAGCCTTTGGTCTTTCGGACGACGCCGTCAACGTTGTCACCTATGAAGGTGGCGGTACGGCCCGAACGGCCGTTGCCGGTGGACAGGTCGATCTGGTCGTGATCAGCGCATCGGGCAGCCTTCCCGTTGCAGAGTTCATCCGTCCTCTGGCGGTTGCCTCCGAAACCCGACTGGAAGATTGGGACGCGCCGACCCTGAATGAAACACTCAAGGACGAAGGCGTAACGTTGACGCCGCTTCTCGGATCCATTCGCGGCATCGCGGCCAATGCGAAGTTCGCTGCCGAGCATCCGGAAGACTTCGACCGCTTTGTTGCGGCTTATGAAGAAGTCCTGCAGGACGAGGACTTTGTCGCACTGCTCAAGGAACAGGACATCGGAGCGGACTGGGTCGGCCCCGAACGCACGACGGAAATCGTCAAGTCCAACTTCGAAATCCTGAAGCGCTTCTCCGCCGATCAATAAGAGATCTGCCACTTCGGACAACATCAAGGGATGCCGGGGATCCCCCTCGGCGTCCCGCTCCTGAGCCATCCGACAGCCACAGGTCGCCCATGTCCATTCGATTAGCCCCTTCCCACGCGATCTTTCTTGCCCTTGCGCTGGCCCTTACGTTCGCCATGAACCGCAGTGCAATTGCCGCGAAGTTCTCTCTCAACAACCTGATCATCCTCGCGCCGGCCAGCCTCCTGGCGATTGTTCTGGTCGCGGTCATCGTGTTCTCCCAGTGGGGACGTGAAGAGGATCAGGGCGAGAGCCTGCGCAAGACGGCAGGGGATATCCTGCTGCTCGCACTCTTTTGCGGGTTTTGCGGATCGATGTTCTACATCGGGTTCGACGTCGCGACCTTCTTCTTCGTCTGGCTCGGAATCGTGATCTGCAGCGAGCGATCCCTGTGGAAGCCACCGCTCTTTTCCCTGGTCTTCACCGCAACAGTCACCAGTGCCTTTGGCGCACTTTTTCCCTTCCCCATGCCCACGCTGGTGTTCTGATGGTCGACTTCTCCGCACTTACATCCGCACTTGACCTGATGTTCAGCGGCATGGGTCCCTGGATCTTTGTGATCCCGGGTCTGCTCATCGGGTTGATCTTCGGTGCCGTCCCGGGTCTTCAGGTATCAATGGCGATGGCGCTTTTCCTGCCACTCACCTTCACGATGGACTTTATCCAGTCGATCATGTTCCTGACCTCCATCTTCACCGGCGGGGTTTATGGCGGTGGGGTCACGGCCATCCTGATGAACATTCCGGGCTCGTCGTCTTCCGTGGCAACCGCGTTCGACGGTTACCCAATGGCCTGTAATGGCCGCCAGAACGAGGCCCTCGGGCTCAGCCTCGGCGCGTCGGTAATCGGAGCCTTCATTGGCTACGTTGTACTTTTCCTTCTCATCCAGCCGCTCGCCGTGGTGGTTCTGAAGCTTGGTCCGCTTGAAATGGTCCTGGTGATCGCCTGGGGTCTCACATTGATCGCGGCGCTGAGCGGAGCGTCCATGGCAAAAGGCCTGCTTGCGGGGATGCTCGGACTCATTCTGAGCCAGGTCGGCATGTCCACGACAGGTGTTCTGCGCGCGACTTTCGGCAGTTCGTATCTTCTCGATGGCGTACAGGTGGTGCCCGCGATGATCGGCATTTTCGCCGCTTCTGAGCTCCTGCGCATACGGGAAAGACAGACACTGAGCACACGAGACGACGTGCCGCCTGTCGCCTTCAGGCCGATCATTCGTGCGATGTTTTCGACCTTCAAATATCCCTCTGTCCTGCTGCGCGGCAGCGCAATCGGCGTCCTGATAGGTGCAGTGCCGGGGGTTGGATCTTCCGTTGCCAATCTCGTTGCCTATGGCGAGGTTCGGCGAACATCTTCACGTACAGAAGAATTCGGCACAGGCCTTCCTGAGGGGGTGATTGCTGCGGAATCCGCCAATTCATCCTCCGAAGGCGGATCAATGGCGGCGCTTCTGGCGCTTGGCATTCCCGGCGGAGCGGCCACGGCAGTACTCATGGCGGCCTTTTCTTTCCACAACATCGTCGGTGGTCCGGCTTTCATCCGGGACCAGGGCGACCTGGTCTACGCCATCATTGTCGGCAATCTGGTTCAAGTTCTGCTTCTCGGCATTGTCGGCCTGCTGGTGCTGCGTCTGCTGGGCATGGTAATCAAGGTGCCACTTCGGTATCTGGTCCCCTCGGTCCTTGCCCTGTGCGCCTGGGGCGGCTTCGGCGTGACGGGCACGATTGCCGGTGTTCTGACCGTTGCAGTCTTCGCTTGCCTCGGGTGGCTGATGCGCCGGCATTCCTACCCCGTGGCGGCAACGGTTATCGGGTTGCTTCTGGGAAGGATGGCTGAGGGCGAGATGGTGCGCAGCCTTCAGATTTCCGGCGGGCATCTCGGCAGCTATCTGCTGGAGCGACCGTTTTCCATGCTGCTGCTCGCAATGATGGTCTTTTCGATCGTCGCAGCTTTCCTGAAGGCACGTTACGCACGCCGCGCCGCCCTGTCTCCCGATACCCAGGAATAATCAAATGACATCAGACTGGAACACCGGCGCGGACTTGACCGTCGCCGACAAGACATACCGATATGCGTCTCTCGCCCGTCTTCAGGAAGCCGTACCCGGCGCGGTAATTGAGCGCCTTCCTTTCGTGACGCGAGTCCTCCTGGAAAACCTTTTACGTCATGTGGATGGAACTAAGGATGCTGCCGAACGTGTTGCGGCTGTTGCAAGGGGTGAAGACGTCGGCGACATCGAGTTCTTTCCTGCCCGGGTGCTGATGCCGGATTCTTCAGGTGTACCGCTCCTTGCCGACCTGACGGCCATGCGGTCAGCGGTAGCCGAAAGAGGCGGTGACCCGAGCAAGGTGAACCCGAAGATTCCCGCCGAACTGGTGGTGGACCACTCCGTGGTCACCCAGTTTGCCGGAACCGCGGATGCTGAGCGTCGCAATATCGCCCTCGAATATGAACTGAACGCCGAGCGCTATACTTTCCTGAAGTGGGCGGAAGCCAATTTCCGCAATTTTCGGCTGTTTTCACCCGGCAAGGGCATCGTCCATCAAGTCAATCTGGAATACTTGGCAAGGCCTGTTCGAAGCGCAAAAGTCGAAAACACGCTTTGGGCCTATCCGGATACGCTTGTCGGCATGGACAGCCACACACCGACGATCAACGGGCTCGGTGTCATGGGCTGGGGGGTCGGCGGCATCGAAGCCGGCGGCGCCTTGCTTGGCTTGCCGATCTCGATGGCTTTCCCGGATGTTGTGGGGTGCCGCTTGACCGGCGCCTTGCAACCAGGTGTCACGAGCACGGATCTGGTACTGACGGTGACAGAGGCACTGCGCAAGCACGATCTGGTGGGCAAGATCATCGAGTTTCATGGCAACGGGCTGGATTCGCTGAGCGTGCCGGACCGGGCGACCCTTGGAAACATGGCACCGGAATACGGGGCGAACATGGGGTTCTCGCCGCTCGATGCCAAAACCATGGAATATCTGCGCCAGACCGGACGTGACGAACACGATATCGCGCTTGCAGAAAATTATGCAAAAGCTCAGATGATGTGGGCGGACGGGGCTGATACGCCACAATATGCCCAGGTGATCACAATCGAGCTGGACCGGATCAAGCCGTCCGCGGCTGGCCCGCGCCGGCCACAGGACAGGCTCGATCTGGAAGACGTTCCCGGCAGTTTCGACGACTTTCTTGATGCGCGTACCGACGTTTCAAAACCCGGCCCCGGCGCCTTGTCCGACGGGGATATCGTAATCGCCGCCATCACATCTTGCACCAATACGTCAAACCCTTCGCTGATGATTGCTGCCGGGCTCGTTGCTCGAAATGCCGTAGCGGCGGGACTGACGGTCGCCCCCAAAGTAAAAACCTCCCTTTCTCCAGGATCGCGCGTTGTTTCCGCTTACCTTGCAAAATCCGGTTTGCAGGACGATCTCGACCGTCTCGGATTTCAGGTAACAGGTTTTGGCTGCATGACCTGTGCCGGCGGGTCCGGACAGCTTGCGGCTGACATCGAAGAGGAAATTCGCACCCGGAACCTCAGCGTGACTGCAGTTCTTTCCGGCAACCGCAATTTCGAAGGCAGAACACACCCTCTGGTCCGGGCAGCCTATCTTGCTTCGCCACCGCTCATTGTCGCCTATGCGTTGGCCGGCACCGTGCGGATAGATCTCGCGAACGATCCACTCGGAAAGCGCGCTGACGGATCTCCGGTCTATCTCGCAGATCTATGGCCGGACCTTGGGGAAATCGACCTACTGACGCAGTCGATGGTGACTGCAGACCAGTTTCGGGAACAATACGGCCGGATGCAGGAAGCAGACGAATTCTGGGAAGCACTGGCAGTGCCCGAAGGCGAAGACTTTCGCTGGGATAACCAAAGCACCTACCTGCTGCGTCCACCTTTCCTAGATGACGTTACGGGCGAGGCCCGCAACATCAGCTCCTACAGGCTGGAAAATGCCCGCCCGCTGTTGATCCTCGGAGACGATATCACGACCGACCACATTTCGCCTGGATCCGCCATTCCGGCGAACAGCGCGGCCGGGCAATATCTTCTTTCGCTTGGCGTTCCGGAGAACCGGTTCAGCTCCTACATCGGGAGACGCGGAAACCACAACGTCATGATGCGGGGCACCTTCGCCAATATCCGCATACGCAACCTGATGGTTCCGGGGACCGAAGGTGGGATAACCCGGCATCTTCCAAGCGGAGACACCTGTACGATCCATGAGGCTGCCGGCAGGTATCGAGCAGAAGGCGTCCCGCAGATCGTGATTGCCGGACGCAACTACGGCAATGGCTCCTCCCGCGACTGGGCGGCAAAGGGAACCCGTATACTGGGCGTACAATGCGTTGTTGCCGACAGTTTCGAGCGCATCCACCGGTCCAACCTCGTCGGCATGGGCGTGCTGCCGCTTCAAACGACCGACGGACACACTGCGGAAACACTGGGCCTTACAGGCGATGAAACTTTCGATATCATCTTTGAAAAGGGACTTGCCCCCAAAGCCAGAGGATATTTGAGGATCTCTTCCGCCGATGCTCGCCCTTCACGCGAGATCCCGCTGCTCTGCCGCCTCGAAACCGCACGCGAGGCGGAAATCTACGCAGCAGGGGGCATTCTGCCCTATGCGATGAACGAGATGATCAGCCCTATCGGGAACTGATTGATAGCCGTGACGACCATGACCAGACGAACGGGCTGAGGACGACAAGGCAAAACGCGATCACGTCCTCAGCGCCAACTGCAGCTGTGCCTGTCGACCACAACCACTTGTGTCCTCCGCGCAATTTTCTCCACCTGAAAAGATCAATCAAATCGCGGTTGCGCAACACATAAGTTTGTGCTTATGTGTTGCCATGGTGGAAAATGACATCTTCAAGGCTCTGGCCGATCCAACGCGGCGCGCAATCTTCGAGAAGCTGGCCGATGGCCGCATGAACGCAAGTTCCCTGCGCAACGGCATGGACATAAGCCAACCGGCAATGTCCCAGCATCTCTCCGTCCTGTGTCAGGCAAAGCTTGTGCGACAGGAACGGCAGGGCAGGTTCGTGAACTACGAAGTAGACCCTGATGGGCTGGCCCTTATCGCCGGCTGGCTCGCAAAATACCGCGCCTATTGGCCGGCCCGCATCGATGCGTTGAAAACCCTGCTGAAGGATATGGACCAATGAGTGACCAAACGCCTGATGTGGAGTTGGCGACTTCCGTGCAAGGGGAGATGGAAACTGCTGACATCGTTCAGGAATATGAGCTGGAGGCGCCACCGGAAAAGGTCTGGCGAGCCATCACCATCCCCACTTTCAGGGAACGATGGCTACCGGACCACGATCTCGCACAGGTAGAACCTGTTGCCGTGGTACCGAACCAAGAGATCCTTTTCCGGCTGCGCGATGATGCCCCACCATTTCTGGAAAGTGTCGTGCAGTTTCAGCTGCACCCGATCAGCAGCGACCGAACGCTTCTGACGATCAGGCAACGCCTTGCCGATGGCCGGCTGGCGTCTCGCGATACCTGGGCAGCAAACAGCAACGAGCCGGTCATGATGCTGGCCGCATAAGCTCTTTCCGACCAACCCAAATCATTGAAATACAGGAGTTCGCCCATGCGCGAAGCGATGCAGCTCGTCCCGATGGTCGTGGAACAATCCAGCAGCGGTGAACGCTCTTTCGACATCTATTCGCGATTGCTGCGCGAACGGATTGTCTTTCTCAATGGCGAGGTGAATGACACGGTGTCGGCCCTCATCTGCGCCCAGTTGCTTTTTCTGGAGGCGGAGAGCCCCAAGAAGCCGATCCAGCTCTACATCAATTCACCCGGTGGCATGGTCACCAGCGGCTTCGCGATGTACGACACCATGCGCTACATCCGGGCACCCGTTCATACGCTGTGCATGGGCACTGCCAGGTCGATGGGATCTTTTCTGCTCATGGCCGGGGAACCTGGCGAAAGGGCCGTGTTGCCGAACGCGAACATCCTTATCCATCAACCGTCCGGCGGCTTCCAGGGGCAGGCGTCGGACATGGCGATCCATGCGGAAGAAATCCTGCGCACGAAGGAGCGCATGACACGGCTTTACGCGAAGCATTGCAACAGAACCTACGAGGAGTTCGAAGCCGCGATGGACCGGGACCGGTACATGACACCGGAAGAGTCCCTGGAATGGGGACTGGTCGATCGCATTCTGTCCGAACGCGACCTCGACGGCTGAACCAAGACCTACGAACGTCGTTAGCGCGACAGATATTCTGCCGGTACGACGATCTTGCTAGACCCGGTCGACACGTTTTGCATGCGCTTTTCGAGCAGGTCCCAGGCATTGTCCACGATTGCATTGACGGGATAGCGCACACAGCCGATTGGCGGGGTCACCAGATCCCCCCAGTCCGGGTCATCCAGCGTAACCACGGAAATGTCGCGATCGCTGGACGCGCCTTGCGCCTTCAGCGCTCTCAAGGTCCAGATTGCAACGGAGCTGTTGCCGACGACAATTGCGTCCGGTGGTGTTGAGGACCGCAGCGCCTTCTGAAACCGCGCTTCAAAATCGGCAGCATTCTCACCACGCTCCAGAACGCTGCTTTGGATGGCGCTGCCGCTGTTCGCAATTGCCTGTTCGATGCCCGCAGCTCTTTGCCGTGACACGATAAGGTCCTTTCTCTGGGGAATGAACAGGATGTGTTTTCGCCCCCGTTCTGCAAGTTGGCGAACAATCTGCTGCATCAGATCGTTCTGATCGACTGTCACGTAATCGAAGCGATCGTCTTCGTTCAAACGTTCGATGATCACGGCCGGAACATCGGAACCGGCAATCAGGTCGAGCGACTTTTGCGGCTGCCAGGTCGGCAGAAGGACCAGACCGTCAACCTTGCGCTGCAAGAGGGTCTTCACCCGGCTGAGTTCCCTTTCAGGATCCTGGTGAGAAACGGCCATGACCATGTCAAAGCCATGCTTTTCCGCTGCATCTTCGAAAGTTTCCGCGAGAGCGCTGAGGAAGGCAGGCGTTGCATATGTGGTACAGAACCCGATCGTCCGGGTTTTTTTGCGCCTGAGGGTTTGCGCCGTGCTGTCCAGCTGGAACCCGAGGTCACTGGCAGCTTTCAGAACGAGCTGCCGTTTTTCTTCGCTTACAAATCGGGTGTTGTTCAAAACGTTCGAAACAGTTCCAACCGAGACACCGGCAGCTTTGGACACATCTGTAATGTTAATTTTCTTATTTGAATCAGACATTTAAAAATATCGCTCTAGCACTGCCCAGAATCTCTCTTGCCGGTACCGGATGATAATGCTACACCTATTGAAACGTTTCAATAGCCAATGCCGCCTTGAGCGGTTTTTTTGAAGTCATTCATTGAAACGTTTCAATAGCTTGGCATTTATCGGCTTTCAGTTGGAGGAGATGAAAGATGAGGAATTCTGGAAAATGGCTGCTGGCAGCCAGTTGCGGGACCATGCTGGCGGCAATGAGCTCCCTGCCGTCACAGGCGGAGCCCGTCACCATCACCTGGCAATCGACGTCGCTCAGCGAGAAGCAATTCGCGCCGCTGGCGGAAGAAATGATCGCCGAGTTCGAGGCCGAAAACCCGGACATCAAGATCAAGCCGATCCTCGTTGCGCGCAAGGAAGACTGGACAAAATTCGCAACCGCTGCCCAGGCTCAAAAAGCACCGTGCATCTATCGCGGCGACGTCACGACTGCGGCCTATAACGGCTACCTCCATCCACTTGACGAGTTCTTTGAAGCAAGCGGTGACGATTTCAAGTCCGTCTGGCCGCAGGATATCCTCAGCGCGGTTACCTTCGAGGGCAGCCTTTATGCGTTGCCGGTCTACGCCGGCATCTACGCTGAAATTTACAACAGGGATCTTGTCGAGGCTGCCGGTCTGGACCCTGAAGCTCTGCCGACCACCTGGGACGAATATTCACAGTGGATGCAGAAACTCACCACTGACGACCAGTGGGGCACGGCCATTCTTGCCGGCCCGACGACGACCACCACACGCACGTTGTTGAGCTGGATCTATTCCAACGGCGGCCGGGCCTTCAATGACGACTATACGGAATCCCTGTTCTCCAAAGATCCGAAAACGGTCGAGGCCATAAAGTTCTATCTCGGCCTGGCTGAAAAGGGCGTCGCGGCTCCCGGACCGGCCACGATCAACTATGCGGAACAGACGACCCTGTTTGCCCAGGGCAAGATCGCATCCATGCGCAACGCCTATTGGGGCCTGGCCAAGGTCCTGAACGACAATCCGGACCTGAAAGGCAAGCTGTTGGTCGCCTGGCCACCCGCAAATACGGATCAGCCACGCACCGTCGCCAAGATCACTGCTGAAATGATCTCTTCCAGCTGCGAACACCCGGAACAAGCCTGGAAGTTCCTGCAGCATATCGTCAGCCCGAAGTGGCAGACACGTGCCATGCTGGAAGCCAACTACATGCCGCTTCGCACGGACGTCGCAGAGCAACCGGAAATCAAGAACGACCCCGTCGTTGCCAAATTCCTGGAGATCGGGGCGGTGGCAAAAACAATTCCGGCGCCAACACCCGTATGGGCAGATGTCGCCGGCAAGGACGTCGTGCAGGCCCTTCAGGAGGCTCTTCTGCAACCCGAGCGCCTGACGGAAATCCTGCAGGAACTCGATGAGACCGTAACAGCCAAGCTGAACGACCTCTGATCACACCCGGCCCCAGGAAACTATCATGACGACTGTAGACACAGCTTTCCAAGACGCGGTCAATACGCCCGGGAAACGCGACATATGGCGGGCATCCGGGCTCAGGCGAGAGCGCTGGTATGGATACCTGTTCCTGGGGCCGGCAATCGTTTCGCTGTCCCTTTTGATAGCAACACCGTTGATCCAGGCTTTCTGGACATCGCTTCATCGAACCCGCGGACTTCGGTCTTCCTTCGTCGGTTTCGACAATTATGCCTACATCCTCCAGAACAGCGATTTCTGGCACAGCTTGAGTGTATCGGCCGTTTTTACGGTGGCTTGTGTGTTTCTCCACGTAAGTGTCGGAATGCTGCTGGCGCTGGGGCTGAATTCCATCTCCTACGGCAGAACGCTTCTGAGGCTCGGCTTCCTGATGCCCTGGATCGTTGCCCCTTCCATCGGCTCGGTCATCTGGGTCTGGTTGCTCGAGCCACAGTTCGGCGTGATCAACTACATTCTGGAAAGCGCGGGGCTCATCCGTGAAACAGCCCTTTGGCTCGCGGATCCCGTGCTGGCGCTGGTGTCAGTGATTACGGTCGATTTCTGGCGGGGCATGCCCTTCGTCATGCTGCTGCTTCTTGCCGGTCTCCAGGGCATCCCGCGAGACCAATATGAGGCGGCTGCACTCGATGGCGCCAACGCCTGGCAGCAGTTCAGGCACGTAACCCTTCCGAACCTTAGGTATCTGCTCATCGTCGCCGCGACGCTCGATACGATCTACACGGTCCGGCATTTCGACGTAATCGCCGTGATGACGGGAGGAGGCCCGGCAGGCAGCACCGAGGTACTGCCGGTCATGATTTACAACACCGCTTTTGAAGCCAACCGCCTCGGCCGGGCATCGGCGATCGGCATACTGCTCCTCGGCATCGTCCTGACCCTGTCGGTTCTCTACCTCTACATTGTCAAACCGGAAAAAGATAAGGGGGGAGCGTGACAATGCGGTCTGCAATTCGCCTTGAGCATGTGCTCCGATATCTGGTGCTGATTGTCCCGTTGGTGGTGATGCTTTTCCCACTCTACTGGATGGTGAACACATCACTGAAGCCGGCATCAGAGATTTTTCTGGATCCGCCGACCTTCTATTCCTGGAACTGGTCTTTCGATGCTTACGTCAGCGTTCTGGAGACCCGGCCTATCCTCCGCTACTTCGTGAACAGCCTTGTCGTTGCAACCGGAACAACCGTTCTGGCACTCGCTCTGGCAACGCTTGCCGCCTACGGCATCACGCGGTTCAGGATGCGGATCGAGCCTCTGGTGATCATCGCACTCCTGTTCGTGAAGATGCTGCCGGAAGCGCTGCTGGTGGTGCCCTATTTCAAGCTCATCTCGGATGTCGGCATGCTCGACACCTATGCCGCGCTGATTGCCGTCTACACTTCCTTTGCGCTTCCGCTTGCGACGTGGATGCTGGTCGGTTTCTTTCGCCAGATCCCGAAGGAGATAGACGAGGCTGCCATGATGGACGGGGCCAACCGTCTGCAGGCGTTCGTCAGGATCGTGCTGCCGCTGGCAAAGACGGGGATCGCGGCCGTTGCCATGTTCACCTTCCTCACGGCCTGGAACGCATTCATCTGGGCGCTGGTACTTGTCACGGAACCGGACATGTATCTGCTGCCTGTCGGGATCGCGACCCTGATGGGGGAATATCAGGTCGAGTGGAACGAACTCATGGCAGCAGCCGTCATCGCTGTCGTGCCCGTCCTCATCATCTTCAGTTTGCTTGAACGACACCTTGTCGCCGGCATCACAGCCGGTGCGGTCAAAGGCTAGAGCCTCTTGCACCGACACCGTGTTCAAACACCTCAAGATCAATCCATTTCCGATCCTTCAATCGACGCGACTGAAGGGTCTGGATCCAGGGAGAAACAGAAATGGCGACTGTTGAAATCAGAAATTGCCAGAAATTCTTCGGAAAAGCCGAAATCCTGTCCGGCGTGTCTGTCGATATCAAGGATGGTGAATTTGTCGTGCTGGTCGGCCCGTCAGGATGTGGAAAATCGACCCTTTTGCGCATGGTTGCCGGGCTGGAGGAAGTTTCCGCCGGCGACATCATGATCGACGGCTCCATCGTGAATGATGTTGCACCGAAAGATCGCGACGTGGCGATGGTCTTTCAGAGCTACGCGCTTTACCCGCACAAGACCGTTGCCGAAAACATGGGCTTCAGCCTGCTTCTTGCCAAGCGGCCGCGCGACGAAATCAAGATGCGTGTCCAGGCCGCAGCGGAAATTCTCAACCTGGAAACGCTTCTGGACAGATATCCGAAACAGCTCTCCGGCGGGCAACGGCAACGGGTTGCGATGGGCCGCGCCATCGTGCGTAACCCGAAGGTCTTTCTCTTCGATGAACCGCTCTCGAACCTCGATGCAAAGCTGAGACTTCAGATGCGGACCGAGATCAAAAAACTGCACCAGAAGCTCGGCACTACATCCATCTATGTCACGCATGATCAGGTCGAGGCCATGACCATGGCAGACCGTATCGTGGTGATGCGCGATGGCCGAATCGAGCAAATCGGCACACCGGCTGAACTCTACAACAACCCGCGCAACATGTTCGTTGCCGGCTTCATCGGCTCGCCTGCAATGAATTTCATTCGAGGACAGGTTCAAAAGACGGGCGGCGAAGGTGTCTTCGCATCGGCGCCGGATGTGCGATTGCCGCTCCCGAATGCGGGCAAGCTGCACGACGGCCAGGACATCGTTTTTGGTGTCCGCCCCAGGCATTTCAACCTGTGTGACCAGCATCATCCCCAGGCTTGCCGAATGACCGTCGACGTCGTCGAACCCACAGGCGACGAGACCGAGGTATCCGGCTGGCTCGGGGGTGAACTGATTTCAATTTCCCTGCCTGGCGAGAAACGCTTTACCCCGGGAGAGGGCCTTTTCGTAACGCCGGTCCCCGGCAGGGCTCATTTGTTTGATGCAGCTTCAAAACAGCGGTTGGAACTATGAGTATTCAAATGACGACGAACGCGGATTTTAAGGACAAAGACCATATGTCTGCTCTGGCCGCAGACGAACGCGCGAGAGTTGTTGCCGTTCGCCATTGGCTGGTCGGTGTCCCGCTCAAGAACCCGATCCTGTGGGCGACGGGCGTGCGCTCGCGTGTGACGCGGATGCTGGTGGAGGTTGAAACCGCCTCAGGTATCAAGGGTTACGGCGAAACGATCTGCCTGCTGGATTACATTCCCGCGGTCTTCGAGACTGTCGTGAAGCCACTGTTGCTGGACAGGCCGGTGCACGACACCGAACGGCTTTTCCGGCACGTTCTGGGCGCAGGATATTATCATCACCAGCGTGCGGCGGTTTATGCGGCGGCAGCCGCGGAAATGGCCATGTGGGATGCGGTTGGCAAGTTCGCCGGCCTGCCGTTGCACCGCCTCTGGGGCGGGGCGTACCGGTCCGATATCGAGATCGCCAGCTATCTGTTCATTTCCTCACCCGAGGAGCTGGCGAAGCTGGCTCGTACCGATTACGACGCCGGTTACCGGTCCTTCAAAATCAAGATAGGCCTCGATCCGCAACAGGATCTGGCCCTCGTCAAGGCCATCCGGGAGGAACTGGGCCCACATGCCCATATCCGTGCGGATGTAAACGGGGCCTGGACCATCGGCACCGCCAAGCGGATGCTCGAGATGCTCAAGCCATATGACCTTGCCTATGTCGAGCAGCCTCTGGAACTGACGGATCTGGCAGGCCATGCTGAACTACGGCAAAGCCAACCGATACCGATTGCACTGGATGAAAGCGCCTACACGCTTCAGGAAGTCGCCAATATTGTTGCCAACAGGGCCGCAGACGTGGTGCTTCTGGACCCACACCAGGCAGGCGGATTGAAGCAGGTCCTGAAGGCTGCCGGCCTTTGCGAGGCCTACGGCATTCCCGTTACGCTCCACAGCGGCGGAGAACTGGGTCTCAGTCAGGCTGCCTATCTCCATGTTGCAGCGGCCTGTCCGAACATGATCCTGGCGATCGACAACGAGCTGCCGTATCTATCAGGAGACATCCTGAAAGTGCCGTTCAGGATCGAGAATGGTCACCTGCGGGTGCCGGAAGCTCCCGGCCTTGGTGTCGAGATTGACCTGGACGCTATTGCCCGTTTCGAAGTCGACCGCATCGAAGGGGCCTATCTCGATCCGAGACGACCGGACTGGTTTCCGCAGAAACCGGCTTACTGACAGACTGACTTCAACCGGCCGGGTGTTTGGCCGAGCTCAAGAGCACGCCGAACACCCGCCTTTGTTAGGCGCCTTGATCAAGGCTGAACCAGGACCTGAATGCGGATCGCGATAACTGGAACACACGGCTCCGGCAAGACAACGCTCGCAAGCGATTTCAGGGAAGCCAGTCCCAGCTACGAAGTGCTTCCCGAACCCTACTGGCAACTTGTTCAGGAAGGTGTGGCGTTTTCCGCCAGGCCGACGGTTGAAGATCTGGAAGAGCAACTGGGGTACAGTTGCCGGCAAATCCTCGACATCGCCACCGGTCAGAGTGTTGTCTTCGACCGCAGTCCGCTGGACTTCCTGGCCTATCTGGACGTCGTTAGTGCGGGGCAGGGATTTGACTGGGAACCACAGGGCCGGCTTCTGGGCCGGATAGACCGAGCGCTGAAGTCGCTTGATACCATCATCTTCGTTCCCCTTGTCGAACCGGACGAAATACCCGGACCAATCGAGCTGCCCAGATTGCGCGCCTGGGTGGACCGAAGACTGAAGGCCATCTTCCAACAGGACGATCTGGGCCTGTTGTCAGACGGCCCGCAAATCCTGGAACTCTCAGGATCGCGAAACGAACGGCTCGACAAGCTGCTGGACCATATCGTGGCGACCAGCAACTGCTGAGGCAGGCTTCTGGTTATTGCATTCAGACAACTTCATCAGCTTTGGTGGT